>VBOJ01000129.1 GCA_005877775.1 Nitrospirota bacterium | reverse complement strand
TCACGACTCCTCATTGGATATTTCAGCCCTGGTCATTGAGGAGTTCAATAAAGGGGCGCCATGACGGCCAATGCTGAATGGTGAGTGATGAATGTGGTCAGAGAGGAAAGGAGCGAAGCAGCATGAACTGCGTAACATTAGCCGCTGCAACCGGGACGGCTGTGATGATACTCAGCCAAGGGGCCATGGGCCTGGCAGCGGAGTTCAGGGTCGGCGTGATCGATCAGCAGGTGATCATGGAAAAATCCACGGCCGGCAAACGTGCCCTAGAAGGGATGAAGGAATTTTCCGCCAGCCGTCAAAAGATCATCGCTGCCGATGATGAGGCCTTGAAGGAGCTCGAAAAATCGCTGAAGGCTCAGGAAAGCGGGCTCAGTGAGACGGCCAGGCGGGAAAAGCAAGAACAGTTTCGGGCAAAGCTCGATGCCTACCAGCGGCGCCTCCAAGACTTTAACCGAGAGATACAGGGCAAGCAAAAGGAACTGTTCGAGGAGTATTCCAAGAAAATAGACCAGGCGGCCAAGGTCGTTGCAGAGAAGGAAGGCTATGCTGCGGTGTTGGATAAGGGAAGCGAGAGTACGCTCAGGGTTGTGCTGTACCACCGGAGTACGGTTGATTTGACCGATCAGGTGGTGAAGGAGTTTGATCGGCAGAATAAATAGCAGGATGTTGAAAAAGGGCTCCAGCGTCGTTCTCGTTCACCCATTGCACGAGGCCATGCAATGGGTACCCGTCAAAGCCTCAACGTCTTGGGTACCCGTTGCTCCGGAGACGCAACGGGCCACGGCTTCTCGTTCGCTGCGGCCTTGCTGGAAGTCTTTTTTGAACATCCTGGAGGACCTCCTGGAGTCGTCGGGCCCTATGTACCAGAGGAACTTCGAGGAACGTCAGGCTGGTTTTTGAACAGCTTAATAGAGTTCAGGGAGCGTTCGCATGGACAAAGCTGGACAGGAGGCGGGACCGATGTCAGCTATGGATATCGAAGAGATTCGAGCGGCGATTCCCCATCGGTACCCATTTTTGCTTGTCGATCGCATTCGGGAGCTTGAACTGGACCGGCGCATCGTGGGAATCAAGAACGTGACCATGAATGAGCCGTTTTTTCAGGGACACTTTCCGGATCGTCCGATCATGCCCGGCGTGCTGATTATTGAGGCGATGGCTCAAGTGGGAGCCGTGCTGTTGTTTAAAACGTTTCCGTCGTCCGGGCGTCCTCTTATCTATTTGACCGGCGTGGACAACGCCAAGTTTCGCAAGCAGGTGGTGCCGGGCGACCAGTTGCGTTTCGAAGTAGAGGTCCTGAGGCGACACCCTCCCTTTTGGAAGATGCAGGGAAAAGCCTACGTCGAGTCTGACATAGTCTGCCAGGCAGAGCTGACCGCGATGGTGGTGGAGGACAAAGGAGAAAACCGTTAATCGTCATTCGTAAACCGTTAACCGTGAAGGGGACATTATTCGTTAGACGTGAATCGCTGGAAGACGTTACTCGTTAAATGGGAGAAGTCTCTTTCGGTTAACGAATAACGGTTCACGTCTGTAGCGATTAACGAATAATGATTCGCCTTTAACGTTTGTTGGAGGCCAACGCGTGGAGATCCATCCGACTGCAGTGATTCATCCCGGCGCTGAATTGGCCCAAGATGTCGTGATTGGGCCCTTCTCAGTGGTCGGTGAGCATGTCAAGATCGGCCGAGGAACCCGCTTGGTCTCCCATGTCTACGTGGAGGGCTGGACCGAGATTGGGGAACGATGTCAGCTCTATCCCTATGCCTCCATCGGCACCCCGCCCCAGCATCTCCAATACAAAGGTGAGCCGACCCGCGTGATCATCGGCCATGACAACATTCTTCGGGAGTATGTGACCGTGAACCGTGGCACGGTGCCTGGCGGGGGCGTGACGACGATTGGCCACCACAACTTTCTCATGGCCTATGTCCATGTGGCTCACGATTGTTACCTGGGCAACCACTTGATCATGGCCAACGCGGCGACCTTGGCTGGGCATATCACGATCGGCGACCATGCGATTATCGGAGGGCTGGTGGGAATTCATCAATATGTCCGGGTGGGTACTTATGTGATGATTGGGGGCTGTTCGGCGGTGGGACGGGATGTTCCCCCTTTCATGCGCGCAGCGGGCGGCTATCGCGCGCAGTTGTACGGGGTGAACTCGATCGGCCTCAAACGTCAGGGATTCTCCAATGAACGCATCGCGGTGCTCAAGCGGGCCTATGAAATGCTGTTTCGGTCTGGGCATCGGATGGCTGAAGCGATCAAGCGGGCTCGGGACGAGTTTCGTGACCATGCGGATGTAATGGAGCTCATCGCCTTTCTGGACGGCTCCAAGCGTGGTATTTGCCGTTCGGTGGGAAAAGAGCTGGAGGACGAGGAATAGGGCGATGCGCGGGACTCGTGGCGGCATACTGGTGGATGCCGGAGAGCGGATCGGGCTCATCGCGGGCAACGGCCGCTTTCCGATCATTTTCGCAGAGAATGCCAAGCGGCTCGGCTACGCCATATCGGCCGTCGCCCACATCGGTGAAACAGAGCCTGAACTGGAGCGGTACGTCGAACGAATCCACTGGGTTGAGATCGGCCAGTTCAACAAGCTCATTCAGGCGTTGAAGGGCGATGGCGTGCGTCAAGCCGTAATGCTCGGAGGAATCAAGAAGACGCATGTCTTCACCACTGTCAGACCGGACCTGCGAGCGCTGGCGGTGGCCAGCCGCCTGAAACAGTTGAAGGACGATGCCATCCTGCGCGAGGTGGCGACCGAGCTGGAGAGCGAGGGGATCCAGATTCGGGAGTCCACCTTCGGGCTCCGGGGCATTCTGGTCGAGGAAGGATCCCTCACGAAGCGCGCTCCGAGCAAGAAGGAGTGGGAAGACATCCGCTATGGCTGGGAAGTGGCCCAGGAAATCGGGCGGCTCGACATCGGCCAGTGTGTCGTCGTCAAGAACCGGGTCGTGGTGGCGGTCGAGGCGGTCGAGGGGACGGATGAGGCGATACGTCGCGGCGGCGTACTGGCCCGGGAAGGTGCTGTCGTGGTGAAGCGAAGCAAGCCGCAACAAGACCTCCGCTTTGATCTCCCGGCGGTGGGTCCGACCACGGTCGAGGCCATGTCGTCAGTTAAAGCCTCGGTTCTGGCTCTGGAGGCGGACCGATGTGTGCTCCTGGACCGAGAGGAGATGCTGCGCAAAGCTGAGCAGGCCGGCATTGCGATCGTCGGATTGCCGAGAGACGTTAATCGTTAACTATTGTACGGTAACCGCTAAAGACGTGAATCGTGAACGGGACCCATGGCGCTGCAGAATCCAATGGGTGCCCCCTCGTTAATCGCAAGAGACGGAATCTTGTACCTTCACGTTGAACAGTTAACGAGTAACGTCTTCTAGCGATTCACGGTTAACGATTCACGGGGTTTATGGGAAAGCTAAGAGTTGGAGTCATTGGCGTGGGACACCTCGGGCAACATCACGCCCGTCTCTACGCCAGCCTACCTGGATCGGTCCTGGCCGGTGTCATGGACATCAAGCCGGATCGCGCGCGGTTGATCGGGGAGCGGTACGGAGCCCCTGTCCATCCCGATCTGAAGGCCCTGCTGGATCAGGTGGATGCCGTCAGCGTTGCGGTGCCGACCTCGTCCCATCACGCAGTCGTTAAAGCCTGTCTGGACGCCGGGGTGCACGTGCTGGTGGAAAAGCCGATTGCAGTGACGTCAGCTGAGGCGGATGAGCTGGTGGAGTTGGCGCGCAAGCGCGGCTCTGTCCTGCAGGTTGGTCACGTGGAGCGGTTTAACCCGGTCGTCCGAGCGGTGCGTCCCTCGATCGGAAAACCGGGCTTCATCGAATGTCACCGTCTGAGTCCGTTCGGAGAACGGGGAACAGACGTCGATGTGGTGCTTGACCTGATGATTCACGATTTGGACATGGTCTTGTCGTTCGCGCCGGGCCCGGTTGAGGAGGTTCGCGCTGCCGGTGTGCCGGTCCTCTCCTCGACGATCGACATTGCGAACGCCAGGATCGCGTTCGGGAGCGGCTGCGTCGCGAATTTGACGGCCAGCCGCGTTTCAATGACCCGCCAGCGGCGGTTGCGTCTCTTTCAGCGGGATGCCTATGTCTCCGTCGACTATCACACACGTCAGGGGGTGATCTGTCGTCGGGTGGTGCAATCGGGTGAAGCGCCGAAGATCGAGGTCGAGCAGGTACAGGGAGGGGATGAGGAACCGCTCAAACTGCAACTGGACGCCTTCTTGCACTCTGTTGCTACCGGGACGCCTCCCGCAGTCTCCGGCGAGGACGGCGCTGCCGCGCTGACTCTGGCTCACCAGGTGCTGGACTCGATCGGCGGGTTCGTCCGTCGGCACACTGAACCCCGTGAGGGGTAAGGCGTGAGGGGTGAGGGGTTGGGAACAGAACATGAGTCAGTGGAAGAGTCTCGTCACTACTTACGCCTGACGCCTCACGTCTTACGGTAGTCACCATGCCACGAATTCTCATCGTGACCGGCGAGGCCTCGGGCGATGTGCACGGCGCGAATCTGGCCAAGGCCCTCAAGGCGATGGACCCTGGCCTCTCATTACTAGGCGTCGGTGGATCCCGCATGCAGGCCGCCGGCGTCGAACTGGTTCAGGGCATCAGCCAACTGGACGTGATGGGATTGATCGGTCCCTCCGTGGTTCGAGCCTTGATCCACCGGGTCCTCAGGCTGAGGCGGATTCTTCAGGAGGAACCGCTGGACCTGGTCGTGCTGATCGATAATCCGGGCCTCAATCTCCATTTCGCTCGTGTCGCCAAGAAGGCCGGGCGTCGAGTCGTTTATTACATCGCGCCGCAGCTCTGGGCTTGGCGGCCCCGCCGCATGAAGTGGATGCAACGACGGGTGGACCACGTGGTGGTCACCCTGCCGTTCGAGGAGGCACTGTACCGCCGAGCCGGAGTCTCCTGCACCTTCGTCGGGCATCCGTTGCTGGACGAGGTTGCGCCGTCCTATGACCGAGCCGAGCTCCGCAAACGGTTCGGGTTCGATACAGCCGGTCCCGTCATCGGCCTGTTGCCGGGAAGTCGGGAGGGCGAGGTCCGTGCCCTGCTGCCGATCATGCTCCAGGCCATGGCCAAGCTGGCCGGGGCGCATCCGGGGCTCCAGTTCGTGGTGGCGCAAGCGCCTTCCATCAGAGATGGCCTGATCGAAGAACTGTCGGCTGGCATCGGCATGAGCGTCAGGGTCATCCGAGACCAGGCTAGCGAGGTGATGGCGGCCGCGGATCTCTTGCTGGTCGCGTCTGGAACTGCGACGCTGCAGGCTGCCGTCATCGGTACGCCGCTGGTGATCATGTATCGCACCTCGTGGCTCACGTATTGGATCGCGCGGTGGCTGATCAGAGTGAGGTGGATCGGGCTGGTGAACATCGTAGCCGGTCGCGGGATTGTACCAGAGCTGATCCAAGAGGACGCGACACCCGGCCGGTTGACCGAAGAAGCGACTCGTCTGCTTGTGGATCGAACCTCGTATGATACTATGAAGGCTGCCTTGCACAGGGTACGGGGGTCTCTGGGTGAGCCGGGCGCCTCACGGCGGGCGGCCGCTGTGGTGCTCGCAGAGTGTCAAGCATGAAGCAGTTCCTCAGGCTGATCCGTTATCTCAATCCCTATCGGTTTCGACTCATCGGGGCTTTTCTCTGCTCCGCGGTCGTGGCCGGCTTGGCAGGGGCGTATGCCTGGTTGGTACGTCCTGTGTTGGATGGCATTTTCATCAACAAGGATGAGAGGCTGCTGATCGTGCTCCCTTTGGCGATTTTGGCTGTCGCTGTGCTCAAGGGAGTATTCAACTATGGCCAGAATTATCTGATGAACTATGTCGGGAATCGAGTGATCACAGATATTCGGCAAGAGCTCTTTCAGCAACTCTTGCGGTTGCCTGTCGGCTTCCATGATACGAATACTTCGGGTCGTCTGGTCTCTCGGGTCATTAATGATGTGAACCTGATGGCCAACGCTGTGGCAGGGGTGCTCAAAGATACCTTCCAGCAGGGTCTGACCTTTCTTGCGATGTTAGGTGTCATCTTTTACCAGAACTGGAAACTGGCAACCTTGTCGGTTGTGGTCATCCCCCTCTCGGCTTATACCATGGTTCGTATGGGGCGGCGGCTGCGGACTCTTGCGACACGGGGACAGGAACGAATAGCCGATATGGCCTCTACCCTGCAGGAGGCGCTTGCCGGTATCAGGATCGTGAAGGCATTTGGTCGTGAGGAGGCGGAAGCAAGGCGGTTCAAAGACAGTAATAGAGCCTTTTTACAGACGACGATGAAGGCGATCCAAGTCTCGTCAGTGGGCTCCTCTCACATGGAGGTCATTGGAGTCGTAGGAGTCGCCGGGATCATTTGGTATGGAGGCTATCTCGTCATTCACGGCTCGATGACACCCGGCGCCTTCTTCTCTTTCTTGGCGGCGATGTTCATGGCCTACACACCGATCAGACGCATGTCCGGCGCGAACAGCACGATTCAGCAAGCCCTGTCGGCTTCAGTGCGAGTGTTTGACGTGCTGGACCTGGAGAACGAGCATGACCTTGACCGGGGTCATACGGAGCTTCCGCGGATCACACGTTCGCTGGAATTTAAAGGGGTCACCTTTCAGTATGAAGGATACGGGCTCACGGCCCTTGCGGGTGTTGATCTCTCGGTTGCCGCAGGAGAAATGGTAGCGTTCGTCGGCAGCAGCGGAAGCGGCAAGACCACCCTTGTGAGCTTGGTGCCGCGATTCTACGAGCCGACCGAGGGGCAGATTCTCATTGACGGTCTGGATATTCGGGAGTGCACCCTTCAGTCCCTGCGAGCGCAAATCGGGATCGTCTCACAAGATGTGGTGCTCTTTGATGACACCGTCAGCCATAACATCGCCTATGGGCGGGCAGGCGCCACTGATGAGCAAGTGGTCGAAGCGGCAAAACTGGCTTATGCGCATGAGTTCATCGAGCGACTTCCCGCCAAGTACCAGACGGTGATCGGCGAAAATGGGGTGAAACTCTCCGGCGGTGAGCGCCAACGATTGGCGATTGCGCGCGGGATCCTGAGGGATCCACCCTTGTTGATTCTCGACGAGGCCACCTCCGCGTTGGATACGGAGTCGGAACGGGTCGTCCAGATGGCCTTATCCAACCTGATGAAGAACCGAACTACGTTAGTGATTGCCCACCGGCTCTCCACGATACAAAACGCGGATCGGATTGCCGTCCTGGACCGAGGTCGTATTGTGGAAGTCGGCTCGCATGAAGAGCTGTTAAGACGCGGGGGGCTGTACAAGCGCCTGCATGCGATGCAATTCCAGGACGTGGACCAGATGCGTTAACCGTTAAACGTTATCCGTTAAATGTGAAAGTACACGACTCCGTCTCTTGCGATTAACGAATAACGATTCACGTTGAACGATATGGTGAACTGGCTCAAGCTCGCGCTGCTGCCGCCAATCGGCGCCGGTCTGATCCGGCTCCTCGGCCGGGTCATCCGGATCAGAACAGAGGGGAACGATCAGGTCGACGAGCTATATCGGCAAGGGCGGCGCATCATTATCGCCTTCTGGCACGGGCGGCAGCTCATGATGCCCCTGGTCTATCGGGGAGCCGAGGCGCATATCCTGATTAGCGAGCACCGGGATGGTGAGTTAATCCATCGGATCGTCTCACGGTTCGGATTTCGTTCCGTGCGGGGATCCACCACGAGAGGCGGAGTGGCGGCGCTTCGGCGCTTGATTGAATTGGGACGGTCCGGTAGGGATTTGGTGGTGACGCCGGACGGGCCAAAGGGCCCGCGACAGGTGGCCCAGCTTGGAGTGATCCAGTTGGCCAAGGCCACCGGTCTTCCGATTGTGCCGCTCACGTTTAGCTGCTCAAAAAAAAAGTCTTTGCGAGCTGGGACCGCTTCATGGTCCCCTATCCGCTGGGACGAGGACTGTTCGTCTGGGGGAAGCCGATCCGGGTGCCTCGTGGGGCGACGGAGGAGGACCTGGAGACCAAGCGGCTCGAGCTTGAGACGGCCCTCAACAGGATCACGGCCGAGGCCGATGAAGCAGTGATGCGTGAGTCGCGTCGATAGCGCCAGTAGCGTCTCTAGCGTAGAGGCTCAAGGGCGTCTATAGCGTCTTTTGCGTAGGAGACGCTGCACCGGGACCAGGGACCCGGTGCTCCGGGGATTGCAACGGGTGCCCTCCAGGCTGCAATGGGTGCCCCGCAATAGACGCAATGACGCGATGGACGCAACGGACGCACAAACTCATGTGGTACTTCCTCTACAACGTCCTCTTACTCCTTGCCGCTCCCTTCATTCTCCTTGTTCTGCTTGCCAAGAAGCGGTGCCGGCGAGGCTTGCCTGAGCGACTCGGTCTGTTTGGTCTATTCGGTCTAGCTGGTCTATTCCGTCGCTTCGGTCAGAACGAATCTGACAGACCAAATGGACTGAACAGACAAGACAGACCAGACGAACCCGTCATTTGGGTCCACGCCGTGTCACTCGGCGAAGTGGTGGCAGCGGTGCCGCTGGTACGAGCACTGCACGTCCGATATCCAACCTATCGCCTGGTGGTCTCGACGGTCACTGAAACTGGACGCGAGGCGGTGGAACGGCAGCTTGCAGGCGTGGCTGAACATTGCTACGCGCCACTGGACTTTCCATGGGTCGTCACTCGTGTCGTGCAGCGACTCAGCCCGACTCTGTTTCTCTTTGTCGAGACCGAGCTGTGGCCGAATCTGCTTCGTGCCCTATCGAGACATAGGGTCCCATCCATCTTGGTCAATGGCCGGCTCTCCTCCTCATCCTTTCGAGGGTATCGCCTCGTCAAACCCTTCTTTCGTCAGGTTCTTGAAACTGTCGCATTGTGCCTCATGCAATCTGATCGGGATGCCCAGCGAATCATCGCGCTCGGCGCCGATTCAGCTCGCGTGCTCCGGACCGGGAACGTCAAGTTCGACCAGCCCCTCCCAGACAAGACAAGCGGAGCGACCACTCTGTCGCGGCGTACGATCGCGGTGGATGAGCAGGAAGAACTGATCGTGGCGGGCAGCACACATCCGGGTGAGGAGGAACAACTGCTCGATAGCTACCAACGACTGCAGCGGGAAATCCCTTCTTTGGTGCTGCTGCTCGCGCCACGGCATATTGAACGGGCGGCCGAGGTGGAAAGCGTGGTGAAGGCCAGGGGACTGCTGGCCGTCCGGCGCAGCGCGCTGGGGCAGTCGGAAGGTGCTTCGTTCCAGCCAGGCTTGCCCCGAGTGGTGATCCTGGATACGCGCGGGGAACTGGCCGGCGCCTATCGTCACGCGGTGCTCTCATTTGTGGGTGGCACTCTGATTCCGGTCGGTGGACATAACCTTCTCGAGCCTGCCCGTTGGGGTAAGCCTGTTTTCTTCGGACCTCACACCGATCACTGTGCGGAGGTGGCGGAGCTGCTCGTCCGGGCCGGGGGTGGGGTACAGGTCCGTGATGGACAGGAACTTACAGCTGAGATGGCGCGATGGCTCCGAGACCGGTCTGGCCTGCGGCGCAAGGGCGAGGCAGCGCGACAGGTCGTCCTTGACAACCAAGGAGCCTTGGAACGAAGCCTTCAGCTAATCAACACCCTGTTGGCTCGCAAAGATGAACGCAGTATGACGGATTCAACAAGCCGGCCCCGAAGCGTCGGTGGCCGGTCTTTCCATTCATCATTCCGCATTCATCATTCCTCGTTTTTGCGCTGGCCGCTTCTGGTCCTGGCCTTTCCCTATGGCCTTGTCATGAGGGCTCGTGCCGCTCTGTACGAGCGTGGCTGGCTGCCGAAGCGGAGCCTTCCCTGTCGTGTCGTGAGTGTGGGCAACCTGACGGTCGGTGGGACCGGGAAGACGCCTATTGTGATCTTGATCGTGGAATGGCTGCTCGCTCGCGGCCTGCGCGTTGGCGTCCTCAGCCGTGGCTATCGCCGACAAACCCGAACGCCGTTTATGCTGATTTCGGACGGCCGGGCCATTCTGGCTGGACCAGCCGAGGCAGGCGATGAGCCGTACCTGATCGCACGGCGGTGTCCAGGCGCCGTGGTGGCCGTCGGTGCGGATCGGTTCAAACTCGGCCAATGGGTTCTGGAACGGTTTCCCATCGATTGCTTCCTACTGGATGATGGGTTCCAGCATCTGGCTCTATACCGGGATGTGAATTTGTTGCTGGTGGATGCCTCGGATCCAGCGAGCCTGCAGGCACTGCTGCCGGCTGGTCGTCTCCGGGAACCGCTCTCGACTGCCGCCCGTGCGACGGCGATTCTGGTGACTCGTGCCGATACGGCAGCCGGGTCGAACCCTGTATTGGAGCCGATCAGAAAGGCCACCGGCCTGGACAGCCGGCCGATCCTCATCCGGTTCAAGGCAGAAGGCTTTGTGGACGTTCTGACTGGAGGAATTGAAGAAAATGAGCGAGTCTCCGGGAGGACAGCCTTTGCTTTCAGCGGGATCGGCAACCCAAACTCGTTCCAAACCTTGCTGGCCGACCAAGGGATCAAGGTCCTTGATGAACTGGTCTTCCCAGATCATCATGTCTATACCAGTGCTGACCTGAGACAGGTGAGACAGAGGGCTGAGGCTTGCAGAGCCGAGCTGGTGGTGACGACCGAAAAGGATGCGGGGAAGATCGTGTCCCTCCTCAACCAGAAGGACAGATTCCTGGCATTGCGTCTTGGCACGGAAATTCTGGAAGGCCGGGAGCGTCTGGAACGACTCGTTCTGGGCGTGACAGACAGAAATGATGTGGGAGTCTGTGCGTAAGGCATCAATCAAGAGACTGTTAGTACGGGGTCCCAACTGGATCGGCGATGCCGTCATGAGTGAACCAGCCCTGGCTGCTCTGCAGGAGCTATTTCCGTCGACGGAGATTACCTTGCTGGTCAAGCCGGCAATCGCGGAATTGCTGAGGGGCCATCCTGCTCTCCATCAGGTTCTCGTCTATGAGGATCCTGGTCGGCATGTGGGGATCACCGGGAAGTGGACCTTGGCAGGGACTCTGCGCCGTTTGCGGTTTGATCTGGCGATTCTCTTCCAGAACGCCTTCGAAGCTGCTCTGCTGACATTCCTTGCCGGGATTCCACGCCGCTATGGCTATGCCACTGACGGGAGAGGTTTCCTTCTATCAGACCCGATCACGGTACCAGAACGAACGAAGATCGGGCATCAGGTCCAGTATTACCTGGATTTGCTCCGTCCTCTTGGCTTTGAAGGACCGCCAAGGTCTCCACGATTGTTCCTTTCTGATGAAGAAGAACGAGTAATGGATCGGCGACTCGCCGAGACTGACATCGCCGATCCCGACCTCCTCCTGGGCCTGAATCCTGGCTCCACCTATGGCGGCGCCAAGCGCTGGCTGCCGGAACGGTTTGCCGAGACCGCAGATCGGCTCATCCGGGAGCAGGGTTCGCACAGCGGGCGGCGGGTCCGCGTGGTGATCGTCGGGGCTCGGGGGGAGGAGACTTTGGGACGCGCCGTCGCAGACAGGATGCAGATCAAGCCGGTCCAGCTCTCCGGGTACACGACCATTAGGGAACTGATGGCAGTGATCAAACGCTGCGCGCTGTTCCTGACCAACGATACCGGGCCGATGCACATGGCAGCTGCGTTTGGTGTGCCGGTGGTGGCGTTGTTCGGACCGACAGATTCACGCACGACCTCTCCGTTTGGGAACGGCCACACGATCGTGCGTCACCCCGTTGAGTGCTCCCCTTGCTTGTTGCGCGAGTGCCCCATTGATCATCGCTGCATGACCCGGATCTCAGTGGACGAAGTCTATGAGGCGGCAGTACGTCAGCTCAGAACGAGGAATGATGAATGCGGAACGCGGAATGCTAAGTCCGACAGTCAGCACTCATCACTCAGCACTCATCATCTTCCTTTGAGGGGCGTCACGGTCTTTCTTGACCGCGACGGGACATTGAACCGGGACAATGGCTATGTGACAGCACCGGACGCACTGGAGCTTTTTCCCGGCGTGGTCGAGGCGGTGGCCCGCTTGAATCGGGCCGGGGTGCGCGTGGTGGTGATCACAAACCAATCAGGGATAGCCAGGGGGCTGCTGGACCACTCCACTCTGGAACAGATCCACGATCGGCTGCGCGCGCTCCTGGAGGCCGGAGGCGCCTCTCTGGATGCGATCTATGTCTGTCCTCATGCTCCTGATGAAGGTTGTGCCTGTCGCAAACCTGGGACTGCTCTGGCGGAGCGAGCTGTGGCCGACCTAGGCCTTGATCTGTCGGACGCCTATATGGTGGGAGATCAGAAGCGGGATATGGAGATGGCCCGTGCAGTTGGAGCGAAGAGCCTGTTGGTCACGACCGGTCCCACCAGTGCCCAAGCGCTGGCTGACTTGCAGGCAGAGGGGCGACAACCGGATTACGTTGCGTCAGGACTGATCGAGGCCGTGGAGTGGATCATTGAAGACGTGAAAGCGCGTCAATCGGTAACCGTTGATCGGTCGCAATAAGCGGGCTGCTTGGTCTTACGATTGACGTTTCACGAATAACGAATAACGAATAACGCCCATGGGAGACTTTCGTCGCATTCTGATCATCAAGCCGAGCTCGATGGGGGATGTGGTCCATGCCCTCCCCACATTGTCTGCGCTGCGGAGAGCCTTTCCCAGCGCGTCAATCACGTGGTTGGTCAAGCGACAGTGGGCTGGCCTGCTGGAGCGGGCTGAGGAACTCGATAGGGTGTGGCCGGTTGCCCCAGGGTTTGGTGGCTGGCTCTCGCAAGTGCCGCGCCTTCGGGAAGCCAACTTTGATCTTGTCGTAGATTTGCAAGGGCTGTTTCGCAGCGGGGCTATCGCCTGGCTGACCGGATGTCCTGTCA
>VBOJ01000033.1 GCA_005877775.1 Nitrospirota bacterium | reverse complement strand
TGCGTCCGATGGTGGCTTCCCGACCTTTCCGCTCCTTCCTCACGATCTCATCAAGCTTGACGATCGCCCCACGGTGCCACCCATCCACCGCCGCATTGGTCTCGGATCGATTCCGGTCCAGCCGTCCGACCTCTGGTCTGCCGGTCTCATTACACAACCAGGCCCGTTTCTCCCCTTTCATTATCCGCAGTTCACTGACCACCCGATACACGGTCGGTTCCCGCTGCACGATCGTCCGGCCGTCTTTCCGCAGCAGAAGGTAGGAAAACTTCAACGCGTCTTTCATGAACCCCACCTCCTGATCAATCGCGGCCACCAGCGGGGACGGAGTCCAGGGACGCTCCTCATGACACCAGTCCTCTTCCTTGACCAGCGCCGGGCAGGACCGTTCATGCAAGCAAGGGCTATAGACTGTGCAGGCCCGTTCCTCCAGCAGAGCATCTCTCACTCGGTGCAGGTCTCTCGACGCGTCACGCATCGCCGGTTCCAGGATCATCAGGGCGCCGCTCTGATGCAGGAGATCAAGGAGACCGTGGACCAACTTGGCGCGCCGCTCGACTGGATCGCGCGACGTACAAAAGAGCTCACCCAACGTATTCGCGAGGACGATCAGCTCATACCGCTCCCGCCCGCCCGTCGCGAGATCGTTCACACGCTCGCTCCGCTCAAGGTCGGTCTGCAAGGGAAGCAAGCGGGCTTTCGGCGCGACCGTCATCAGAGGGTAACTGTTCCACAATCGTTCCGCATCAATGAGAGCCTGCCTCGTTCGGTCCACTGCGACTACCTCGATCGGCCTCTGAAGGCCCGAAGGTTGATGACGCATCCAATCCAAGACCGCTAGCGCCGCAGTGCCCGGACCACTGCCGATATCCAGAACGCGCACCGGTGAAGTCGGCACCGGGTCCGAGGCCGGCAATTCGTCCAGCAGTGCCTGAACTTTCCCCAGATTCACGGGCAAGAAATAGGCCACATAGCCGCGCCTGAGGGCATCGTCGGCCATATACTCGGCGTCCAACGCGCCGCGATCCCGCGTGAACAGGTGAGAGAGGATCGCCACGCTGCGGCACAGCCGAGCGAACTCATCTGGACCTGTCACCTCAACGAAGCCTGAAATGACTTGGAGAAGCGAAGGAGAGAGCGCCCTGACGCCAGGCATGGTCTGTTGACCCTCAGAAAGACCGTGGTGTATGCTCGCGCGTATGACACCCTTGTTGGCACGAGGCGAGAGGCACGGGGCTATGGGGTGGAGGCACCGGACTCCCGGACCCTCGGGGGAAGCCTATCGCCGATAGCCCATCGCCTATTGCCAGGAGTTTAGAAATGACTGATACGATCATGCAAGCCTATCGCGACGTCGAGCGCGCCATGGAGCAGTACAACAAAGTCCTGGAAGAGCAGGTCACGGTCCTCCGGTCCTCCGAATCGGCAGACGCGACCAAGTTGGAACGCATGACCCATGGGGCAAAAGCCATGCGTGACAGTAGCATGATTTACCTCTCCTATGCCAAGTTCATCGCCTACGGAATGCCGGACAGCGAGGAGATGATCCAGGAAGACCTACAAACCTGAACGAGCGATCAGTGATCAGCTTTCAGCTATGGGCTTTCTGGCTGAAGGCTGAGAGCTGACGGCTGAATGCTCTCCTCATGAAAAACAAAGAGCCCGTCCGGTGATCCGGACGGGCTCTCGTGTTTCAGCTCCCTCTCGTTCGGCTCAGATGTTCTGCATGAAATGTGCGACCGCCGCCTGGTCCACGTCGGTGCCCATCATCGCCGACATCGGGACATTGCCGGACTTCTTCCCGGTCAGTCCGCCAGTTACCTCATCGACAATCATCTCGACCGGCATGGACATGCCGCCATACACGTGCGGGCCGGCCACGATCTTGGCCTTGGAGTACCCGTAGATCGCCGCGGCCACGTCCTTGGCTAACCAGGCCACGTAGTTGAACTCGGGAACGACAATCAGCTTGGCTTTCGCGCAGAGCTGCCGCAATTCGGGAATCGGGAAGGGCCGCAGCGAGCGGATCTTGATCAGGCCAACTTGAATCCCCTTGTCCTTGCACAGCCGGATCGCCTCACGGGACTGGGCCGCTGCGCTGCCGGAAGCGACCAGGATGGCATCGGCTCCCTCGACATTCTCCGCGGTCAACAGACCGCCCATGTACTGGTTGATGTATTTGCGCGAGCGCTCGACCGCCGCCCAGACTTCCTGCTGCCAGACCGCGTGGATGTTGTAGGCCATGAAGTTGGACTTCTGCACGGGCGCGTCGCGCGACAGCCGAGCCGGCGGATTCTCCGCATCCAACACCGGCACCGCGCCCCGCCAGGCCTCCCGGGGCGGCAGCTTGATCCCCTTCTCCTGCATATGCACGTAGCCGCGGGCGTGGGTGACGAAGAAGCCGTCGCAGGCCACTCCCACCGGCAGCGTGACATCGTTCTGTTCGCTGATGATGAACCCCTTCATGATGAAATCGAACAGGTCCTGTTGGTTCTCGGCGTGAAAGACGATCATGCCACAGTTCAGCAGGTACGAGATCTCGATATTGTCGGGCTGGATCGCCAGGGGCGCGTTGACGACCCGACAGGTGAACATGGCCAACGCTGGCAGCCGATGGCCCGGCCACGACGCGATCGGCTCGAGCCCGCGCAAGGTGCCCGGTCCCGCGGTGGCCGTGAAGCAGCGCACGCCCGCGCGGGAGGCGCCGGCGATGGCCGACATCACGCCGTACTCCTCTTCCCCTCGGTAGTACTCCTTGACATAGCCTTCCCCGTAGAGCACCCCGATGAGCTGCATGGTCTCGCTCTGTGGAGTGATCGGATAGGCAATCGACAGATCCACATTTGAGCGACGCACCGCCTCCTTGGCCGATTCGCTTCCGGTGATAAACTCCTTCGTCCGAGGCGCTTCGAAGAACATATACTCGGGCGTGACGATCCGCTGCTTCTTAGCCTCCGCGTGGGGGTCTTTCTTGAGGTCTGTCTTCGGAGCCGCCACGCTGGTGATCGGATCACCCTGTGGATTGGTCTTCTGCTCGGGCTCCATGCTGGTGATCGGATCGCCTTGGGGATTGGTTTTGACTTCGGCTTCCAGGGATTTGCTCATCGTTCCACCTCTTCTTGGGCAGGCTATTGGCGAGAGGTCATGGGCAATCGGGTCAGAGGGAATCCGCTTTGCCTATCGCCCATCGTCTAAAGTCCATTGCCTAAATTTACGCTTCCCTCTTCATCTGTTCCGGTTTGTGTCCGAAAGCTGCAGCGCTGGAGACAGCCCCCGCTGATGGCATGAAGGCCAATGGGTTCGCATGAGTCTTCCCGCCGTGCACCTTGGACTGGAGTCCAGTGAAGCGCACGTTCTCCCCGTTGCCTGGCAGCTTGATGCCCAACTGTTCGCGTACCCGCTTAAACACCTTCGCGACACGCTCGAGCTTCGCTTTGTCCGAGTCCCGGATGGTGAGCATCGCATCTTCGTGGCCCTGTTCAGCGCAAATGGCCATAGTGCAGCAGTTTGTGCCAGCCCGGATCATTTTCAGCGTCAAGTTGGCATAATGACAATGGACACCGACGAAGATGCAGGCCTCGATTTTGTTTCCCCAGATGGTGAGATTGGGATGGTTTGGGTTGATCACTTCTTCCGGATCGACCCTCGGGTACTTGGGGCGGTAGTCCGGCATGGGGATGATCAGTACATCGGGAATCTGGGCGGCGATCTCCAGCACGGCCTTGGCTTTCTCGACGGCGTGATCATTCCAGGCCCAGAGCACCAACGGCCCCGGGAAGATCGTCGCGTTGGGGCTGGTCAGCATCTTTCTGGCCATCTCCTCGATGACCTCTTCTTCATTGGGCTCCAGGATTCCATACATGAGCCCCTGACCGGGGTCCGGGAGCATCACCCCCAACTGTGCAGCCGAAGGGGGTAGGAACCCGGCCGGCCCGGGGACGATAATTCGTTCTTTATGCTGCGTGGTCTCCACTCGTTCTCCCTCTTCTATCCGATTCTACCCGACGACAGGGCTTGTCAAGAGGGCGGTCGTGGACTTTTCGCCGTAGATTACATTGTCGGTGAGCGCCGCATTGGGAAGCTGGTCGATCATCACCATCTTGATCGCATGGTGCTTGGCCATGTTGTCGCAGACCCAGACGCACTGCGCGCAGCCCTTACACCGGTCGACCGCGACATAGGCGGATCCGTACTTGAGCCCTTTCTCTTTCCCCGCCTCGTTGTTATACAGGATGGTGTTGGCCTCGGGGCAGAACTGAGTGCAGAGCTTACAGCTCGTGGCCGCGCAAATCTCAACGTTGATATCAGCTACAAGATACATTGACGCCTCTTTCTGAGCTAGACTTTCGCCGCGGCAACTGCGGCGGCTTCCGCCTTCTCCGCCTTCCTTGCGGCCTTGCTCACTTCATCCCAGCCGTTCTTTTCCGCGTATTCCCACCCGGCTTTAATCACCGCCACGTTTTTATCAATCAACTCCTGCTTCTTCTTGAACTTCCGTTCCACGACGCTGTCCAGAGCTGCCGTACCGCCCGAGACCACGAAGCCCTTCCCGAGAAACCGGTCCTTCACCGCCTGAGCCAAGGCATCAAGGGTGGTCAGGCCGGTGATACATCCGATCGCGCCCATCAGCGCCATGTTGGTGGCCAGGTCCATCCCGGCGACTTCCAGTGAGAGCTTGGTGGCCGGCAGATAATAGAGCTTCGCACGGCGCTCTTCCAGCTCGCGCGCCTGATCCTTGTGCAACTTCATGGGGCCATCGTTGTTGATCAGCGCCACTCCATCTTCTTTCAACCCGAAATAGAACGGCATCGTATAGGACTTGCCGTGGGTGATGACCTGCGGGTGAAAGATGATGATGATGTGCGGGAACGTGATTTCCCCGATCTCGTAGATCGGCTCATCAGAGACCCGCACATAGCTTTCGACCGGCGCCATGCGCTTCTCGGATCCATAGAAGGGGACGATCGTGCTCTCCCCGCCCGCGTTGATGACGGCCGTGCTGAGGATATGCGAGCCCGTAACGACCCCCTGCCCTCCCACGCCGGCCATCCGGATGTTAAAGCGTTTTGCCATCGCCGCTCCTCCTCACGTCTTTCGTCGTTGTGACGCTCTTGACGAGCCCGCGTTATGCCTGGGTCACTGCGGCAGCGGGTTTCGGGAGAAACTCCTTATAGCCGTACCGATCAGCGAGGAACTGCTTGGCCTCGTCGGTGAAGTATTCGGAGAACTTATACCGATCGTCTTCGACGGTCTTCGCGTCTTCCATCACCTTGTCCGTGGGGATGGCATATTCGATATTGCAGGAGGTATAGGCCTGGATATAGGTGGGACCGACTTCGCGGGCAATTAGCACCGCTTTCTTGATCACGCTTTCCACGCGACGCGGGTTATTCGGCACCACGGTGGCGACATAGGCGCAGCCAGCTATCTTGGCCATTCCAAGCATGTCCATCTTCTCAAACTTCTTACCTAGAGGAGCCATCTTGAGCACCGCTCCCTGGTTGGTCATGCCGCTTTCCTGACCGCCGGTATTGCCATAGACTTCGTTGTCCAACATGATCGTGGTGAACTTCTCCTTCCGGAACCAGGAGTGCAGGGTACCCGAAAATCCAATATCGGCCATCCCGCCGTCACCGACCATTACCACCACATCTTTGGGCTGATCGCCGAACCGGAGCCGCAAGCCACGCGATAATCCGCTCGCGACGCCGTTCTGGTCGCCATAGTTGCCATAGACGAAGGGAATCGCCGCCTGCGAGATCGCCAGACGACCGCAGCCAGCGGTCCCCACCGTGATCGTGTCTTCGGGATTCGGGAAGGAAATGATTGCGAGCCGGATGAACAACGTCATCGCGCAGCCCGCGCACATGGGGTGCTCTTCAAGGATTTCCTTGAAGCTGCCCATCTGCGAGACCGTGACCTTCTTGCCGAAGGGACCGTGCTCAACCATGTCCCGATATTCCTTGGGCATAAACCGCTCAAAACCCGGTGAAAATTTCACGTAATCGAGACTCATCTGGTCGCCTCCTTCAAAAATGTGCGCTGGCGATGCCTCCGCCAACGGCAAACGTAGCACTCTGGTTTACTTCAAGATGGCTAGGAGCTTCGGTCGTGACGAAGGCCTACGCGGATGCCAGGACTCCAACAGAAAACCCCTGCTTTTTCCCTCGCTTTGAGAGGTCGAGTCTAGCAAAGCCCCACGAAGTATGTCAATGAGAATATTCGGACATCCGCACTTCTGCGCGAGCATGGTGAATTGTATAACGTCCTGAATATCAACGCAACTTCACAGAAGACCCACGGTGCCCGAAAGAAGGCCTAGCATCGCCTCCGATGGTAGGCCATTGGCCCTACTCAAGAAAGCACGTCTCACTGTGGCGCCTCACCTCAGGCCTCCAGCCATGGGCTCAGCTTGACGTGAGAATCGGTGCTTCCCTATAATAACAAAAACTTACGCAAATTCTCACTCGTCCAGAACTAGGCACCACGATCTGAAAGGCCAGTCGGTATGGCTCGTACCTTCAGCATCAAGCCGATCACGGTTGACACTCTTGACAGGATCAAACGCATGGCGGCAGAGGTGGCCCGCCGCGCTCCGAAAAGCCTTCGACACTGTCGCTACGCTGACCTGCGTCTCGAAATCACGGAAGTCAAATCCGCTACAGCGGAAAATGGTGCAGGCAAGACGACCCAAGATGATTTCGTCTTTGGCTTTTGCATCCGCGTGTTTGCAGGCGATCCGCTGATCGCCCCCGGATATTTTGGTCACCGACTGGGCAGCGCCGATCTCCCCCGCCTGCACATCCTGCTGCGAAGCGGTCTTCGGCATGCCTATGATCGCGCGATCGCGAACGCGCACCGGAAAGAACAGATCCGAAAGCGGTTCGCGGAGCTCGGTACCAGCCTGACCAGCTTGGTGCTGGCCCCGATCGAGGTCCGTCAGGATACGGTCAAGGCGGAATATGCCATCGATCCCCGTTCAGTGCCGCTCTCCGAGGTCGCTCGCTACACAGCCGAAGTCTCGCGTGTCGTCAAGGGATTGGGCACAAAGATCCGGTTCAACGCCATCTCCACCTCCACCTCGCTGAGCCGCGAACTGTTGACAAGCTCCGAAGGGGCGGTCATTGACCAGTCCTTCGCCACCACGTTGGGGTTTTGCACGGTCGTGGCCGAGACTGAGACCGCGGAACAGTCCCTCTTCGATTACATCGGCCACCAGCGTGGGTGGGAAGTGGTGACAGAAGGAACACGAAGCGAGCTGATCCGCCACCTCGACCTGTTGACCTTTGCAACGAGCTTAGGTCGGGACTGCCTCAAGCTGGTGGATGCCCCACCCCTCAGAGCCACCGATAAAGAAGTTGTCGTCGTCACCGATCCTCATTACAACACGCTCAAGGCACATGAAATCATCGGTCACCCCACCGAGCTGGACCGGGTGCTCAAAATGGAGACGGCCTACGCGGGCCGGAGCTGGCTCTTCCGCAATCTGAACCATACCCAGGTAGGCCGACAGATCGCCTCTCCGCTCGTCACCGCCTACTCCGATCCAAATCTGCCCGGTTTGGGCCATTACGTCTATGACCATGAGGGCACCCCGGCGCGCAAGGTGGTGCATATTGAGAAGGGGATCTTCACCGGCTTCATGAATAGCCGGCAGACCGCCGCAATTGTGAAGTCAGAGCCCAACGGCTCCTACAGGGCGACGGAGGCATCCCTGGTCCCACTCATTCGGATGTCCAATACAGTCTTTGCGGCCGGTCCCCACGACCCCGAACAGATCATCGCCGAGGTGGACCGGGGCTATTACCTAGTGGGACACCGCACACCGTCCATTGCCGAGTCACGTGAGAACTTCAGCATCTCGGCCCAGAAGGTGTACGAGATCCGGAACGGCCAGATCGGTCAACTCTACCGAGGCGGAGGAATGACGGCCGACACCAAGGACTATCTGATGAAGGTGGATGCGGTCGGACGTGACTTCCGTCTCAACCCGATCCCCAACTGCGGAAAGGGCCAGCCCATGCAGACTAAGCGGCTCGGGAACGGCGCTCCGACCATGCGCAGCCGCGCCCGTCTGACCGGGGTATGATTCCTCTTGCCACCCTCAAGACGACGGTCCAGCGTGCGCTCCAGAAGATCTCTCGCGTCAAGGATGTGCAGGAAGCAGAGGTCTTCGCCTCCAGCACCGGCCACCTCACCTGTCGACTGAACTTCACGTCGGAGATTCCCTGCAACGGCGTCGAGGAGCCAAAATCCTTCGAATCGTACGGGATAGGGATCAGGGCTGTCTTCACGGGAACCGACGACGAGGGTCCTCGTGTCGGCTTCGGAAGCGAGGCCCGGGATTTCTCGCCAGCCGCCGTTCACCGCGCGCTGGAGAAAGCCAGGCAAAATGCGGTCCCGGACCCAGAATTTGTGTCCCTGCCGGCTCCTCTACCGACCTCTCAAATAGGTCGCGGAGCACATCGTCTGACCCGCTACCACGATCCGGCCATTATGGACCTGAAGAGTGCAACACTCGTCGAGGCCGGCTGGAAAGTCATCAACGAGGCTCTCAGGACCTTCACATCCTCCCCGCAACTCGCTGCGCTCGCAGGGTCGAAGGACAACCTGGCCTCGCTGGGCCTCATTGTGGGCGGCGATGTCAGCCTTATCCAGCAACGAATCGCCATCACCTCAACCAGAATGCCGAAGGTGCAGACCGATGAGTCCACGCTGGTGACCTCGCTCGTTACAGCCATGGTGGAACAGCAGAACGCCAAAGGGAGCGGGTATTCAGCTACCACCCATCTCGCCAAGTTCAAGGGAGAGGCCGGGAGTGAAGCGGCGCGAAACGCCATCGAGGCCTCCGAGGGACGACGCATCCCGAGCGGAACCTATGCCGTGATTTTGGGGCCACAACCGGTCAATGATCTGATGGTCAATCTCATCCTGCCCAGCCTCAGCGCCGATACATTCTATGCTTGCCAATCAGCCTTTCTCGGTGAGATCAGCCGCCCGATTGCCTCGAAGCTGCTCACGGTCTACGACCATGGAGCGGCCCGGGGTATGGCCGGGAGCAAGAGAATCACCTGCGAAGGGCTTCCGACCGGCCGGATCAATTTGATCAAAGAGGGGGTTCTCACAGGCTTGCTCTCAAACCACTACGAGACGCAGCGACTTCTGCGCGACCCGCAGGCGCGGGAGAAACTCGGCCTGAGCCTTCAGGACCATGCAGAGGTCCTCGTGCCGCGAAATGGGTTCCGCGTCTCCGGCAAGGGAGGGAGGCAGTTTGACGTCACTCCGTCAATCGCCGCCACCAATGTGTTTATCGAAGGGTCTGTTCCCCACACAACCGATAGCCTGTTACGACTGGTGGGGAACGGAGTCTATATCGGCAGGATCTGGTACACCTACGCCATGAACGGCCTCAGAGCCGGGGATTTCACTTGTACTGTGGTCGGAGATTCCTACCGCATCGAGGACGGCCGGATCGGAACGCCGATCCGGGGCAACACCCTCCGCATCACTGGCAACATCCGTCAGGTGCTCCAGAACATCCTCGGCATCACCAAGGAAGCCAGGCCCGTCGTGGGATGGGGAGCCGATGAGGTCGTGTACGCCCCCGAGGTCGCGGTCCGGGAGCTTCACCTCACTGAGATTGCCCAATTCATGGAATCGGTGTAGACTGAGCCCTGATTACCCATGAGTTATCTACTGCGACAGCCGATCCTCTCGCCCGGCGGGACCGTTCTCGCTCGGTCTCCTCGACGTATTGTTCACCCATTGCATTCGTGGGAGCAACGGGTCCCCGATACGCCTGCGTCGCCCTCGCTTGCGAGCGACCACGGCGGGCATCGGTCTCAACTGTCTCGTCACGACACCCATAGGTAATCCGGGCTGGCCTATGCCGCTTCGCGTGATCATCCCAGGTGAGGAAGATGGTTCCCACCACACTGGCGGGGTGCACAACCGCCCCCCGATCCCTGACGGCTCTGCCAAGGCGGAATGCCCCAAGTTCATGAGCCATGGACCCTGCGGCGGCGTGCGGAAGGGTGGCTACTGCGAAGTCTATCCCGAGATGATGTGTCCCTGGGTGACGCTGTACTTCGAGTTGGAGAAAATCGGCCAAGTGGAGTGGATGACGCGGGTGTGAGTCGGGAAAGTGTGATGTGGCGAAGTAGGATCTGGTGAAGTGATGAGCCGAAAACTACTTCCCTAAATCACCACATCACGAAATCGCACTTTAGGAGCGATGAGAAGCAAGGAGAAAACAAACAAGTTAGGCTATTCGGAGCGGCACGCCCAAAGCGGTGTGGACGCGAAGCTGCCTGAGATCGAGACCTGGCCCAACCAGTACAAGGGCTACAAGATCGCGATCGAGATCCCGGAGTACACTGCCATCTGCCCGAAGACCGGCCTCCCGGATTTCGGAACCATTCGGCTCTGCTACATGCCGGACAAAGCCTGCCTGGAGCTGAAGTCGCTTAAACTCTATATCCATTCCTACCGCAACCTGGGCATCTTCTACGAGAACGCCGTCAACCGCATCCTGCAGGATGTCGTGACAGCCTGCCGACCTGTGTGGGCCAGCGTCACCGGCGAATTCACCGCCCGAGGGGGTCTTCGTAGCACGATCGAAGCCAAATATCCCTGAGCACCCGACCGCGTTCTAACCACTCCATCCTCTTCCTTCATCTTGCTTCCCTAAAACCAACGCGATATTCTGACTGAGTCTGACGGTGGTGAGTGATGAGTTCTGCGTTCTAATCGGGGGTCTCACACTCAGCACTCAGAACCCATCACTCATCACTTTTCAAATGCCCATTTACGCCATCGGCGATGTTCAGGGCTGTTTCGTAGCCCTCAAGAACCTGTTGGATCAGATTCCTTACGATCCGGTCCAGGATCGGCTCTGGTTCGTCGGCGACCTGGTGAATCGAGGACCGGATTCGCTCAAGGTGCTTCGATTCATCAAAGACCTTGGTCCGGCAGCGGTCTCAGTCCTAGGCAACCATGACCTCCACCTGCTCGCGGTCGCGGCCGATTGCGCCCCTGGGCGGACCAAGGACACATTTCAGGATGTCCTGACCGCGCCCGATCGTGAGGAGGTCCTCTGGTGGCTGCGTCACCAGCGGCTCGCCTATTACGAAAACGGATTGTTGCTAGTCCATGCGGGACTCTTACCCCAATGGACCGTTCAGCAAGCAGTGGAATTGGCGGGAGAAGTGGAACAGGTCTTGCGCTCGGATGACTACCAGGAATTTCTTTGCGCCCATTACAAGAATGATGATGCCCAATGGTCCGATAACGTGACCGGCATGACCCGCCTCAGCGCAATCACGAATGCGCTGACGAGACTACGAGTCTGCTCGGTACATGGTGAAATGGTGTTGTCTTATACAGGACCGTTGGAGGCCGTGCCGAAGGGTTTTCTCCCCTGGTTCCAGGTTCCCACGCGCAAGAGCAGCGGAGTCATGATCATCTGCGGTCACTGGGCAGCCCTGGGCCTGCACATGGAGGACAAGGTGACCGCTCTGGACGCCGGCTGCGTCTATGGCCGGCAGTTGGTCGCGGTTCGCCTTGAAGACCGACAGATCTTTCAGGTCTCGTGCGGGGAACGGGCGTGAACGAGCCGCGACCACCTGATCCAAACTGGCCGCGCTACGCACCCCGCCCTTTCCCACCCTATCGCTTCGTTCCAGGCAAGACCCCGCACCCGAGACGAGCGCCTCGAGGACATTCCTACGGACAGCCTGAACCCAAGCCACCTGCGTTTCCGCCGGAGGAGTGGGAGAAGTCAGAGGACTATCTGTATGGGATCGATCTGTACAACTTCGCCTACTGGTGGGAATGCCACGAAGTCTTCGAAGGCCTCTGGCACGCTGTCGGGCACCAGACCCAGCAAGGACATTTCTTTCAGGCCCTGATCCAACTTGCCGCCGCCAATCTCAAACGCTTCCTCGGCAATGCCACCGCCGCCGACAAGCTCGCCCGCAGCGGCCTCACCCGCCTCCAGTCAATTCCTCCAATCTACATGGGTGTTGAGGTTCTAGCTCTCTCCAAAGATGTTAGAGAGTATATTGACGGTTCACGCACGTATCCGCCCTTGATAAGATTCCAACACCATAACTTGGTCACCTGACTGATTGGGTAACGTAAGACTAGCACCATAGCCATTCACTGTTCGTTAGTCTTCTGGAACAATTAGTTCACACTAGGTGCGGCAGAGCCCAGAGCGAACGGGGGAGAGGGAGCGGAGGATAGATGGACTCTCAAGTCGGCTGCTCAAAAAGGCCTCCAGCAAGGCCGCAGCGAGCGTGGACCCTGCGCTTTCACCCGTTGCAATGGAGGAGCAACGGGTACCCGGTACGTGAGGAGGATACCGGGTACCCATTGCATGGTCTCGTGCAATGGGTGGTGAGAACGCCGCTGGAGGGCTCTTTCAGCAGCCTGCTAGTGGTAACTCTCGGAGTCAGTCGGGAACTTGCCCTGCTCGACTTCTTCTTTATAACGCCGGAGCGCTTGGAGCGCGTCAGCCTTGAGGTGGGCGTAGGGCCTCACAAACTTTGGCACGAAGTCATCGAAGAGGCCGAGGAGGTCATAGAGCACGAGCACCTGTCCGTCGCAGTGAGGGCCGGCCCCGATGCCGATGGTGGGAATCGTCAGTGACTCAGTGATCTCTTTCGCGAGCTTGGCCGGGATCGCCTCCAACACGATCGCAAAGGAACCGGCTGCCTCCAACGACTTGGCGTCCGCTATCAGCATGTCCGCCTTATCACGTTCCTTCCCCTGCACCTTGTACCCACCATAGCGATGCACAGACTGCGGCGTCATACCCAGGTGCCCCATTACGGGAATCCCGAATCGCGTCATCGCTTCCACCCGGTCAACGACCGCCTCGCCACCTTCCAGTTTCACCGCCGTCGCCCCGACTTGAAGGAGTCGGCCTGCGTTCCGGACCGCTTCCTCGATGCTGACTTGATACGACAGGAACGGCATATCAGCGATCACCAGCGCCCGCTTCGCAGCTCCTGCGACCAACTTCGTGTGGTAGAGCATGTCCTCCATCGTGACCGACAGTGTATCTTTCTTCCCTTGAACCACGACGCCGAGCGAGTCCCCCACCAAGATTGCCTCGATCCCGGCTTCTTCCACGATCTGCGTGAAGAGGGCGTCGTACGCAGTCACGAGGATGAGCTTCTTCCGCTCACGCTTGTGCCGTTGGAACTCCGGAATCGTCATTGTCTTCACTTCCTCTCCATGTGGCAACTGGGATGCTTCTAACTGCGGGCGTCCGACTGTTGTGAAGCCTATCTCGTGAAGCGCATCTCGCAACGCGTGCCGCGTCATCGTGTGCTGCGTCTATCGCGATAGACGCAACGACGCAAGAGACGCGCGACGAGGTACGAGCGACGAATAACGCTCGTTGCGTGCGCGCTCTGCGAGCACGGAAGGGAGACCGAGCCGCCACGCTCGTTCCCTTCCTATCCCAACTCCGCCTTGGTGAGAATCTCCGACAGTCGATCCACGGCTCTGATCGCCATGATATGCACCCCGTCGCAATGGGGCCGCACCGCCTTGATCGAACGGACGGCGATCGCCACCCCGGCATCCAGCGCATGTTTGTCCCCGGCAGCCCGAAGCTCTGCGATCATCTCGTCCGGCACCGAGATGCCGGGAATGTTGGCGTTCATGAACTCGGCCATCTTGGCGGAGCGTAGCAACAGAATGCCGGCCAGCACCTTCACCTTGAACTTGCGCACCGCCTGCATGAAGACTCCGAATCGTTCCGGGTGGTAGATGGCCTGCGTTTGAAAGAACTGAGCCCCGGCATTCACCTTGGCTTCGAACTTTACCAGCATCGGCCCAAGCGGATCAGCCTCAGGGGTCACGGCGGCAGCGATGAGAAAGTCGGTCGAGCCGTCCAGCTTGTTGCCGGCTAGATCCCTGCCGTTGTTGAGCCCCTGCACGAGTTGCATGATCTGAACCGAGTCTAAATCATACACCGGCTTCGCATCTTTGTGGTCCCCGACGGTCGGGTAGTCGCCGGTCAGACAGAGGATATTTCTGATGCCCAGCAGGTGCGCCCCCAGCAGATCCGATTGGATCGCCAGCCGGTTCCGGTCCCGGCAGGTGATCTGCATCACCGGATCATGGCCCATCTCATAGAGGAGCCGGCAGATCGACAGCGAGCTCGCCCGCATGACGGCGGCGGTGTTGTCGGTCACGTTGACACCGTGAACGCGTCCGACCAAGCTTTTGGCGTTGTCGAGCAAAGCCGACGCATTCGTACCCTTGGGTGGGTTGTATTCGACCGTGACGGCGAAGCCGTCCCGGTCGAGGATCTCTTTCAGGCGCCGCGGACTGTTGCCCATACCCCCTCTTACAGAATGGTTGATGGTCGATGGCTAATGGTCAATGAGCCATGAAAAGCTGACAAGGGTCGAGTCCCGGGCTCTCTCTCGCTCGGATGTCAGCTGGTCCCTCGTGAACCCGCTCCAGCCGCCGCGTCTTCCATCAACCATGAACCATCAGCCATAAACCATTGTCCTACGCGAGGGCCGCGAAGCGTTTCGCGGATTCCAGCGTGTTGTCCAGGAGCATGGCAATTGTCATGGGTCCGACGCCGCCTGGCACGGGAGAAATCCAGCCAGCTCGCTCACTGACTGGTCCAAAATCCACGTCCCCCACGAACGTACCATCGGCCAGCCGGTTCACGCCCACATCCACCACCACCGAGCCTTCACGCACCATGTCAGCCGTCACGAACTTGGCTTTCCCGATCGCCACGACCAGGATCTCTGCCTCGCGGCAGACCCCCGGCAGGTCTCGTGTCTTGGAATGACAGACCGTGACGGTCGCGTGACGGTGCATCAGCAGCAGGGCGGCAGGTTTGCCTACGATGTTGCTCCGGCCCACCACCACCGCCCGCTTGCCTTCAATGGTGACGCCGGTGGACTCGATCATCTTGATGACTCCCTTTGGGGTGCAGGGAGTAAACATCGCCATGCCCTCCACCAGCCGCCCCATATTGTAAGGATGAAACCCGTCGGCATCCTTGTGCGGATCCACCGCATCCAAGATGACCTTGCTGTCAATCTGCATGGGCAGCGGAAGCTGGACCAGGATTCCGTGAACTTTGGGATCGGCATTCACCTTCTCGATGAGGGCCAGCAATTCCGCCTGAGTTGTGGTCGCTGGTAGCTTGTGTTCGTCCACATAGATGCCAGCCGCGTCGCAGGCCTTCTGTTTGTTTTTCACATAGAGTTTTGAGGCCGGATCGTCGCCGACCAGAATCGCGGCCAGGCCTGGCCTGATCCCGGACCGGGCCTGCAGGTCAGCCACGTCCTTGGCGATGCGATCCCGGATTGTCTGCGCCAAGGCTTTGCCGTCAATCAATCGTGCCGCCACACGAGCCTCCCTGAACAAGCGTTCGGCAATTAGCAGTCACCTTTCAGAAAATTCTTACAGGACGCTGAAAGCTGAAGGCTGACAGCTTCCGCAGAATCCTTGCACAATAGCAGGGCGTGGAAATCCAAGTCAATGTCTGGAAGCCTGCCGGGGCATGCCTTCTGGCTGCTCGCTTCCTTGACAGGCTTTCCGAACGTCCGTTAGCATGCAGGAACCCTGACAACCAGCATATCACCGTTTTCACGAAGCTTCTGTCTGCAGAGGCAGAGGAAGGCACTGATCCCCGTGTTTCCTCAGATTCCGCTGAACAGGTCTTTCCGAAGACAGGCGCTGCTGGGCCTCTCCGGATGCCTGCTCTTGATGGTAGCTCCCACCGTGACAACTGCTCTCCAGATCACGGGCCTCCAGACCCCCCAGAGCTTTTTGGCCGATCCCTCGGGCGAGCAGTACTTCATCTCGAACATCAACGGAGACCCCGAGCACAGGGACAACAACGGGTTCATCACGAAGCTGGACCAGGATGGGAAATTGGTCAAGCTGCAATTTATCAAGGGCGGAGAGGGCCAGACTGTTCTCCACGCACCCAAGGGCATGGCGATCATCGGGCAGGTCCTGTATGTGGCTGATCTGGACATGGTCCGGGGCTTCGACAAGAGCACGGGCCTTCCCCTCGTCACCGTCTCGTTCGCGAACCGAGCCCAAGCAGAGCAGGGGCAGGGAACGGCCTTGGCGGACCTGGCGCATGACGGTCATGGCCTGCTCTACGCGTCAGACACCAACGCCAATATGGTCTATCGGATCGACACAACCAAGGAGCATGCGGTCTCAGTGCTGGCGCACGACGCCACATTGGCCGGGCCTCGAGGCCTGGCAGTGCATCCCAAGACCGGCCACGTGATCGTGGTCAGTTGGACCAAGGGCAAGATCTTTGATGTCAGCGTCGAAGGCACCATCACCGAACTCGTCTCGAACTCGTTCTTCTCATCTCGATTCAGTAATCTGGATGGCGTGGACTTCGACCAGTGGGGCAATATGTATGTGTCGGATTTCACAACTGGAAAGATCTGGCGAATGAGGCCAGACCGTCATTTCGACGTCATTGCCGAATTCCTCCCTACGCCCGCCGACATCGCCGTGGATCGCACGAAACACCTGATCCTGGTCCCGTACATGTACGGGAACGCAGCGGAGATGAACGGGCTTGAATCGCCGGTGAAGTCCCAGGACAAGAAACGCACTCTTGCAGACTACGGCTTCGGCGCTCCCAAGCCAAGCAAGGAAGGCCAACCACGCTGATGAGCAAATGCGTCTATTGTCATCAACGGAAAGGGAAACGGGCGTGTCCGGCCTTGGGCGGCCTGATCTGCAGTCAGTGTTGCGGCGAGCATCGTGTGGTGCGGATCGCGTGCCCTTCCGACTGCATCTACCTTGACTCCAACAACGAATACCAGCAGAAACGGGCTGGAGGACGGTTTGCGCAGGCGCGTCGGGACTTCTACAAAGAGCTGTTTGAGCTGGGAGGCGAGAAGGCAGCCGGGCTCTTCAATCTGGTCGAAATCGTCACCTTCAGCTATTTTCAGAACCGGAGGGACGGGCAGGATGGAGAAGTCGTTACGGCGATCCAGTCACTCAGGCGAACCCTCAGTCCCTTGCACATTCCGGCTGCTCCTCAACAGGTCTTTGCCGAGCACCTGAAGAAGGAGTATGAAGCCTTCGCCAAGCAGCAGCCACAACAAGCCCTGGACCAACAGACCGCCACCGACGTGCTGGATCGGGTGCTCAAGTTCGTGACCGAGTTTTCAGGCTCGGGCTTGCAGTCAACACGCTTCCTGACCGGTCTGATCGGCTACATCCGCACCCATCACCCGGAGATTGCCGAGCACCTTGCGAAGCAGCAGGAAGGCGGCCGGATTGTCTTACCGGGCCAGTTCACACCAGGCGAAGTTGAACCAGCGGGCCACGTCCATACAGACCCTCACCACACCCACCGTCACTAAGCCGGTGATGAATGCGGAATGCTGAGTGATGAATGGAAGATTGCTCTGGCGAATTCTTCCTATCACTCAGCAATCATCGCTCATCATTCATCACTCTACTCCACAATGGTGACCGTCATGTCCACCCGCTCTGTCGGGTTGTCCTTCGCGTCTCGCGGCAGATTCACGATCTTGTCGGCCACCCCGATTCCCTTCACTACTTCTCCAAACGCGGTGTATTTGCTGTCCAGGAATCGCGAATCTTCCACCACGATGAAGAACTGAGAGCCCGCGCTATCTGGGTCCTGCGCTCGGGCCATGGAGACAATGCCTCGCTTGTGCGGGGTCTCGTTGAACTCAGCCTTGACGTTGTAGCCGGGGCCACCCTGGCCGTAGGTTTCCTTCTTGGCCGGGTCCTTGGTGTTGGGATCTCCTCCCTGGATCATGAAGCCCGGAATGACACGATGAAAGATGGTCCCGTTATAAAAGCCCTCTTTGGACAGTCTGCTGAAATTCTCGACATGCTTGGGGGCCACGTCAGGGAAAAACTTGATCTCCATCTCGCCGAACTTGGTTTTGATGATTGCGCGAGGCCCTTGTTTGTTCTCCGCATCTCCGGGCGGCGCCTTGTCTGCGCCCAGCGGAACGCCCACCCAGTTCCAAAGAAGGACGACCGCCACGACCAGCGTCGCAGCAACAACGAATCTTTGCACTCTTTCCAGCATCACTCGCCTCCCCTCCCATGAACATCACAGTTCCTACGTCCCATGCCTTGACCGGACCAGCGCCTGTTTCGCCGCCATCTGTTCCGCCTCTTTTTTGGTTCGCCCGATTCCCACCCCGACCACATCTCCTTGGAGCATCAACTGGACTTCAAACGTCTTCTGGTGATCCGGACCTGACTCACGGACGGTGCAGTACTGGGGTAACGTCTCCGACCGTTTCTGGCACCATTCCTGAAACTGGGTCTTGTAATCCTGAACACCAGCCGGCCCTTCCGCTCCTTGCAACTCCTGCAACTCCTGTGAAAGCACACGAAGAGTGAATGCCCGGGCCGCCTCCAATCCCCCATCCAGATAGACTGCAGCGATGAGGGCTTCCAACGCGTTCGCCAGCAACGAGGTCTTCTCCCGGCCTTGTGTCAGTTCTTCGCCTCGCCCCAGCCGCAGCAGGTTCCCCAGATCCAACCTCCGCGCGGCCTTGGCCAGTGACGCCTCACTCACGAGTTGGGCCTTGTGCTTGGAGAGCGTCCCTTCCGTGGAATCAGGGGACGAGGCGGCCAGGTGTTCGCTGATGATCAGGGAGAGCACCGCATCGCCGAGGAATTCCAGCCGCTCATTGTCCTTACGACCTTTGTCCCTGGCCTCGTTCACATGGGATTTGTGGGTCAGCGCTTCCTCGAGGAGCCGAGGTTGCCGAAACGAGTAGCCGAGAAGAGTTCCTGCCTCATGATCGTTGCAGGAATGCGCCATGGTGTTCATCTCTCTCCTGGCGTGAGACACTGGCTCAGGTATCCAGCCGTTTGAACAGGAGGCAGGCGTTCACACCGCCGAATCCGAAGGAGTTGGAGAGGGCTACCCTGACGGTCGCTTCACGGGACCGTCCCGGAACATAGTCGAGATCGCATGCAGGATCCGGGTGTTCGAGGTTGATCGTCGGCGGGACGACGCCACGGTGCATCGCCAGGACGCTGAAGACTGCTTCGACCCCTCCGGCTGCGCCGAGCAGATGTCCCGTCATTGATTTCGTCGAACTGATCGGGATCCGATAGGCCCGGTCACCAAACACCTTCTTGATCGCTTGGGTCTCGATGGCATCCGCCATGGTGGAGGTGGCATGGGCGTTGATGTATCCGATCTCGTCTTTGGACACTCCTGCGTCTTTGATCGCCAGTTCCATGCAGCGCACGGCTCCCTCGCCATCGTCTGGGGGCGCCGTGATGTGGTACGCGTCGCTGTTCATCGCATAGCCAACCAACTCGCAATAAATTCTCGCTCCACGCCGACGGGCGGTTTCCAGCTCTTCCAGCACCAGGACGCCAGCTCCTTCCCCGAGCACAAAGCCGTCTCGATCTCGGTCAAAAGGACGACTCGCACGCGCAGGATCATCATTCCGGCGGGACAAGGCCCTCGCGGCCGCAAACCCAGCTACACACAACGGCGTCAGCGCGGCTTCCGTCCCTCCGGCCAGCATGGCTTCTGCCTCGCCCCGCTGGATGATTCGAAAGGCGTCTCCGATGCAATTGTTGCCGGTCGCGCAGGCCGTGACGGCGCAGGAATTAGGACCCTTGGCTCCTAGCCTGATCGCCACCTGCCCTGAGGCCAGATTGATGATCACCATGGGGATGAAGAAAGGGGAGACCCGGTCTGGTCCCTTCTGCAGAAGGATGCTGTGATAGTGCTCGATGCCCGGAAGGCCTCCGATGCCGGCTCCGATATAGACTCCGACCCGGTCCGCATTCTCCTTCGTGACCTTCAGCCCCGCATCATCCACCGCCATTTGGCTGGCACCCACGGCAAAGTGGATAAAGGTATCCATCTTTTTGATGTCTTTTTTTTCGATAACGCAGGCGGGATCGAAATCCGTGACCTCTCCCGCGATCTGGCAGGCGTGCCCGGAAGGATCGAATCGCGTGATCCGGACGATGCCGGACTTCCCGTCGCAGAGCGCTTTCCAGGCCTTGTCCACTCCCGTCCCGAGCGGGGTGATCAGCCCCAAGCCGGTCACCACCACCCGTCGTGTCACGCGCTCGCTCATCATGATGGTCTGATCGCTTTGCTAAACTTTCTCCTTGATGTATTCCATGGCACGCCCGACCGTGAGGATCTTTTCGGCGTCCTCATCCGGAATCTCGATCTCAAATTCCTCCTCGAATGCCATGACCAGCTCGACGGTATCGAGAGAGTCCGCACCCAAGTCCTCGACGAAGGAGGCTTCAGGCACGACCTCATCCTCGTCCACTCCCAATTGCTCGGCGATAATTTTCTTGATCCTATCCTCGACCGCCATTGGTTTGCCCACCTCCTTCCCCATCACCGACCTCCTTTCTCCGATACGCGCTGAACCATTTGATCCTCCGCACTGCCCTTCACTTCGTGCCCGTCATACCATCAACATCCCGCCGTTGACGTGCAATACCTGCCCGGTGATATAGCCGGCCTCTTCCGAGACCAGGAAGCGGACCGCCTCGGCCACATCTGACGGCTGGCCTAACCGGCCCAGCGGGATCTGCTTCTGCAGCGTCTCCTTCACCTCCGGCGGAAGGCCGTGGGTCATCGCCGTGTCGATGAAGCCTGGCGCGACGGCATTGACCGTGATCATGCGGCTCGCATATTCCCTGGCGACGGTCTTGGTAAACCCGATGACCGCTGCCTTGGAGGCAGCATAGTTGGCCTGCCCCGCGTTTCCGATGGCGCCTACAATAGACGCGATGTTCACGATTCGTCCAGAGCGTTGTTTCGACATCGCCTGAAGGACAGCCTTCGTACAATGAAACGTGCCGTTCAAATTGACCTGAAGCACCAGATTCCAGTCTTCTTCCTTCATCCGGACGAGCAGCCCATCACGAGTCACCCCGGCGTTGTTCACCAGGATGTCAATCTTGCCCCAGTCCTTGAGCACTTGGTCGGTCATGCTCTTGACGTCATCCCAGTCCGCCACGTTCACCTTGACGTTCAGCGCCCGCCGACCCAGCTTGCTGACCGCCTCAACCGTATCTTGGGACCGTCCAGGGTCCAGGTCCGCCACGACGATGTCCGCGCCGTGTCGAGCCAGTGTCTCGGCAATCGCCCGCCCGATTCCCTGGGCTGCACCGGTGACAATCGCGACTTTGCCTGCCAACGCCATCCTACCTCCGTCACTCGTTATTCGTCATTCGTCAATCGAAATGCACAAAGTTCTCGCAATGCTCCACGACTGACGAGTGACGATTAACGATTCACGCTTAACGTCTTCAAGGTCGTCTCCAGTGATTTCGGATCCTGCACGTTCAGCGTCACCGCCTCTGGAACGATCCGCTTCGCCAAGCCTGTCAACACAGTACCGGGCCCCACTTCGATGAAGGTCCTGACGCCTATCTCCCACATCACCCTGACTGAATCTTCCCACAGCACCGGTGAGGGAAGCTGTCGAATGAGCGACTCCCGGACCTCGGCCAACCGTCGCAAGGGCTTGGCATCCACATTGTTGACGAGCGGCATTTCTAAATCCGCCAACGCCGTTGCAGCCACGTCGGCGGCCAACCGGTCCGCAGCCTTCTGCATGAGCGGCGTATGCACGGGCACGCTGACCGGAAGAGGAATGGCCTTTCGGCAGCCCTTTGTCTTGGCCAGCTCGATGGCCCGCTCGACCGCAGCTTTCTCTCCGGCGATCACCACCTGGCCCGGGCAGTTCAAGTTCGCCAGAGTTACCATGCCAATTTCCGACGCCTCTTGGCAAACTTCCCGGACCGCCTCTCCGCTCAGACCGAGAATCGCCGCGACCAGTCCGATCCCGGGCGAGACTGCCTCGGCCATGTACTGTGCCCGTTTCTGGACCAACGACACGGCAGCGCCGAACGCCACTCCGCCGGCAGCCACCAGCGCCGAATACTCACCGAGACTGTGGCCGGCCACAGCAAGGGGCCGGAGACCAAGCGGTTCCAGAAGGCGGAAAGCCGCAATGCTGACTGTGAGCAAGGCGGGCTGCGTGTATTCGGTCAGGTTCAGGCGTTCGGCCGGTCCATCGAAGCACAATGCAGCGACATCATATCCGAGGATCGTCCCTGCCTCTTTGTACACCTTCCGGACAAGCGGGTGAGCCTCATACAATGCCCGCCCCATCCCGACCGACTGAGAGCCCTGGCCGGGAAACACCAACCCTATTCCGGAAGCCATAGCGGGTTATGATATGAGGGAAACTTTTTCCAATGTCAACGGGAAAAAGTTTGCGCGGAGCAGCCTCTACGCGCAGGCTGAGCCCCCATAGCCCCGCGCCTATTGCCCTTTGTTCAATCCACGATGAATTCGCCGCCATCTACACAGATGACATTGCCGGTAATCCACTGGGCCTTGGACTGGCTCAGGAGCCCGATCGCCTCGGCCACATCCTTCGGCGTGGTCAGTCGGCCGGACGGATTTTTTCGCTGGGCCAACGTGAGCATTTCGTCCGATCCCGGGATTTTCCTCAGGGCCGGCGTGTCGGTCACCCCCGCCATAATGGCATTGGCCGTGATGCCCAGCGGCGCGAGCTCGAGCGTCAGCTGGCGAATATGCGACTCCAGTGCCGCCTTTGCCGCCGACACGGCACCGTAGGTGGACCAGACGCGGGCGCCACCGGCGCTGGTCATGGCGAAGATACGACCACCGCGGCCCATCAACTGGCGAGCGACCAGGTCCTGAACCCAATAGACGAGACTGTTTGCCATGACGTCCAGCGTCATGTCTAAATGCGACTTGGCGATCGCGTCAGCCGGCGCTTTCGAAATGAAGGGCTTGAGGGTCCCGAACGCCAACGAATGGAGCAGCACACGCACCATACTCGGTCGTCCAGCGGCTTGGAGTCTGGCCTGGATGCCATTCAGAATTTCCTGACGATTTTCGGTGTCGGCCGCGTTGGCATTAAAGAACACCGCCTCCCGACCGGCGGCCCGAATTTGTCCCGTGATTCGCTCAACATTCGGCAACGTGCCCTTCCGGTCCAGATGCACCCCGAAGACATGCATGCCCAATCTGGCCAGTTCCAGCGCTGTGGCCTCCCCGAAGCCGCTTGACGCGCCGAGGATGAGCGCCCAGTCTCCCTCCAGTGGTCGTAGCTCGTTTGTCATCATGCTCCTTTCATCTCACGCGTTCAGACTTCCTCGTGAGGCGTAAGGAGTGAGGCGTGAGGGGTCATAACGGAAGCGACCGATCAGCCGGCTTTTCTGCCTGTCACCTAACGCTTCACGCCTCACGTTTCACGACTCCTTACCAGCGAATCAACGTCGACGCCCAGGTCAGGCCGCTCCCGAATGCCGCGATCATCACCAGACTTCCGTCCTTCACCTGCGCCGTTCTGACCGCCTCGTCCAGCGCCAGCGGGATCGAAGCAGCGGAGGTGTTCCCGTACCGGTCCATATTAAGGAAGACCTTCTCCATCGGCAACCCAAGTCGGTCAGCGACCGCCTTGATGATTCGGACGTTGGCTTGGTGCGGCACGTACAGATCAAGATCCTCCACGGCGAAATGGTTGGCGGACAGCGCCTCCCGAGCCGACTCCTCGAGTGTTTTGACAGCGACCTTGAAGGTCTCATTGCCCTTCATCTTGAGATACTGAAGGCCGTCGGCCAACATCTTGTCCGAGGGGGGAATCCGGGACCCACCGCCCGGAACACAGATCAAGTCCCACAGATTCCCATCCGAATGCAAATGCGATGAAAGAATCCCTTGCTCGCCCTCGGCTGGTCCCAGCACGACCGCGCCCGCGCCATCCCCGAACAGGATGCAAGTACTTCTGTCCGTCCAATCCATGATCGCCGACATAACTTCGGCGCCCACGACCAGGACGTGCCGGAGTCCGGTCTTGACGTACGCATCTCCTACCGCCAGTGCATAGACGAACCCGCAACAGGCAGCCGAGATGTCGCAGGCGGCTGCCCGCACCGCGCCGAGCCGGTGTTGAATGAGGCAGGCCGTGGACGGCAACGGAGAATCGCCGGTGCAGGTTGCCACCAGAATCAAGTCAAGATCGGCCGCGGTCAGGCCCGCCGCCTCCAGGGCGCGTTCGGCCGCTTTGATTCCCAGATCGGAGCAGGCCTCGCCAGGAGCGGCAATGCGGCGCTCGCGGATGCCGGTTCGTTCGACAATCCAGGAATCGGACGTGGCGATCATTCGTTCGAGGTCAGTATTCGTGAGTACACGCTCAGGAACATAGGACCCGGTTCCCAAAATTCGGGCTCTCATGCCGATGGCTCTCCCTTGCCACCCTGTTGGTGCTGCGCCAGGCTCTCCTCGATATCCCGTTGGATGAGCTCGACCAGGCGGCCCTCCGCCAGCCCCTTGGCGCGCCCAATGGCGTTCTTGATCGCTTTGACGGACGAGTGTCCATGGCAGATCATACTGATCCCGTTCACGCCCAGCAGGGGAGCGCCGCCGAACTCCGCGTAGTCCATCCGGCGACGGATGCGTCTCAGCGGACTGGCCAGGAAGAAATAGGTGAGCCGCCCGAGACGAGAACTTGCGATCTCCTTCAGCAGAAGCTTTTTGATGGTCTCGGCCACCCCCTCCGCGATCTTCAGCGCGACGTTTCCGATGAATCCGTCGCAGACGATCACGTCCGCCCCTCCGTTGAAGACGTCTCGACCCTCTACGTTCCCGACGAAATTCAGCGAGCTGGCTTTAAGGAGCTTCAGGGCTTCCTTGGTGAGCTCGTTGCCCTTCGTGTCTTCTTCCCCGATACTGAGCAGGCCGATCCGGGGGCTCGGCTTTCCGAACAAGTACTTGCCGTACTCATTGCCCATGAGGGCGAACTGCTCAATGTGCTGGGCTGTGCAATCCACGTTGGCGCCGGCATCGAGGAGCACCGCAGTTCCGGTCAGCGTCGGCAGCGTGGCCGCAATGGCCGGCCGTTCCACTCCTTTAATGACGCCGAGAATGAAGAAGGCCGCCACCATGCTGGCACCGGTATTGCCGGCGCTGACCACTGCGCTGGCCTCACCGGTTTTGACCAACTCGGTGGCCACCCAGACAGACGAGTCCCGCTTCTTACGAGCAACCGAGGCGGGAGACTCATGCATGCCGACCGTTTGGGTCGCATGTCGGATGGTCAGGCGCGGATCGGAGCATCCGAGGCGAAGCAACTGGTCCCTGATCTGGGATTCATCTCCGACCAGGACCACGTCAATATCCAGTTCTTGGGCCGCTTGCACGGCTCCTTCGACGGCCGGGGCCGGTCCGTAATCCCCACCCATCGCATCAACCGCGATCTTCATCGGATCTTGCGTTGGCCTTCAGGCCGTGAGCGTACGCTCATCGTGAACAGCGCTCCGCTCCCAGCTAACGGCTCCTCGCTGCTAGCCGTTAGGCTTCTTCGATTGCGATCACCGCTGTCCCTTTGTAGGTGCCGCAATTCAGGCAGGTGTAATGCGGAAGTTTCGGTTCATGACACTGCGGACAGACCGAAAAACTCGG
>VBOJ01000032.1 GCA_005877775.1 Nitrospirota bacterium | reverse complement strand
GTTGACGGAATGCGAACCGGTCTATGAAGTGCTGCCAGGCTGGTCTACCGCCACTACGGGAATCGTGTCCTACAAGGCGTTGCCGGTCCAGGCCAAGCGGTATCTGAAGCGGATCGAAGAGCTGGTTAGCTGTCGCATCGACATCATTTCCACCGGCTCCAAACGTGGCGAGACGATCATGCTGAGAGACCCCATGGCGCCGGCGCGCCGCAAGCGGTAAGCGTTGCCCGTCAGCCTCGACGAAACGGGGTTGACAATGTCCCTCGGTGGGTGTCAGCATCGTCCTGAATTACATTCTTTGCAGGATGTTCAAAACGGTCGGCAACGAGGCCGCAGCGAGAGAAAAGTCGAGGCGTACTCTTTGCGGTACGTTGAGGCTTTGAGCGATGCGAGAACGAAGTTGGCGGCCGTTTTCAACATCCTGTTACAGGTGAGCCGCTAGCTCAGACGGTAGAGCATCGCCCTTTTAAGGCGAGGGCCCTGGGTTCGAGTCCCAGGCGGCTCACCATTTCACATCAATGGGTTCCGCGATTTCTCGCAGCCTCGGAGCCGATCATTCCCGCCCATTGTGCTAAATATGTGCTAACTCTCTCCGGCCGACCCTCCTCCAACACCCGGAGCCCGTCTCTCAGGCTTTCCGGCGAATAATGCGCGTACTGTTGCGTCATTAGCCGTGTTGTATGCCCGAGACGCCGTTGCTTCTTGTACGGATCGATGCCTCTCTGCATTGTCCTGGGGTAGCAAAGATGTGCCGCAGATCGTGCAACCGAAAAGGCTGGATCCCAGCCTGCTCGGTGGCGATTGAGAACGCCCTTCCCAGATAGCGAGGGTTGAGCCGTCTTTCCTCCTGCGCGGTGGACACCATCCCGCTCTTGGCTCGTGCGTGCGCCTCCTTTGCCGCAAGCAGCTAATATTGAACCGCTTTCGTAACCCGCGTTTACCAACTGTCAGCCTTTCAGCCCACCGTGACCGGCCTCTTTGAACCGGTCCAGATCGTTCCTCAGGCCTTTGCCACCAAACAACCGGATGGTTGCAGACTTCACGCTAGAGGGGTTTGGTCTTGCCAGCTTATACCAGCGAACGATATTGTTTCCGATACTCTGGACGATCTCGGTCCTTTTCCTTAAATTGACCACACTTTTTAAGGCATCTAACAGAATCCACTCATACAAGGGATGCTTGGAGAGGTCGAATAAGAGAATCGCTTTCGATCCGATAAACCTGATAAGCCTCTCCTCTAACGGGAGCAGACGAGTCTCTTGTCGCAATTGTTTTAGTACGCCGGCCGGGATCGCCGCTCCTAGTGTGTCCCGAGCAAGACAGAGGGCGAAATACACGTGTTTCTCGACCTTGTAGGCTCTTGAAATTCTCAGCAACTCATCCCATGTGATTTCCTGGCCATACCGTCCAATCAGTTCAGCAATGTCGCAAATCTCTCTAAGCTGTCCGAAGAATTCATTTTGAGCACAAATGTGATGTGAAAGATGTACGAGCAGATCCTCCCAAGTTAAAGTTAGGCACGGTATGGAAGCGATGCGAATCGGACGGGCACGTTCCCAAAGTTTGTCAATGGGCACCTTTATGGGATCATTGACCGGAATGATATCGTGATGAATTTCGACTACCGTTGAACCATCAGGGGAAACATAGGGCACCAGGTGGTGATGGTGGACTTTATACCAATCTTTAGGTCTGTAGGCTTCATCGGGGCAGAAGCCCAGTTGCTCGAGAATGAACTCTGCTTTGCCTAGATCTTGTTTCGATACCAGCAAATCCACATCATCCATTGTCCGCAAACCAATGTGCTGATAGACGAGTTCCGCCAGTAGGGCTCCTTTGAGAACAATAACCGGAACCTCTTCCTGGCAAAACACCTGCAAGACCTTTCTAAGTTGTGCGTAGACCTTCATGTTTTGGACTTGGCTCCGGAGAAGGTCTCCTCGACGCTGTTGAAGAATGCCCTTTGGGACCATTTCGCTAACACTGGGGTCTTTAAGGCGGAAATAAAGGAGAGGACCAACCCCAAGGTGAGCCGCAGCATCAAAAAGGGTTTCCCACGATAGGCTCCTGTCAATTCTGAGCGATTGGAGCTGGTGAGGCTTCACCCTGAGGTGAAGGCAGTTTAGAAGCGTCCGACTCTCAATAGGAGAAAGATCGCTCACAAGCACTGACCCCTTACGGCGTTCACATTAGTCTATCCCTTGACCATGAAGACGTCTCATTCGGCCTAAGCCGTTCATTTGAAAATGAGGCCACATTCTCGCGTGCCTAGCTCTCTGCGAGTAACCACCTGACCCTGCGGGAGCCATTCGGTCACGGCTTGAGATTTAGTGAACGGTTCAAGCTGTCATGAGTGGGCACAGACGGAAAAACCAGTTGCGCTTTTCGCCTGATTCATGACGCGTGAGCATCAGCGACTCTAACTGCAGAAGGAAGCCCCCACAGAAGTCAACGAATCTTGAGACTTCATCATTACTTCTCTACCCTCAAGACCTCGGATGCTCACCGACTATCTTCGTTTCTTTAGGAGAGGAGTCACCAGCCGTGGCAACTCAAGGATGTCTTGGCCGAAGTGCAGACGATAGCAGTCCACCTGTTGGACCAGCTTGACCAACGTTTGAAACTCTCGTCTGGCCACCTCTGGATCATAGACCACCAAACTCTGGGGAAGGAGCGCCTCGAGAGCTCGGCTCCTGGAAAGGGGCTCGAGGTAACTGTGCGGAGCGTCGATAACATGGGGAAAGAGAATCATGGCTGGCTCACAGCAGTCGCCCACCGAGGTCTGATAAAGATCCTCGGCATAAAAGAACCGCTTGCGCAAACTGGGACAAAGCACTCCATCCGGAGCATTCCGGAGCTCCGGGAAATAGGAGATGGTATTTTCTGTTACATCAATCTTGCTTGGGAACGGGAGCATTTCCACATGGGTCCCAGAGTCGCGAAACAACGGATGGTCATCCGACAGGTAGCGATACCCCGAGCGCAGCAGCGACATAAATGCTGTCGTTTTGCCATGGCCGCTATTCCCTGGAATCAGGATCCCACGCCCATCCTTTTCCAGAGCGGTGGCGTGGATCGTATAGAGACCTCGGCGCCTCAACAGTTCGGTTAAGATGATGTGGAAAAACCATTCAATCGTGTCAGGGTGCATGGCTTCTGGCTCGATCAGATAGCCTTGAGCCGTGCCGTGATCCTCATCAATAACAAAGAGTCCTTGGTCGTAAAAGTCCGCAATCAATCGCCTTCCTTCCTGAACGACCTCGCATCGCCACATGGTCTGTCGCCGATCCCCGACCGCCACGCCCGTTCCCGAAAATAATCGACGAGCCGATGAAGAAATCATCATCGGAATGTCCGCTCTCTCCTGAACAGCCTGGAAGCATACCCTGAGGGGAGATGAAGCATTGAGCGATGCTCGTTGGAAATGGTTCAGCAATCTGGTCACCGGTGAAGCCAGAACGGGCGACGCAGTGGCATATCTCACCGGCGTTCCATGGAGGGAAAAAAGATACTCGCTCACGGCCTTGTTGCCATGGTCATCGTCATGATGCTCCTCCTGCACTGGTGACCATGCAGCCCTTCTCAGCTCATGTTGCTCAGGATGGCTGGCCGATTCTGACGAACCGGCCAGCTCCTTGGTTTAGCGCGGGCCGTGAGGCTCATGCTTGGGATGGTGGCCGCCAGAACCCTTCGCGGTGATGTCACGCAACAATTCGTGCTTCACCAGGACCGGCTCCTCATAAGCCTCTTTCTTGCTCTGGGGAACCGGCTTCTCATAAGTCTTTCTCTTTTTCTGGTTCATTGCGCTTCACCTCCTTTTCGCTTGAACTTGAAGGAGCCCCTCCTGGTCCAGTTGGTTCACCAGGGTGACAAGATTGTCATGGGCCCGCTCGGGAGAAACGTCAAAGCGGTTACAGAGGGCTTGATGGATGGCACTGATTGTGTTGCCCCCCGTGCAGCGTTCCCAAATGGCTGTCCCTACTCGATTTAAGGTGTAATAGCGGCCCGTGCCGAGATGTAACAGCACTGTCTCCCCGTCCAAGGTCGTGCTCTCCACATCGGGGTTGGGCTTCAGGACGACCTGGGCATAGGTTGTTGGATCCAGTGTCACCGACTGAACCACTTCCGGCATAGTAGCTGTCCTCCTTATCTCCGGTGACTCCATCTATATCCTGTACCTTATAGCCTGGGCATAGAAGATCGTCAACTGCATCCCCAATTTTCTTTTATTTGTGGGCCGACGGTACCACACTCATCACCATTCCACTATCCCGTAGGAGTAGGGGACCCCCCCCCTTGGGGGGGAATATCTTCACAACCGGGGACAGTTTTGAACAGCCATGAGACTACTGCGTGGCTCTAGGCAAGTATTTTCGGCGATACGGAAGGGAGACCCTCGGTGAATGGCATGCTTAGACCCGTGACGGGCCTAGCAGATGCTGGGGACTTGTCACCGTCTGGCTGATCTCTTGAGGAGCTGGTTTACCGTCGCAACTGTGCCGTCGCAGATGAGTGCGAAGAGGTTGCCCATGTTCGCCTTATTGACGTGGTAGTCAGAAGTCTGGAGGGGCAGTGAATTGGATGGTGGTCGGGCAGAAACTCGGATTGACTTAGCGATAGTGCTGCGCCTGAGTTTGGAAGAGCTTGGCATACAGCCCATTACAGAGTATGAGCTCATCATGGGTTCCGCTTTCGACGACGTGTCCTTCCGCAACGACGTAAATGTGATCGACCATCTTGACCGTTGAGAGACGGTGGCTGATCAGGATGGCCATCCGGCCACGCGCCAGCTCATGGAATCGCTCGAAGAGCTCGGCTTCTGCCTTCGCATCCATCGCGCTGGTCGGCTCATCGAGGATCAGTATCTGTGAATCACGGAGGAATGCTCGTGCCAAAGCGACCTTTTGCCATTCTCCCACACTCAATTCCTGACCCCCTTCGAACCATTTCCCCAGCATGGTTTCGTAGCCCTGCGGCAGCCTTTCGATGACTTCATTCACCCCGGCCTTCCGGGCCGCCTCGGTGATTTGTGCCAGGCTCAGGGGAGACGACACGACTCCGAGCCCGATATTGTCACGGGCCGTCATCTGATATTTGACGAAGTCCTGGAAAATCACGCTGATCGAACTACGCAGATCCGTTACGTCGAACTCCCGGAGATCTATGCCGTCTATCGTGATCCGCCCTTCGACCGGATCGTAGAGCCGGCAGAGCAACTTCACCAAGGTCGTCTTTCCTGCCCCATTCTCACCCACGATCGCGATATGTTCCCCCGGACGAATCGCGAGATGTAGATCGGCGATGACCAGCCGATCTTCCGCGGGATAGCGAAAGCGGACGTGGTCGAAGGTCACGCCCTGAAGGACCGGTCGAGGCACCCGCCGTGGGGTGGCCGAGACAGCCAGTCGAGATTTGACGTTGAGAAATTCCTTGAGTGAGGTGAGGAATAGACTGCTTTCATATAACCCAGAGAGGCTGTCCCCCAGGCTTTCTAAGTATCCGGCTCCCCGTTGCACAGCTTGAAAATACAACACGAGGTCACCCATTGTCAGGGCACGTTGGAGCGTCCCGTCCACGACAAACCAATACACCCCGAACACACCCAACACGCCGATGGCCTTTGCCCAGAGGTCCGCGAAGGCCCACCGTTGTTCTAGAGACAACCGCTCTTTCCGCAGGGTTGCTCTTACTTCTTGGAACCACTGACGAAACCGAGGGCCAAGGTTGAACAGCCGAATCTCTTTGGCATGCGTGTCCCTTGTCAACATCCAGTTCAGATACCAGGCCTTCCGCTCGAACGGGGTGCGGTCGCGTTCCCAGGCATAGAACTGATTCGAATGTCGGACTCGTACCAAGAAGTCGGGTAAGGCCGCGATCAGGAGCACGGGAATCACTGCCCAATGGAACCACCATAAGACCCCAACCATCGCCAGCAGTGAGACGATGTCCTGTCCAATCTGAAGCAAAGAATTGAGGATAGCTGTTGGGCGGTAAGGAGCCTCTTGTTGCGCTTGATGCAACATATCGTAGTACCGAGAATTCTCATAATATTCGAGATCAACCTCGACGGACTTGGCATGCAGAATGGCATGCATGTGGTCGGTCACGATCTGAGACTGCATGCGAGAGACCAGTGTGGACAGGGTGCTACAGAGTGCGCTGAGCAATCCAGCGCCCCCCATCACAATCAGCAGCTTCGTCGCATGTTCCAGCGCGAATCCACCGTTTGGACTCCGAAGCCCCTCAGCGACCGCATCAACCATGAGCTTGATCAGCCAGAGAGTCACCAAGGGGAGTAGACCCTGAACTACCCGGAGTGCAATACTTGCACTGGCCAGCCTCGGTCCGCTCTCCCACACAAACTGAAGCGCCCGACGGAAGTTCACGAGGAATGGGTGTATTCTCAGCAAGACCGTCCCCATGAGTTTAAGCGACATGTTTGTTATCCGCTATACGCAGCAGAGGTAATGGGAGCTCAGTTGCCTTCTAATCAAAAAGGATAGTCCTACTGTTTTTGCCCATGATGTCCGTCTCGTACGGAGACTTCCGAGACGCGTCTGGAAATGAGAAGGTGACGGCAAAACTCTTCCACTGATTCGAGGGCTCCGAGAAAGGTTCACCATCGAGTGTTAACCAGGCATGCCCATGCAACGCAGAGTCTACGCTCTTGACCCCGCAATGAAACTGCACCGGAAAGCCATTGCGTCTTGCAAACCGGTACAGGACGAGAGAACGTGGCAAACAGTTGCCCCTGGGATTCAAGGGAAAGAGCTGAAGCCATCGGTCCGTATAATAAGCGACAGTTTCTACTGTGTCTCGATCTTGTGCGCGAGCCACCGAAACTGCATGTATCCAAGTAAGCAAGCGAGGCAAGCTCATCACACGTAAAGAGACTCGAACGACCACTAGCGCCACTGCCACCTGCGTGATCAACCAATACTTTGTGAATTGCATTGCCTTAGTGTCTCAAATAGTCTTCCAGGGTCAAGACAAATACGTCTCTAGCTCGCTCATTTCTGCCTGTTCCCATTGCCTAAGCACGATCATCCCCGCTACTGCCAAGAAGCAATACACGAAAAGCACTTCACGATCAACTGAGGAAGGCGGCTGTAAAGGTAAGATTGGCGGATCTCCTCAATCACCTTGACTGGAAGTGAGAGGTCCGCTCCAGACCGGGAACGCTTGTGGTACTGGGGGTGTGCGTGCTGATGGCGGGGCGGTGTGGGGTGGTTTATGTGATTGCGGCGAGCAAAGCTGCTCGCTCAGGGGCCCGGCGGGGAGTGGTGAAAGGCGCGATGACTACTCGCAAGAAGACCTTCGAAGCTGGCCTCTAAACCAATGAGACGAGTGGCTCCGATCCCAATGCCGACACAGACACATCTTCGTGGACCGCTACCTTTCTGATGGGTGCCGGCGGAACTATGACTTCTCCCTCTTTGTGGGATAGAACGATGTCCCTATCTGCTTGACAGATCGTAGTGCCCATAGAACCGTCTCGATGGGAACAATTAGATGTGGCCGGTAGGCCCATCGAAAGTGTCTGCAACAATAGGGAACCAACACTACTTACCATCATGAGCAACCGTTTCCACCAAATCTCTGTGTGCATGTCACCTGATGACACCTCCGTGTGACCCCGAACTCGTCGTGACCATGTTATCACGTAGTATTTTTTAGTTAAGCAAGAGAAATAGGAGGACAGTGCATCTAAGTGGAGGAAGAGCAAATGGCGGGCGATCGACGGGATAGCTCATTCAACGTTATGCCAATGCCGCACGTCTCTTTCTTAGAAAGGGTAGCGGTCAGTGGGGGCGCTCGAATTTATTACGTAGTCATTGTAGCCCTTGACCTTCTGGGAAAATCTGCAGCCTGAATAAAGACACCAGGAGCCTCTCCTACCTTCACTGTACTCAGGGTGCTAGCAAAGGGGTAAATACAAACATTTTACCCTGTGACCAATTTTGTGTCACCTCCCTGCAGAAAAGAGTGGAATTCGTCGAACTAATGGAAGTAATATAACCGGGCACAAGCTGCTGATCTGAAAAGAAAAGCGGGGAAACCGTCGTGAAATCAAACCGCTGTCAAAACTGGCCTTTTAGAGTTTGTAAGGCGAGGGGCATAGCCCGGACCACTCAGGGAGGCCGTCGCGAGACAGTTGAGGCCGAAGTCCACCGAGGCTGCTCGGAAGCGAGGGCGACGCAGGCGTACCTCCTGGGTACATCGAGGAGGTCGAGCGAGAACAGCCTCGGCTGACAAGAGAATCGGTTGTCGCAGTAGACATCCCTGAGTAGTCCGGGTTCAGTTCGAGTCCCAGGCGGCTCACCATCGTTCCTGAACATGCGTGAGAGCAGCCGGTCTCTGAGGTACTCCAAGACAGAAGCGTTGCGTCCCCATCGTCTAGCCTGGCCTAGGACGCCGGCCTTTCAAGCCGGCAACACGGGTTCGAATCCCGTTGGGGACACCACTTTTGCTTTTGCGTCGAATCGGCCCAGGTGATATGTTGAGAAGGGTTGAGTCTTTGTCTAAGTGATCTTCTCGTTGATGGTGCTGAGGCGGAGGCCTTGATGAGACGGGCGCCAGCGTGGGGTTGGGCAGCAGGGATGATTCTGGCCGGTGGGCTAACCATGGCTGCCGGCGAGCCACCGGTGGGGAAAGACGGGGCGCCGATGATTCTGATCCCCGATGGCTGCTTCACCATGGGGACGAACAATATTGGTTCCGAGCAGGGTCAGGGGTTCCCGAACGAAGGCCCGGAGCATACAGCCTGCTTGAGGGCCTACTACATCGATCAGTTCGAAGTCACCATTGAGCGCTACGCAAAGTTTATGGAGGCTACCAAGCACAATCCCCCTCCACTCTGGGATGAGGATGCGGTCGCCTCCGCGGGAGATAGGCCTGTGGTTGACGTGACGTGGCAGGACGCCGACGCCTATTGTCAATGGACGGGCAGACGTTTGCCCACTGAAGCGGAATGGGAGAAAGCGGCTCGTGGGACGGACGCCCGACGGTATCCATGGGGGCACATGCAGCCCTATCCCGACCTCGCCAACTATAACCGTGGTGTGTGGGTCAGCTATCCGATCACCCTGGCTCCGGTGACCTATGGGATCGTGGGGATGAGTATTCGACATGGGACGGAGCAAGGAGGGCGCAGTCCCTACGGGCTCTATAATACGGCCGGTAATGCTTCAGAATGGGTGGCTGATTGGTACGGCCGTGACTACTACTCGAAGAGTCCCAAAGACACTCCGACCGGCTCGCCGAGTGGCGAAAGGAAGGTGTTCCGTGGAGGGAGTTGGAACGATTCCCCGCGCAACCTCCGTGTGACAGCTCGATTCTCTGCTGAGCCGACGTTCCACGACCAGAGTATCGGCTTTCGCTGTGCCATGGACGCCCCCAAAGAAGTACAGAAGACCGCGGGGAAATAGCTGTGACTCTGCCGGGGCTGAAAGGCGGCGACGCCGCGCCTGATTTTTCCCTGCCAGGCGTGGATGGGAAGACCTACCACTTACGAAGCTTTGCAGAGAAGCCGGTGCTTGTGGTCCTGTTCTCGTGCAATCATTGCCCTTATGTGCAGGCTTACGAAGACCGCTTGATCGAGATCCAACGGGATTACGGGGACCGGGGAGTGCAACTCGTGGCCATCAACTCGAATGATGATGTGGACTACCCGGAGGACAGCTTCGAGAACATGGTGAAGCGCGCCAGGCTCAAGGGCTACAATTTTCCCTATCTGAGGGACGCCTCCCAGCAGGTTGCACGAGGCTATGCCGCCACACATACCCCGCATCTATTCGTCTTTGACCGCCATCGCCGATTACGTTATACGGGGAAGATCGACGACAACTGGCAACGTCCAGACGCCGTGACGCGCCGGTATCTTCGAGAGGCGTTGGAGGCTGTTCTCCGGGACGGCGAACCGGCGGAACCCACGACGCATGCTATTGGCTGCACCATCAAGTGGGCGCATTGAGAGTTCTTTCCGGGCGCGTCGCACGTTTTCGCATCCATTGACCCCTCCACCACAGTTTGCTATAGAGCTACCCCTTCGCCTCCCGCAGCGGATAAGGCGTTCGCACAGCTGATTTTCAATTGATTCGGTGACAGACGGCACGTGCACCCGGGTTTGATCACACTCGACAACGTCGCGATGCTCACAGACCTGTATGAGCTGACGATGGCCGCCAGCTACCACGAGCATCGTCCTGATGACCGGGCCACCTTCGATCTGTTCGTTCGGACACTTCCACCCCATCGCTCGTATTTGGTCTTCGCTGGTCTGGAGCAAGCGCTTTGCTATTTGACGCGCTTCTCGTTCAACCCGGACGCGATCCGGTATTTGCGGTCGAAGCGGCTCTTTCCCTCTTCGTTCCTGTCGCACTTGAAGACCATTCGATTCCACGGCGATGTGGATGCCATGCCGGAGGGAACGGTGTTCTTCCCTGATGAGCCGGTGCTGCGCGTGACCGGCAATCTCATTGAAGCCCAGATTGTCGAGACCCTGCTGCTCAATACCATCAACCTGCAGACCCTGATTGCCACGAAAGCCGCACGGGTGGTGGAGGCAGCAGGGGGACGTCCAGTGGTGGAATTCGGGCTCCGTCGTGCGCAGGGAGCGGATGCCGGGCTCAAGGGTGCGCGCGCTGCCTATCTGGCTGGTTGCGCGGGAACGTCCAATGTGCTTGCAGGGCAACTCTTCGGGATCCCCATTTTTGGCACGATGGCCCATTCCTTTGTGCAAGCATTCCCGTCCGAGCTGGAAGCCTTTCGCGCCTTCGCCAAGACCTTTCCATCGGGCACCACGCTCTTGATTGATACCTACGATAGTGTGCGTGGGGCTCAACATGCCGCGATCGTGGCGCGAGAACTTTCTCGTCATGGACTTCGGCTGGGCGGAGTCCGGCTGGACAGTGGGGATCTCATCACTGCCAGCCGGTCCGTACGTCGCATCCTTGATGTTCAGAAGTTGCGCGACGTGACCATCTTCGCCAGCGGCAATCTCACGGAATATCGCATTCAGGAAATCGTACGACGCCGTGCTCCCATTGATGCGTTTGGAGTTGGAACCGAGCTGAGCGTCTCGGCGGATGCGCCAATTCTCGACATCGTGTACAAATTGAGCGAGGTCGTCTCTGGAGGAACCAAGACTCCGACGCTGAAGCTGAGCGCCGGCAAGCAGACCTATCCGGGACGCAAGCAGGTCTTCCGTTTGCAACGGGACGGGCGGTTTGTCGGAGACATCCTGGCGCTAGACCATGAACCGGTCTCAGGGCGTCCTCTCCTGAAACCAGTCATGAGGAAAGGACGGTTGGTGGGGCCTCTTCCCTCTCTCTCATCGCTCCGGCGGCATGCGGCAGCAGAGCGGATGCAGCTTCCGTCCAAGCTGCGCGGGCTACACGAGGCACGTCCCTATCCTATCCGCATCGGCGCTGGACTCCGACGCACGGCTCAGGAGTGTCGGCGGAGGCTGCTGACCGGGGTGGGTGAGCCGGTTGAGTCATGAGGATAGGCCGATTCCGGGGCTCCGGACATCACCTCAGCGAGCCAGTCTGGACTGCCCTCATTGTAGCTGCAGCCGTGCTGATCGCCCTTCTCTCCTCTGGTCGGCCGGGTCCCTCCCGTTCCGATTCTCAGAGCAACGCCGCATCTGATCCTTCCCGGCTTTCACCTTCGATGGTTCTATTGGTGACCGGCGACGAGCCGATCCGAGAACTATTCACTCGGGCTGGCTGTCCGGTCTGCCATACAATTCCCGGCATTGGAGGTGCCGACGGGCGTGTGGGTCCTACACTGGTGATGGGAACGACAGGGCTGAAGCGCCTAGCCGACCCGCTCTATCGGGGGCGAGCGAAGACTGTGAAGGAGTACCTGATCGAGTCCATTCTGGAGCCGGGCGCGTATGTGGCCCCTGGCTATCCAGACCGGACGATGCCGCACTGGTACGGTCAAAAGCTCAGCGCGGGGGCGCTCGAGAAAATCGCGGTCTATTTGGAGCAGATCACTGAGGAGAACCCCTCGTCCCAGTAGGTTCGGTCAATTTGGGCGGCACTTGCCCGCAGGTGAGAGAAGGAGCCTTCCGGTGGGGTGGTCCGGTCGAGGGGTTCTGTCGCGGAGCATTAGAATTTGCGAGCAGGCCTACTCGACCGCGCCTCGTCCTTGACCTGAAAGGATTTTCCTTTCTCCTTATCGTCTTGTTCCAAGAGCTTGGACATCGCTTTATCTCCTTTCAAGCCTGCCAGTTTGATCTTCAATCGGAGATTGTTAGCACTGTCCGCGTTGATTAACGCGTGCTCGAGGCTGATCTTTCCTTCCTTGTAGAGCAGAAACAGGACATGATCGAAAGTTTGGCAGCCTTCCTGGATTCCCTGCTCCATCGCTTCCTTGAGAATATCGACCTCACCTTTCTTGATAAGGTCCCTGATGCGCGGGGTGTCCATCAGGACTTCCAACGCCGGGACGCGTTTGCCATCCAGGGACGGAATTAACCGTTGGGAGATGATGGCCCGTAAATTCATCGAGAGCTGGAGGTAAATCTGAGCGTGGCGCTCCATGGGGAAAAAGTTCATGATCCGCTCGATCGCCTGGTTGGCGTTGTTGGAGTGCAGGGTTCCCAGGCAGAGGTGGCCGGTCTCAGCAAAGGTGATGGCCGCCTCCATGGTTTCTGTGTCGCGGACCTCGCCGATGAGGATCACGTCTGGAGCTTGTCGCAAGGTGTTCTTCAGCGCCGCCTGGAACGAATGGGTGTCGAATCCGACCTCCCGTTGGGTGACGATGGATTTCTTATGCTGGTGGACGAACTCGATGGGATCCTCGACCGTCACAATGTGCCCAGGCTGGATCGAGTTCCGATGATCGATCATCGCCGCCAGGGTCGTGGATTTGCCGGATCCCGTGGCCCCTACCACGAGGACCAGCCCCCGCTTGCTCATCGAAATATCCTTGATGACCGGCGGAAGGCCCAGCTCATCGATGGGCACAATCTCAACTTTGATGAGGCGAAAGACGATCCCGACATTGCCTCTCTGGCGGAACAAATTGACGCGGAACCGTCCCAACTCTGGGTAGTAGAGGGCCAGATTCATTTCCATCTTCTCTTCGAACTCAGTCCGTTGCCGTTCCCGCATGAGTCCTTGGGCCACAGCCTCGAGTTGCTCATTCGTGAAGGGGGGCTCCGCGAGGGATTGCGTGACCCCATAGATACGGTAGGTTGGGGAGCGGTCCACCGTCAGGTAGAGATCGGATGCCTCCCGTTCCACCATTACTTTCAGAAGACTCCGAACATCCATCGATACCCTCCAAGAAAAAATACGGGACGGGGACTAGGCCGCGCCGCTGGCCGGCATCCCGAAGAGATTCGGAGTCATACTTCGTGACTGGGCCTCCGCCTTCGTGACAAGTCCACGCGTCACCAGATCAACCAACGCCATGTCCATGGTCTGCATCCCGTCCTTTTGACTCACTTGCATGACTCCTGGGATCTGATGGAGCTTGGCCTCGCGGATGAGGTTCCGCACCGCCGTGGTACCGACCATGAGCTCCAAGGCTGCCACTCTCCCCCCTACCTTTTTCTTGAGGAGAGTTTGGGTGATGACCGCTTCGAGGGTCTCGGCAAGTTGAGCGCGGACCTGGGCCTGCTGGTTGGGAGGAAATGCATCAATGATACGGTCAACGGTCTTGGGAGCACTGGAAGTATGGAGCGTCGCCAGGACCAGGTGCCCCGTCTCGGCCGCTGTCAAGGCAAGTTGGATCGTCTCTAGATCTCGCATTTCCCCGACCAGAATAATGTCCGGGTCCTCGCGCAAGGCCGACTTCAAGGCGTTGGCAAAGGAGAGGGTATGGCCGCCCAATTCGCGTTGGTTGATCAGGCACTTTTTTGATTTGTGCACGAACTCAATCGGGTCCTCGATGGTGAGGACATGACCTTCGAACGTATTGTTCAGGTAGTCAATCATCGCGGCTTGTGTCGTGGACTTTCCGGAGCCAGTTGGCCCGGTCACGAGTATCAAACCCTTTTCCTTATCGCAGAGTTGTCTCAGAATCGGCGGCATGCCCAATTGTTCGAGCGGAACGATCTTGGTCGGGATGTTGCGGAAGACCGCGCCGGTCCCTCGGGCTTGCAGGAAGACGTTGACGCGGAAACGGGCGATGTCACCCATCTCAAAGGAAAAATCGCATTCGTGGTTCTCTTCAAAGACCTTACGATGGTGGTCGCTCATCATGTCATAGACCAAGGTGTGGACCTCTTCTTTGGTCAATGCGGCGTGCTCCAACTTCTTCAAGTCTCCATGGATGCGCACCATGGGCGGTTCGCCGGCACTCAAATGGCAATCCGACGCTCCCTCCTTGACTGCAAACGTCAGCAGTTGCGTAATATCCATCTACCCCCTCCTCACTGGCACGGCGGGCCGCGGACTCTGACCCGAATCTGGCACTGAACGGTCCTGTGGGGTGAGTTGTTGGATTCCCGTCATGACATCATGCCATAGAAATTCCCGATTGCAAGAAAATATCATCGCGAGAAAGTATCGAGAGGGTACTCGTGCAGCAGCAGGAGGTGATGACCGACATGAACGAAGTCGTCCACATCAAAACGGGCTCATGCACTGGTCAGAATCAGCCCTCGCCTACTGTACCTATAGCACAGCGTTCGCAGGCCCTCGTCAAATCAGCTTCAGCTCTTGTCCCGCCTTCTGGAATGCGGCAAGGACGGCATGGAGTTGCTCACGAGTATGTTCCGAGGTGACGGTGGTCCTGATACGACTCGTCGCTTTCGGGACCGTGGGCGGTCGGATGGCTGGCGCGTAGACTCCGTACTTCAACAGGAGGCGTGCCATGTCCAGCGCTATGTCCGGGTCTCCGATCAGAACCGGAATGATAGGGCTGACGGTGTCGGTGGTCCGGAACCCCAACGTCTTCAGTCCTCTGTAAAAGTGGTCTCTGTTCTCCCAGAGCCTGGTGCGTCTGTCTGGCTCGGAGCGGAGAATGTCGAGCGCCGCAAGTGAGGCGGCAGCCGTTGCCGGTGGCGGGGCGGTGGTGAACAGGAACGATCTGGCGCCGCTTAACAGGTAGCGAATCAGACTGGAAGGTCCTGCGACGTAGGCCCCGCTGGTGCCGAATGCCTTCCCCAGCGTTCCCATGTGGAAGGGGAGGCGTGACTCCAACCCGAAGTGTTCCAAGGTTCCCCGTCCTTGCGGCCCCATGACCCCGGTCCCGTGCGCGTCATCCACCAACAGTCGAGCTCCGTGACGGTCGGCAAGCTCGACTAACTCCGGGAGCGGCGCCACATCGCCATCCATACTGAAGACTCCGTCTGTCACGATCAGCGTGTCGCGGCCGGCGGGGCGCCGGGCCAGCAGGGTTCTGAGCTGTTCCGTGTCCCGGTGACGAAAGACGCGAAGGTCGGCCCCGCTCAACTTGCCTCCATCGAATAGGCTCGCGTGGGAGAGTCGGTCCGCCAGGATGAGTCCACCAGCATCAATGAGGGCTGGGATGAGGCCGATGTTAGCCAAATAGCCTGAGCTGAACACGAGCGCCGCTTCGACGCCCTTGAACCGGGCAAGAGCCGTCTCCAGCTCTTGGTGCGGCGGCAGGGTGCCGGACACCAAGCGCGAAGCGCCGGAGCCCACGCCGAACCGTTCCGTCGCCGAGACGGCCGCATGCTTCAGCTTGGGGTGTGTGGCGAGCCCCAGGTAATTGTTGGAGGCCATCAGGATGACCCGACGCCCCTCGATGGTGACAACAGGCCCTGGCTCCGAATCGATCAGTTGCAGCCTGCGAAGCAGGTGCTGCTCTTCCAGTTGGCGAAGTCGCTCCTCGAACATGCGAGTCTGCTCGGTTGTCTGTCCTGACAGCCACGCTATACCTTGCTCGAGCGTACTGTCAACGGCCTCCTGGTTCGCTGACAGGGCCTGATCCTATCATTGACAAGGATTGAGCAACCTTTGTATAAGGTCGCACGTCGCGACGACAGAAGGACACGAGCACGATGTCATACCGAATCAAAGTCGGATCGAAGAATCCACCGACCGATGAAACCCAACTGCTCAACAGAATGGAACGGTTTGCGTTCCTCATTCAGGAGCATCGTCAAGGGATTTGGGTGGGAGTAACCGTCCTTCTTGTGGCGATGGCAGCAGTGGTTGCGGTCATGTGGGTTGACTATCGGAATGCTGAGCAGGCTCTGAAACTGAATGGACAGGCCATGCGCCTCTATCTAGACAGACCGGCCGATCAACGAGTCAAGGCCGATGAGAATCTCAAGCAGGCGATCAAGGTATTTCGCCAGTTGGTGGAACAATACCCACGGGTTCCTAGTGCTCCACTTACTTTGTATCACTTGGGCAGCGCCTTGGTACAGGCGAACGATCTCGGTGGGGCAATCGAAGCCTACAAGAAGTTCATCGCTTCGTATGGCGCCAACAGGACTCTGCTTGGGTTAGTCTATCAGAGGCTCGGGTACGCCTACCTGCTCAACGGGGACCGGGACCAGGCCGTCAAGGCATTTGCGGCGGTGCTGGATGTGGTGGGAGCTCTCAATAAGGATCACGCCCTCTTCGAGCTGGGGAAACTCGAGGAGAATCAGTCTCGTCCAGAAGGGGCCTTGGCCCGCTACCAAGAGTTGACGAAGGGTTATCCTACCTCACCCCTGGCAAGCGAAGCCGCTGTTCGCATCAAGGCGCTTCAGGTGAAACGGGAGCACGAGACCGGGGCGACGGAAGGACGGGAAGGAACAGCACCGGTCGCCGAGCCAGGGAAATAGGGTGAACGCGTAGGACGGTGGGCAGAAGAGCCCCCGCTCAATGGCTGATGGCCAGGAGATCCCCGGGCTTGACTCGATGACTCGTCAGGTTGTTTCGAGCCTTGAGTTCCGGGATGGAGAGATGAAAACGTTTCGCAATCTTCGCGAGACTGTCTCCCACGCGGACTCGATACCACTCAGGCAACTGCCCACGGCTGGCCCCATTCCCGGGATTAAATGAAGACCGGCCCCAGGCTGGGATCTTGTCGAGCATCTGCTCAACCGTCGCCTTCGCGCCCACAGGGACTTTCAGGTGATATTCAGGGTCAGTCGGGGGCGTCATATCCCGGCGCAACTCCGGGTTTAAACGCCGGAGCTCAAGGTAAGAGATCCCCGTCGTCTTCGCGACATCTCGTAGATGCACCGGACGATGGACCACCACTTCCTCGAACTGGTAAGGGTCTCGAGCCTCCGAGCTGAACCCATACCGATCCGGGTTCTTGGCGATGGTCGTGGCGGCTACAAAACGCGAAACGTATTCCTTTGTTTCCCGCCGAATGTGCCTCGTCTGAGCGATTTCCCAAAAGCTCTCGGCGCGCGCTTTCTGAAGAGCCCGCAAGACCTTGCCCTCGCCGGCGTTGTACGCGGCCATTGCTAACGGCCAGGTGCCGAACAGATCGTACAGGTCCCGGAGGTAGCGGGCTGCCGCGATCGTGGACTTGATGGGGTCGCGTCGTTCATCCACGTACTGATCCACTCGAAGCCCATAGAGTCGCGCGGTGCCTTTCATGAACTGCCACGGGCCAGTTGCGCGAGCCCGTGAATAGGCGTGCGGGTTAAAACCGCTTTCCACGAGCGAGAGGAACACAAGGTCGCTGGGCAGATCAAATTCCGAAAAGATGCCTTCCACTAAGGGTCTGTAATGGGCCAGTCGGTCGAGCCACTGCTCGAATCGGCCACGAATTGCGGTATGGAAGAACCGCATATGGCGTTCGACTTTGAGGTTGTGGGAGTCGGGGATCCTGAAGATTGACTCGTGTGTGACTATCGGGCCATTGGGATCCTCCGGCAGCCCGTTCCTGGTCGCAAATAGCCCGGCGAATCGCAAGGCAGGGTCGAACGACTTCGCGTGAACAAGGGAAACCGTCTCGGATCCTAGAATTGACTCTGCCTGAAGTGAGTCGAGGCTTAAGGAGGCATCCTGATGGTCACCAATAGGCTCATCAATCTGGCTTGGGCCCGTCGCGCTGGATCCCTCTTGTGTGCTCGGCTCAAGCGCGACCGCCTGGGCTTCACCCCCTGAGGATTCAGCCTTGATAAGAGTTCCCCCTTCGGGAACCCCAGAAGCGATGAACAGAGCCCCAACTAGAATTCCGGCGTGGCTCTGGAAACGAACTCGCCTTCTTACCGCCTGCATCCCCTTATCCATCCCTTATATTTAGCGGTAGTTTGAAAACAGACACACCTTTGGCCATAGGACTTTGGCCCTTTTCAACAAGCGTCCATTGTAGGGTAGCGGTCGGGGTGATGGTTGTCAAGACCAACGAAGGGAGGGGGTGGATGGCTCTTCGTGAGGGTCATGGATCGGTCACGTCCCCAGCCGGGAACGAGTGAGATATAGCACACAACTCACTGAAAAACTGGGAATCAGCACGCTGAGTCGCCTTGACAGGGTGGGGAGCCTGTGGTAGCGTACCGCCTTTCATTGATTGTACAGCGAATAGGCGTTGGGAGGAGAACTGATCCGATGTTGAAGCGATATTTGCTCGCTCCAGGGCCCACGCCGGTCCCGCCTGAAGTGTTGCTGGCGATGGCGAAGCCAATCATCCATCATCGGGCGCCGGAATTTGCCCAATTGTTTGGGGAGGTGCGAGAAGACCTTAAGTGGCTATACCAGACCAGAAACGATGTGCTCATCCTCGCGTCATCCGGGACGGGCGGGATGGAAGGGGCAGTGGCCAATTTCCTCTCACCGGGCGACAAGGCGCTGGTCATCAACGGCGGCAAATTCGGTGAACGATGGGGGAAGATCTGCAAAACCTTCGGCGTGCAGGTGACGGAGATCAAAGTGGAATGGGGGCGTGCTGTCCTCCCCCAAATGGTGGCGGACATGTTGAAGAAGGATCCGTCCATCAAGGCAGTCTATGTCCAGGCGAGCGAAACCTCCACCGGTGTCGCCCACGACGTCAAAGCGCTGGCAGAAGTGGTCAGACCCTATGAGGGCACGATCCTGGTCGTGGATGCCATCACAGCGTTGGGCGTCTTCGACATCAAGACCGATGCCTGGGGTTTGGACGTGGTCGTGACGGGCTCGCAGAAGGCGTTGATGCTGCCACCCGGCTTGGCGTTCGTCAGCGTGAGCGAGAAAGCCTGGCAACTGGCCGACAAAGCCAAAAATGGGGCCTTCTATTTTAACTTCAAGAAGGAACGGGAGTCTCAGGTCAAGAATCAAACTGCCTACACACCAGCGGTCTCTATGATCCTGGGGCTGCAGGAAGTCCTACGGATGTTGAAGGCGGAGGGGCTGGAAGCTGTGTTCGGCCGCCAGGCGCGCCTGGCCCGTGCGATGCGAGAGGGAGTCAAGGCGGCGGGGCTTTCTCTCTTTCCCAAGGAGTCCCCCAGCGACGCCTTGACCGCGATCTCCTCGCCGGACGGCGTGGACGGTCAGGCCATTTATAGAAATTTGAGAGTGCAGTACGGCATCACGGGCGCCGGGGGCCAGGACCACCTGAAGGGGAAGATCTTCAGGGTTTCCCATATGGGCTATATGGACACCTTCGATGTCATTATGACGCTTGCCGCCATTGAGATGGTGCTAAAAGGTCTGGGACATTCCGTCAAGCTGGGAAACGGGGTTGCCAGGGCTCAGGAATTACTCATGGCCGAGTCATAGAGGCGGGACGACGGAGACAAGAGTGGGACGATGAAGGTCTTGATCAGCGATAGTCTGTCGAAGCAAGGCATCGAGATTCTCGAGAAGGCCGGCTTCGCTGTGGATGTGAAAACCAAGCTCCCCAAGGAGGAGTTGATCAGAGACATTAAGCAGTATGATGCGCTCATCGTTCGATCGGCCACGAAGGTGACGGCTGAATTGATTGCCGCGGCCGACCGCCTGAAAGTCGTCGGCCGAGCCGGCTCCGGCTTGGACAATGTTGACACGCAAGTTGCCACCAGGCGAGGCATCGTGGTGATGAACACCCCCGGCGGCAATACAGTCACGACGGCCGAGCACACGATGGCGATGATCTTTTCGATGACCCGCTGGATTCCCCAAGCCACCGCCTCCATGAAGAGCGGCAAGTGGGAGAAAGAGCGGTTCATGGGAGTGGAGCTGTATAACAAGACTCTCGGCGTCGTTGGAATCGGGCAGATCGGCGGCTACCTGGCGAAGCTGGCCCAGGGGATGTCCATGAACGTCATCGCCTACGATCCATACCTGGCGGAGGAACGGACGCGCAAGATGGGGGTTGAGGTTGTCGGACTGGCCGAGCTCTTCCGGCGCGCAGACATTATTTCAGTGCATACTCCGCTCACAACGGAGACCAAGTCGTTGATCAACGCCGCTGCCATCGCGCAGATGAAGCCGGGGGTGATGATCGTCAACTGTGCACGCGGCGGGATCGTCCACGAGGGGGATCTCTATGAAGCGCTCAAGTCGAAGAGAGTGGCTGCGGCGGCGTTCGACGTCTTCGAAGAGGAACCGGTCGCATCAGGCCACCCCCTCCTGACATTGGAGAATTTTATCTGCACCCCTCACATCGGTGCCGCGACCGGCGAGGCCCAGGAGAATGTTGCAGTCGGGATTGCGGAACAGATCGTGGACTACTTCACGAAAGGGATCGCGCGGGGCGCCGTAAACGTTCCATCGGTTCCGCCTGAGTTACTGCCACGGCTGCGGCCCTATCTGACGCTGGCGGAAAAGATCGGACTGCTCCAAGCCCAGCTTTATGAGGGAGGGCTGGAACGAGTTACGGTGGAGTACAACGGCGAGGTGGCGGGGTTGACGGTGGCCCCGCTGACGCTGGCGGTCCTTAAGGGACTCTTGACTCCCATCCTTGAGAATGCGGTGAACTATGTCAATGCGCCCGTGGTTGCCAAGGAACGCGGGATCGACGTGAAAGAGGTGAAGAGCGGTGACGCCGGGGACTTCACCAGCGTCATCAGGGTCCGGGTCGAGGCGGGAAATAAGACCCACCATGTCGCTGGCACGCTGCACAACCGCAAAGACCCACGCATCATCGAAATCGACAATTTCCAGGTTGAAGTCCTCCCTGAGGGACACTTGCTGCTCATTCTGAATGTGGACCGGCCAGGTGTGATCGGTGCTGTCGGCCAAGTGCTGGGGGAACACCAGATCAACATCGCCCGCATGCAGTGCTCCCGCGAGGAACGAGGCGGGAATGCGTTGCTGATCATTGGCCTGGATGCCCCCCTACCGACCGGCATGCTCGAGACCATCAAGAAGGGGAAGAACATTCTCTCTGTCAAGTTGGCCGACCTCTCAAAAGGACTC
>VBOJ01000128.1 GCA_005877775.1 Nitrospirota bacterium | reverse complement strand
AGGTGCCGCTGTAACGCTCGGTCTCCTGTGAGGGGAAGGATGAGCGGGACGCCGCCCAGCTCTTGGATCGCGCGGAGATACCGAGCCCGCAGGAAATACGTGGGCTCGCGCCCCCCCATGTCCTCCCGGTCGCCTGCGTTGAAATCCGGGGTGACTCCAATAATCGGCTTCATTATTTCGGCGGCTCAGGAACCATCGGTACTGGTTCGCCGGGCGGCAGCTCCGAAGCCGCCTCCTCTTCCGGCGGCACACCCAGGAAACGAACGGCCTTGTTGCCCTTGAGATGATCAGGTGTGATCACGTAGGTGCCGCGCACGCTGACGTCCCACACCTTCTTGGCGATCTTTTCGTCGGCGCCGCTAAAGACGTACGCCAGGCCGCCCACGATGCCGCCACTCAACGCGAACACGACTTTGAAGACGCTATAGGGTATTGTCAGCAAAGCGGCGGCCACGCCAAGGGCGCCCTGGGACTCGGTGGCTTCGGTGCTGCCCTCCTCCTTCTCCTGTCCCCAGGCGACGGGGATCACGGTCAGGTGACACATCGAAAGCACCAGGACCACTGCCACAGCTTTCTTCAATCGTGCCAGAAAGCTGTTCTGCATGCCGTTCAGACATTCTCCCTGGAAAGTGTGCACGGGCGTTCCTCCTCTTCAACGTGGTTGTCTGGCGTCGCCTGATGTGTACCTGGGGCGTGCGCGGCTTCAGTCGCCGGCTTGGTTATAACAAATTCAGTGCCGGATGCAAACCCTTTCGATGAGGGTGCGGTGACAGTTCCTTGCTCGAAGGTTTCAGCCTGATGCAAGGTCCAATTCCGTAAGAATCTGCGATTTGATCCGTTCCATCCGTTCCGACAGGGCGTGGTCCAACTCACTGATGAGCGCGTCTCCTGCGAGACATCCATTCTCCTGTCGGATACCGGCCTCGAGCGCGAGGTCGAGTTTGAGTGCGCAGAGCCCTTGCACGAGCAAGTCATGCGCACGGCTTTGGTAGTTATCACGTTCGTCCTTGGGGAACCCGTCCAATAGCTTGTTCAGCCAGGCCTCGAACCCGATCGTCTGACGAGCGCTGGCGAGCTGATCCTCCTCCAGCTCGACCGCGATCTGCACGCCCCCTTTCCAACTCCGCTTCTTGACATTGAAGACACAACAGAGGCGGGAGGGCCTTGCCTTCACCGGCTCGGGGCCGAAGAAGAACGTCACGCGATATTGCGGCAACTCTGGAATCGGAACCGATGACATGCTCGTTCTGGGTCTGTACTCATTTGAGAGCGTAGCTCGGCGCATTGTAGCACGCCACCGGAATCGCCTGACACATTGGATTGACGGCCCTAAGAGGCAACGATAAGATGGCGGCGGAATGACCGACAGATCTGCCAACCAACGGCGCATCGCTGAGATTCAGCAAGCCCTGCGAGTGGTACCGGGCCTCGGCGGGTGGCTGTTCTATGACTTTCGCGGCAGCGATCCGCTGGCCTATCGAGTGCTCCGCCTGGATCAAACGAGACACGTGACCCGTCGCTGGTACTATTGGATTCCGGCCCAAGGACAGCCGGTGAAGCTGGTTCACCGGATCGAGCCCCATACGCTTGACGAGTTGCCAGGAGAGACGGTGCAGTATGCCTCCTGGGATGAACAACGGACTAGCCTGGCTCGCATCCTGGAGAAGGCCAAGCAAGTCGCCATGCAGTACTCGCCCCTGAATGCTATCCCTTACATTTCACGGGTGGATGCCGGGACTATCGAGCTGATCCGGAGTTTCGGGGTTGCGGTGGTCACCTCCGCGGATCTGGTCCAGCGGTTTGAGGCGGTCTGGAACGATCATCAGCTCGACTCCCACCGCGATGCGGCGACAAAGCTTCGACGGATCGTGGATGAATCCTTCGCTCACGTGGGCGCGTCGGTCAGCGCGCACCCGCCTCTCACCGAGTACGGGCTGCAGCAGTTCATCCTGTCGCGCATGGAAGCCCATGGCTTGATCACCTCCAGCCCTCCGATTGCTGCCGTCAACGCCCACAGCGCGGATCCCCATTACACACCGGGCCAGAACGGATCAGCCCGGATCGGGGCGGGCGCCTTGGTCCTGATTGACCTCTGGGCCAAGAGACCGGAGGCTGGCAGCGTCTACGCGGACATTACCTGGACCGGCTACGTGGGCTCCACGGTTCCGGCTCCCCAGAGCGAGATCTTCGCGATCGTGCGGGAGGCGCGCGATGCCGCGCTGGCATTCGTCCGGACTCGCGTCGCGGCCGAGGACTTTCCCTGCGGCTGGGAAGTGGATGAGGTCTGCCGACAGGTCATCCGGAATGCCGGCTACGAAGACCGGTTCCTGCACCGCACCGGGCACTCCATTGGCGAGGAAGTGCATGGCAATGGTGCCAACATCGACAACCTCGAGACCAGAGATGGACGCCGCCTCATGCCGAGAACCTGTTTTTCCATCGAACCAGGCATCTACCTGGTGGACCAGTTCGGCATCCGGAGCGAACTGGACGTCTATCTGTCCGACCGCGAAGCCATCGTTTTTGGCCAACCACTCCAGACGGAGATTATCCCCATTCTCTCGTAAGGCGTAAGGGGTCAGGCGTGAGGAGATTCTTAGTCATCTCCGACCGCCTTACGTTTCACGCCTAACGCCTCACGCTTCTTTGCTGGCTTGACACTGGTCAATCCCAGCAGATAGAGTTTGAAGAGCCTGGGCGGTCATCTAAAGGTAAAGGCAGGACGACATGTTCGGCACATTAGGATTTTCAGAACTGATCATGATCCTGGCCATCATCCTCATTATCTTCGGGGCCGGACGGCTCCCGCAGATTGGAGAGGGGTTGGGCAAGGCCCTGAAGGGGTTCAAGAAAGAGGTGCATGAAGCCTCCCCTCCCCTGGATTCCAATCCGAACCCGAACACGTCCCCGACGAGCGCTGCTCCGCAGTCGCCGATTGAAGAGGCGCAGGTGGCGTCGAACCCACAGGCCGCGACTCAGCAAGCCCAGAGCAAGCCCACGGCCCCCTACCAACCTGGACCTGAGATGACCCCAGGGACCACGGCAGCAATTATGGCCGCTGGACTCGGGCCGCAGCCGCCTCAACCGCCACGTCCTCGCCCTTCTGTCGGGCAGTCTGCTCAGCCGGTCCAGGCCAGCCAAGCGACGCAACCGGTGAGCATGGAAGAGCGTAATGCCGGGGTCCCGCCTCCTCGCAGCGCCTATCCACCATTGCCTCCTACGGCTCAGACCAAGGCGCCTCCGAAACGCCCGTCGGCCGTCGTGAACAAGGATGCCGTCGCCAGAGTGCAAGCTCAACAGGCTGCCCTGAAAACCAAGGCCTCCCAGAGTTCGGCCCCCTCGCCTCAGGACATGCAAAGTCTCGGTGAGGGCTTGGGTGACGCGCTCCGCACGTTTCGCCAGGCTGTTGCGGATGTACGGGGCTCGATTGATCCGGAAATGCGGACCATCCAAGCCGAGCTGGACGCTGCACAAAAGGAGATCGAGCAGTCGGTGGAGGCGGCCAAGCAGATGCCCGCTGTGGAAGAAGATCCGCCAAAACCAACGTAGATCCTGTGCCTCGTGCCACTTTCCCCCCACTCTGTGATCTCTCTGCTGCTGGTTGGCCTCATGGCAGGATGCGTTGCGGAGGTACCGCCGACCGACCCTGATGCATTGATCACTCGTCTTGTGGAGCTGCTTAACGATCCGAATCCGGATGTTCGTCAAACGGCGGCGATGGCCCTGGGGAAGATTGCCGGACCCCAAGCGGCCCCGGCCTTGGTGGAAAAGCTGAGGGATCCGGATCCCATCGTCCGTCGCGACAGCGCCTGGGCCCTGGGAAATCTGGGTGATGAGGTGATGGATCAGGTGGGCGTCGCGTTGGTAGAGAGACTGGGGGACCCATCAGATGAGGTGAAGACCGCCGCCGCGCAGGCCTTGGGAAGGATGCGCGCGACCCCGGACCTGGTTGAGAGGCTGACAGAGACCCTGCGGCAAGGGGACGTGCCGACCAAACGGGCCGCCGTCCAGGCCTTGGCGTTGCTGGAGGCTCCAGCTTCGTACCCAGCCTTAGTCGAGGCGCTTCGTGATGACGATGCGAGGGTGCGGCAAGGCGCGATCGCGGCACTTGGTGAGTTGGTTGACGCTCGCGCACTCCCTCTCATCCGTGACCGTCTCCTGCATGACAGAGATGTGGGGGTCAGGAGCGAGGCTGCGTTCCGCCTCGGCAAGTTTGGCGATGCGACGGTGACCTCCGCTCTCAAATCAGCGGCGGCGCATGATGGGAATGCGGACGTCCGGCGATGGGCACTGTGGGCGGGCGCGCAGCTCAGCGGGCGAGGCGGTTCTGATTTAGGGCTGAGACCAGGTCAATCACCTGCTGGCGGGCCTGGGGCGGAATGTCGGTGAACTGCACCCCCATGCCGGGGAACAGCAAGTACCGTTCAGGCTTTTTACGGATCCAGGCCACTCGGGCCTTCGCTTTCACCCGCTCTAGTGGACGGTCGGGCAACGAAAAATCCACTGTCACTTCGGACCCCACGGGCAGGGGGGTCCCGCTCTCGATGAAGAGGCCTCCCCCTCCGATCCCTCCCGTGATGCTTTCAAACTGTTTGCCGCCCTGGGTGGCATAACGGACCTTGATTGCCAGGGGAGCCCTCGGGTGGGCGCGCACGTGCCGGCTCCCCTCGTCTGCTGACTCGATATAGTCAATGATAGAACTCCAGGTGACGGTGCCCACCGCTTCGCCCTTGGTACCGATCAGCGTGATCGTTTCCTGGTCGTAATCGACTTCCAGCGCCTTCCCTTGGTGTACCTCGGTGGCAGTGACTTGCAGTTTCATCGGTGCTCCCCCCAGACCCTCAGCATGCTCCGATCAGCGGTTGAGGGTCAGGCGCTATTGACGTCCTTTGCGGCGGCGTTGCGGGAAATGGTTCCCGCGGTGGCGATTTACAGCGACCGACCGGTCCCCTTGAGTGACCTGACCAGATCCATCACTCGTCGACGAGCATCAGCCGAAATGTCGATGAATCGCACGCCCATGCCGGGAGAGAACGTGTATTGGTCGGCTTTGGGGCAGACCCAGGCCACGGCCCCCTTCGCTTCCAGCCATTCCGAGGGACAGTCCGGCAACACAAACTCTATCGTCAGCTTGGTCCCGACGGGGGGCGGCGCGGTGCTCTCGATGAAGAGCCCCCCTCCTCCGATCCCTCCCGCACGGCTTTCGAACAACTTGCCCTCCGGGGTGCTGTATTTGACTTTGACCGAGAGGGATACCCGCGGATCGGTGCGGGCCTCCTTGGGATCCTTCGGCTCGCGTGACGCCAGGATCTGGTCAATGACGGATTCCCAGGTCAGAGTACCCAGTTGTTCACCTCGGAAGCCGAGCAGCGTGATCGTCTCCTGCTCGCAGTCCAGATCCAGGGCCTTCCCTTTGTGCCCGTGGGTAGCAATGACCGGCAGCCTCATGGCCAGGTCCTCCTAACTAACGGCAACTTCTATCTAGAGGTAGTATAGCGCAAGATGGCGGATTGTCGAGTATTTGTATGGAAACTAGACTGATCAGACTACGGGGGCGAACACCCTTCCGTTTCAGGGCGTTCCCGAGGTCTGGAAAAAGAACGGGGCGCCTGTTCAGACGCCCCGTTTCTCTCGTCTCCGTTGCCTATTTAAAGGGGGTTGAGGAGGCCAGCCCAGGGGCAGCCCACGTTAGGCGCTTTTCATCTCCTTGTCCTGCTGGAACATCCGGATCGGTTGGCTCTTGCCCATGATCACCTCCTCGGTGATCACGATTTCCTTAATCTGCTTCTGGGAGGGGACATCGAACATGACATCCAGCATGACTTCTTCCAGGATCGCCCGAAGGCCGCGGGCTCCGGTCTTTTGAGTGTACGCTTTTCGCGAGATTGCGGTCAATGCGCCCTCGGTGAACTTGAGTTTGACCTTCTCAAAGGACATCAGTTTTTCGTATTGTTTCGTCAGTGCGTTCCGGGGCTCGGTCAGAATGCGGACGAGCGCTTTCTCGTCCAATTCCTCAAGCGTGGCGACCACCGGAAGCCGTCCAATGAATTCCGGGATCAGCCCGTACTTCAGGAGATCTTCCGGCTGCGCCTGTGACAAAAGCTCGCCCAAGCGACTCTCATGTCGGCTGCGTATATCTGCGCCGAACCCCATGGCTTTTTTATTCAGCCGCTGCTCAATGATGGATTCAAGCCCGACAAAGGCTCCGCCGCAGATGAACAGAATATTGCTGGTGTCCACTTGGATGAACTCCTGGTGGGGATGCTTGCGTCCGCCCTGGGGAGGCACATTAGCCACCGTTCCCTCGACGAGCTTGAGCAGCGCCTGCTGGACTCCTTCTCCGGACACATCGCGGGTGATGGACGGGCTATCGCTCTTGCGGCTGATCTTGTCGATTTCGTCAATATAGACAATGCCCCGTTGTGCCCGTTCGACGTCGTAGTCGGAGGCCTGCAGCAGCTTGAGAATGATGTTTTCGACGTCCTCGCCGACATAGCCGGCTTCGGTCAAGGTCGTCGCGTCGGCCAGGGTAAAGGGGACGTCGAGATAGCGGGCCAGCGTCTGCGCCAGCAACGTCTTCCCCGTACCGGTCGGCCCGACCATCAGAATATTGCCTTTGTGGAGTTCAACATCATCCACTTCGTTGGCCGAGATCCGTTTGTAATG
>VBOJ01000303.1 GCA_005877775.1 Nitrospirota bacterium | reverse complement strand
GCGTAGAACCGAGCCACCGGTTCTATGGATGGGTCGCGGGGTAAAGCCCGTGGGGCGTGAGGCGTAAGGGGTGAGGCGTAAGCGGAAGGAACGACCGAGAACCCCGGTCTCGACAATCTTTTGGAATCACATGACGCCTCGCGTTTCGCGCCTCACTTCCCTTCACGCCTCACGCCTAACCCCTTACGTCATTTAGGAGACCAAGAGACATGAAGAGTGAAATTCTCTATCCGGGGGCCTTTCCAATGGTGCGGGTGGATCTCGCGTCAGGCGAAAGCATCAAAGCTGAGTCTGGAGCCATGGTGGCGGCCGCGCCGACCATTGACGTGGAAAGCAAGATGGAAGGGGGGCTCCTAGGCGCGCTCTCCAGGAAGATGCTGACCGGCGAGAAGTTTTTCTTCCAGACGCTGCGGGCGACCCGTGGTGCCGGCGAAGTGCTGCTGGCCCCGACGGTTCCCGGTGATATTGTGATTTTGGAACTTGACGGGGTGAATGAATATTTGGTTCAGAAGGATGGCTTCCTGGCCGGCGCGGAAGGCGTCAAGATCGAGAGTCGGATGCAGAGCTTGAGCAGGGGCCTGCTGGGAGGCGAAGGGTTCTTTATTCTCCGGATTAGCGGGCGAGGGCAGTTGATTCTGAATAGCTTCGGCGCGGTCCACAAGCTTGAGCTGAAACCTGAGCAGGAATACGTCGTGGACAATGCCCATCTGGTCGCCTGGACCGCCACAACCTCGTACAGTATTGAGAAAGCTGCGGCCGGCTGGATTGCCAGCTTTACCTCCGGCGAAGGATTCGTCTGCCGGTTCCGTGGTCCCGGCGTCGTCTACATTCAGAGTCGCAACCCCGGCGGATTCGGAGCCTGGATACGGCAATTCATCCCTGTCTCCGAATGAGAAGGTTAAGGTTGAGGCTAAGGCTGAGGATGTAAAAAGCGGCCAATGAGTGACTCAGCCAACAACTCAGGCTTAACCTTAACCTCAACCTCAGCCTCGACCTCAACCTCTCCGAATGCGCTCTGCTTCGGCAGCGATCTTCAGGCAGCGGGGGAGCCCTGCCACGTAGACATTTCGGCCGGCGGTCTCTCGATCCAATTCCCTGACTCACGCGCTGAGGTCGTCCCCTTTACCGCGCTCTCGATCGAGGCTGGAGGGTTCGATCACGATCAACTCGTCGTGAAGTGGGCACGCAACGGCGTCGGCCGAACGGTCTATCTGAAGGAGCCGGCGCTGATCGTGTCCTTTCGGCAATTCGCGCCGTCCGAACTGCTGGTCCATCTGGAGCGCACCGCGGAGTCTGTGCGCCGCGCCAGACAGGGAAGGCGCACCTTTCTGCTGGTCGCAGCGGGATCGGTCCTGGCGTTGACGCTCGCGCTTTGGCTCGGCTCCGACGCTCTAGTAAGCCTGGCAGTCAAACGCATCCCCGTGGAATGGGAGCAGGCCATTGGAGAATCCGCTCGGCGGGACTTTCTCGCTGGACAGACCGTGGTCGCGGAGGGCCCAGCCGTGGCGGCGGTGAAGGAGATCACGAAACGGCTCACTGATCAGATTCAGGAAAATCCCTACAAATTCGCGGTCACGGTGGTCCGGAGCGACGTCGTCAACGCCTTTGCGCTGCCGGGCGGGTATGTCGTCGTGCTCACGGGATTGATCAAAAGAGCCGAGAGTCCAGAGGAAGTGGCCGGAGTGCTGGGGCACGAACTGAGCCACGTGCTGTTGCGGCATGGGCTAGAGCGGACGGTGAAGACGCTCGGCCTCGTGGCCGTGGTGAGCATTTTTGTGGGCGATCAGTCAGGCTTGGTCGGGCTTGCCAAACGTTTAGGCATCGAATTGGTGACCTTGAAGTTCGGGCGGGAACAGGAGACGGAGGCGGATCTGTATGGACTGCACCTGCTTCATCGGGCTAGGATTTCACCCGCCGGCATGATCCGCTTCTTCGAGCGTCTGTCGGAGTCAGACAAGCTGCAGGTGGAGATGCTCTCGACGCATCCCATGAGCGCCGCGCGCGCCAAATGGCTCAAAGCCGAAGCCGTCTCGCTTACTCGCCAGGAACCGGAGCCATTCACGTTTGACTGGGGTGCAGTCCAGGCTGGACTGTAGCATCTATCGCGTCCATAGCGTCCGTTGCGTACAGCGTCCAATGCGTCCTCGCGACTGACGCAACGACGCGGCACGCCATAGACGCTATGACGCAAGCGACGCTATCGACGCGATGGACGCGAGAGAAGCCATGACGAGACAAGCCCTTCGGATAGGCATCATCGCAGATACGCACGGGCTGTTTGATCGGGCGATCCTGCGGCATTTTGAGGGCGTTGATCACATCCTGCACGCCGGCGATATCGGCGACCGGGCCGTGCTCGCGCAGTTGGAGAGGCTCGCGCCAGTGACCGCTGTCTCTGGCAACGTGGATGGCTATGAGGAGAGCGGCTATCCACCAGAGACCGTGCTTGAACTAGGTGGCCGTCGGATTGCTCTTCGGCACATTCTGTACCAAGGAGGAAAACTCACCAAGGAAGGTCGGGCCTTTCTTGACCGAGAACGACTTGACGTCTGCATCTTCGGCCACACGCACCAACCAAAGGCTGAATGGTACGGGGCCACCTTGCTCTTCAATCCTGGCTCGGCCGGTCCGAAGCGTTTCAAGCTGCCACGGGGACTGGGGATTCTCACGATAGCGAACGACATAATCACACCCATCCACATCGTGCTGAGCGAACAATCTGACTAGATGAATAGCTTTGATCGGCGCTCGTTCCAAACCAGTCTCTGACTCTCGCGTGTTCGCATGACATCGTGATTTCGAATAATTTGTTTCGCCTTACACGCGCTGTGCTATACTCGCCCCGCTTTGCACACTGAAGACGAAACGTTACGGTCAATTGTCTAGCGAGGAGGGT
>VBOJ01000127.1 GCA_005877775.1 Nitrospirota bacterium | reverse complement strand
CCCCTTCAAGGTCTCGAATGACTTGCCGGAGGCGTTCCTGCTCTTTCTCCTTTATGGTGATGAAGGCCACTCCGGATACAAGTCCTTTGACCCAGCGAACTTCGGCCCGTTCAACCTCGATCGGCGGCTCGCCTCCAGAGATAAAGAGGCGCAGGCTCAGCGCATTGCCCGGCGTGAGCCGTGCGTCGCTCTCCACTCGGCATCCTTCCATGGAGAGGTCAATCAAAGTCCCTCCTTCGATCACCCCTTGCTCTTTGGAGAGGGTCGTATGGAAATGCACCAGAAGACGCGATGTTGCTCGACGATCCATGAGTCCTTGCCTCCCCAGTAGTGTAATAGATCGAACTTTCCGTACAACCGTCAGCCTGACATAACACGGGCTGAAATGGCTCCCCGACCAGGACTCGAACCGGCGATGCCTTTCCTTTTCATTGAGCCTCACTTCCCGCGCCCACAGGAAAAAAGGGGGCATGATCGATCTCACACCCCATACGAGTCCTTTCGCGGGTTATGCAACAAGTCAAGAGCGACTTCACAAGGGAAGCGCATCCCAATCGGCCCCATGATGTACGTGCTTAAATAAAGTTGCAGCTCCTTTATTGTCGGGAACCGTCCTCGTTGCAGCTCGTCCTCCACAGCAAAGGTCAGTTCCCGCATGGAACCCAGCACGCTTCTGCTCGCTGTCGGCCCAAGTTCGATCTGGTGCATTTCTGCGGCCTCACGTTCAACATCCTGGGGCGAAGCGCCGAGAACCAAGAGATGCTCCCTGACGGCCTTCTGAAATCGAGAGGCCAACGTGTCGAGCTCGCGGGCAGCTAGGATCACGGAGAGCAGCGACTGATCGCTGACACAAAGAACCAAGGGATGGGCGCGCGTGAGCAAGATATTGGCATACCAGTCGCCGAGGGCGGTTGTGGGTGAGCACGGTTCCGATGCAGGAGCGGTCCGAAGCTGGCGCAACAGTTTCTTTGTGCACCGCAGCGTGACCATGACCTGCCCCGTTGATGTCGCGCATTCACGAGAGGGCCAAGGCTAGGCCACCAGCTGGGACCTGTCAAGGCTGACTGTCCAAATACCTGTTTCTGCTTCCTCGGTCCACCAATAGATTATTCGAGTCCTTCGAGTAGGCTTTTGGCGGGTTCAAAAAGAAAATCCATCTGGCAGCATCACAAGGAAGGAGTTGAAAGATGAGAAACGCGGGATTCCTGACAGCCTGCATGCTTCTTCTCGCATGCACTAGCAACCCCTACGTCACTCATACGACCGTGAACGAAGCAAGCAACCAGCGCGTCGAGCATGTCTGTACGCACAAGAGAGCGTTTATCCCCTGGTATGCGGTCGTGGCGGCCGGATTTTTCACTTTGCGCTACGGACAGGAATGCCATGACGAGGTCAGTCCTCTCTCGGAGCCATCGAAGTATGCGAAGGAGACCCCATCGAAAGCCGATTCATCTAAATCGGCCGAGAAGGGCGCCGAGAAAAATCCTTGTCTCCCAGGTCAAGTGATGACCAACAATGTGTGCGAGTCTCTGACCCCGGTTGAGCAGAAGGTTCCGATTTCTGAATCGTCTTCGGAGGAGAATCGGGTTGTACCGGGACAACAATGATCGAGCGCTTAAGCCGGTGTACTCAGCTCGACAGTACAGCCGAGCGCATCCGACTCAACGGTATTGATTTTCAGGAGAAGGGGTTTGCATAGGGGACACGAGCCCGACAACGCACCCGCGATCTAGTCTGTGAAAAACCCTCACAGCGGGCGTCGTAGGGCAAGACTGCTATTGTAGAGCCCTTGGAGAGGCTAACTTGCGGATGGCCGAAACATGATCCAGGCCCAAGTCAACGCCGGCTATGCCTAGTGGTAGGATCGGGAGATTGCTGCGCCCACTCAATGCGTCAAAAGTAGTTAATTATGAGACCTCCTCCACACAGAGCCAGTCTCTTCGTGTTTTCGGACTGTTGATGGGCTCGCTTGCCCTGGGTTTTTGAAACGGGGGATGGAGGTGTGCAGGCAATGGCCATACTGTATCGAGACGGGCGGGACAACAGTGGGTTGCCCCGCCTCTCCCTCAGAACGTTCATAACCTCTTCTTCCGAGCCGAGGCCAGGAGCTTATCGGCCCCGACGGGCCCGTTGCGCGCGGTCCTGACGGACGTCTTGGCGATCATGACGACGGTCTTCACGATCCTCGCGGAGATCACGTCGATCCTGCCCGACATCTCGCCGATCCTGGCGGAGATTCTGGCGATCCGCCCGCCGATCTTGTCGGTCTTCCCGCAAGTCACGGCGATCACTCCGCAGGGCCTGTCGGTCCTGCCGAATATTCTGCCGATCCTGTTGGAGCTGCGTGGCACTGGCCCCGGAGCGCTCATCCTGCTGTAACTGCTGCCGACCCTGCCGTAGGGCACTTTCATCCTGGCGGAAGTCCTGACGGTCAGCTTGGATGTCTCGGGTGTCTTGCCGCAGATCGCGCCGGTCTTGACGCACGTCGCGTTGGTCTCCTCGGAGATCCTGACGATCCTGCCCACTCTCCCGGCGGTCCTGCTGCAAGTCTTGACGATCTTGAGCAATATCACCAACGGGTGGACTAGTTTGTGCGAACACGGGGCCGCTGAGCAGCACCGCCGTGACGATGGTCATCCCGAGGACTCTCCTTTTTGGTCCGATCATGCTCTCCTCCTCTTGTTTTTGTTTAACAGCCAATCTGAGCTCGGCCCAACATGCGTCCCGCGAGGCACGGAAAAAGAACTGTGCGACGCATCCGGCTCCGCATGACTCTTTCGAGACTTCCAGGGCCATTCATCTTTTTAAGTTTAGCAGACGCACCATTTTCTGCTTTGTTGACAGACGAGCCTGTTTTCTCGCCAATTCAAGCACTTAGGATATGGCTGAACGTCTGGGGACGAGGCAATCCGGCAAGACTTGTTCTGAAGAGGGTATTGTCGGGAGGAGACCTAGGGCAGTACGGCGGATTCTGTTCGTTATCGCCACTGGTTCACCCCACAGTCCTGTGCACACTTTGTGCTCAACGCCACCACACTCCAGTTCATTCCATAAAGTCTCAAAGTCGTAAAGTCTGTAAGGTCATAAAGTCCCAGTGGAGGTTGGGAGTTCTAACTTCCGACTGGCGGCTAGTAACTGGAGTTGGATATCTGGAACGGTTTCCTAATCCGCGTGCCGCACGTTCAACTGGTGTGAGGCATCAGTGAGTTGGCACACCTGGACACTCAGATGCTGCCGCCATGCTCGCCAGCGCAAGAGCACACTTAGTCAAGCGTGAGGTGGTAGGACGTCTGCGGGGCAATGGATTCGATGAGGCGCTTATTGAGCGAAATAAACTTGATCCGTTGTGTCTCGTCGATGAGCACATTGGTGAGGTTCACAAAGCGGCGCCGGTCGTCATTGACCATCTCGAGCACGCTTTTTCGCGTGGCTGGGACAAAGAGGTCGCCTACGTATTTGCGAGTTCGAGTCCTGACCAGGACTCGGACTTTTCGTCCCTCAACCACGGAGCCCTCCTCCTCTCTGCCCAGTGACCGGAATGCCTTCGGCGCCGGCGTGGATGCGGGTGGCTCAATGAGTCCAAAGTGGCTCTCGTGCATCTATAGCACTCAGGAGAGGGCTTGGCAAATCTAGGCCAACCCTGTTCCCGCGATTCCATATCCTTGAGGGAAGGTAGGAGTCAGTCATTTCATGTTGCCCGGCAGGGCAGAAAGTTGTCTGTGGAGAGGCCGCCGTGGTGAGACGGCCCAGAGAGGGTCACTGTGAGGTCAAGAAGCGAGTGGAGTCAAGCGTGCTCACCTCCACCACTCTCTAGCTCCTTCCGGCTCCCTCCAGCCAACATACGGTTTTCACCGAAACTGTTGCTGGAATTGGCTGGAAGGAGGTGGAGTGAGCTGATATAGGGTCGCGGGAATGCACTCACAGGCGCCGGAGAGGGCTGAAGGGCCTTGCGTGCTCTTGGTCAGACGGGGCACCATGACCTGTCATACGGTCCGCCAAGGAAGTGGCGGGACTCCGTAACCCCTTCGCAGCCCGTATCCTCCGAAAGTCATACTCACCCCCACGAAGGCTGGATAGATTTTCTTCCCCCGCCGGGATAGGTTGGCAGACACCGCGGAGGAGGTCATGGGCGACGACCTGCGGTCCTCTGGTTCCGAGTGAGAGGTTCAAATGGATTTGCGCAAGTCCCCGCCTATACGGGTTCACTTCCGAAGCGTTTCCGCAGGAGGCCAACTAGACGGCGAAGGGACCATAATGGACCTCTCGGCAGAAGGGTGTCAGGTTCACAGCGACTCGAGGGTCCAAACAGTCACTGGGCTGGAGCTATGGTTCTTTCTGCCCGATCATGACCGGCCGATAAGGGTTCAAGTGGCAGAAGTTCGGTGGACACGGGGACGGACGTTCGGCCTGGAATTCCTCAGCATGCGGGCGGAGGACCGAGAGCGACTTGGCCGCGTGCTCCAGGATCAAGCATTCGGTCCTCGAGCCTAAAGGCAACTGGCGGGAGGGCGCACACCCCCTACAAATTCGGACGGAGAGAGGAGGCCGACATGGAATGCAGGCGTTGTTCTGGTTTGATGGTTGAAGACCACTTCATTGATCTCCAAGGGACTGGCGGGTTGATGTGGATGAAGGTGTGGCGTTGTATGAACTGCGGTCATGTCGTTGATCCCCTCATCGAGGCCAACCGCCGCTTGGATGCCGCTGCGCTCCTGGTCATGGCGCACAATGATGTGGGATACGACGAAGAGGATGTGCATTTGGGGGCGGAAACCATCACTCGATACGCGGTATGATCAATCGGCGGTGAGAGCCTTACGCAGGACATCGCCTCCCTTCTGTATTTTCCTATAGCATCCCGGTGAGGACAGATCGCTCTTGCCAACCTCACCGGGATTTCCTTGAATAGTTCAGTCTGTCACTCCTGCCGGAACAATGCGCTCTTGCTTGAACGGCTGGAGGTCGAAGCGCGGGAGACGAGGATAGCACTGTGGGCGGACCTCACCCTCGATCCCGCCGTGGGAATGGTGAAAGCTTGGTCGAGCGAGAAGACCATCGGTGTAGACCAGGGTATCAAAATCCTCTATGCGACGAGGGCTGTCACGACTCGAAAACTAAGGAGGCACAGCCTTACTGAACGCAGGTTCAAAAAGAAATGACTTCGATTTGCGTGCGGTCGAAGCGTCAGCAAGTTAGGGCAAGGACCGAGCCTGCTCCTGACTGCCTCTCTACGGTGCGGTGTCGTCAACTTCATTCAGGTTTTTCCCTCCTTGTCTATCCGGGATCAACCCGATTCCCAGCAGGCATATAGCATTGTATTGCAATGCATAGCATACTCGTTCAATTTTGGAGCCGCGCTCATGGCCAAGTCAGCTGATTCTCGGCGATCTTACTCCGGGCGTTCCGTCCGGCGGGTACAGGTTGTGATGTCTTGTCGACTGTCTTGGCCAGGCGTCGAAGTAGTCGCACTCACCAGAGATCTCTCCCCTACTGGTCTGGCGCTCTCCCTGTCTGATGCCAGCGCACTGACGATGAAGGAGCAGGCTCGGATCCACCTCCAGAATCGGATCACCCTCCAGGCCATCCCAGTCCATACTCGACATGAACCAGGAAAGCTCGTCGCGGGATTTAAGGTTGCCACGATCGAACAGGGAGCGCAGGAGTGGAACATTCTCGTTGGCAAAGTGGAGAGATGACGTGGCTTCCAATCACGGCAACACGGTCAACCATACCCGGGCGGGGTTGAGCGTTGCATTCTCATGTTGGAGATTCCCTGGAAGCCTCCCTGTCTGGCTTTCGCGGGTCCCGGTGCCTGAACTGTGGCGCGATTGACGACACCATTATCCGCACGACACGCCTGGCGTCGCGGTGCCTGACGATTTCCAGCTTCCCACGTCGCCGCTCCGATATATAGTGTAGACCGCCGAGCACAGGGAGGAGGCCCTCACCCAGGGGACCCGCCTGCGCTTTGACATCCCCGCCAGCCCGCGCAGCGCCACCGCGCATATTGTCCGCTCAGACCCGCTTGGACCGCCCGTGCAGCAATGGTATGTCGCACTGGAACTGGACCAAGCGGGAGATGTCTGGAACGTGCCGTGGCGGGCACGCGACTGAGTCATCACCGGGTGACCGCGTGGCTTCCCTCACGACCCGCTGCCCAGGGGTGCCCCTCCAGAACGAAAGAGCTGGTCTACGTCACCTGCGGGAATGCTCCCAGCTGCCGTCGCTCCTCGGAACGCCGGATCCCGGAGGACCAGCTCACCCCAAACCGCCCCATCTGAGCCCTCCTGATGGGTGCGGGGTGGGTAGGATCGCCCTGGGCTCAGGTTGTGCTCATCGGCACCACCCTCCCCACGACTCCACAGCCCTCCAGCCAACGTTCTCGGGTTGCCTACCTTGTTGTGGGAGAAGTGTGGAATGAGCTGGAAGAAGCTGGAGTGGACAAGTGAGAACGGGTTCCTAAACCTCACGCCTTTGGGGTGGGATGTTCACAAGACCCCGAACATCAACGACCCGCTTCTGAGGGCGAAGTGCAGAGATCCCAATCTCGGTTTAATCTCGATTC
>VBOJ01000145.1 GCA_005877775.1 Nitrospirota bacterium | reverse complement strand
CCCGTCCGTCAGCGTGAGGCTGCTCCGGTTGTTCAGCAGCGCCACACTCTCCCCCACCGTCGCCTGCGCCCCGGCGCCGGCCAGATTCAGCACATTTCCCTTGGTGAGGGTCAGGCTGCTCGTCACCCCACTGCTCGCGCCCGCGCTGCCCTGCAGGTCCGCCACGTTCTTCCCAAAGGTCCCTTGCGCGCCAGGCCCCAGATGCACTAAGTGGCCGGTCGTAGCACCACCCGAGCGGTTCGTTGAGGTCAGGCTACTCGTGCCTGCCAGTATCGCCACACTCCCAGTGATGTCCACATTCTTGCCGTTCCCGGTCAGATTCACTAGATTCCCATTGGCGAGTGTCAGCGTGCTTCCTCCCTGCAGGTCTGCCACGTTGCCTGTGACCGTCACGGGGGCTACCGCCGCGCCCACGTTCACGTTCAGCCCATGCGCCGTCGTCACCGTCCCGCTCGTCGCCCCCAACGTCAGGGTACTCCCGTTGTTGAGGAGGGCCACGCTGCCGGTCACCGATGCGCTGCCGTTGGTCACATTCACGAGATGTCCGTTGCTCACCGTCACGGTACTGGTTCCACTCGTACTCCCGTCCGTCGCCTGATGGAGATCCACCACATTGCCGTTGAGAGTCACGGTGCCGCCTGTGACGTTCACCGCATGCCCGTTGCTGAGCGTCAAGGCGCTGTTCCCTGACAGCACGGCTAGGCTCACAGTCTGATTGCTGGGCTTTGCCAACGTGAACGCCGTTTGCGCCCCCGTCACATCCAACAAATTACCTCGGCTCAGGGTTAACTGCGTCGCCGTCGTGCTCGTCCCCTTCAGCGTGACTGCGGTCCCCGTCACCGTCGCCGTCGCTCCATTCTCCAGATGAGCCAGATGTCCCGTGGTGGCACTTCCCGATCGGTTGGTTGAGGTCAGATTGCTGCCGTTCACCAACACCGCGACACTACCGGTCAAGTCCAGGTTCTTGCCATTCCCAGTCAGATTCACCAGGTTCCCATTCGCCAACGTCAGGCTGCTCTGTCCTTGCAGATCTGCCACGTTGCCTGTGATCGTCACTGGGGCAGCCGCCGCGCCCGCACTCACGTTCAACCCGTGCGCTGTCGTGACCGTCCCACTCAGCGCGCCGAGGGTCAGGCCGCTCGTACCTCTCAACAAAACCATATTTCCAGTGATCGTTGCCTTCGACGTGCTGCCAGCCAAGTTCAAGATATGGCCGCTCGTTACAGCCAGAGCACTATTGCCTTTCAAGTCGGCTCCGTTGCCCGTGAGCGTGAGGGCACCGCCACTTGTGGCAGCCATGAGGTGGCCTCCACTGAAGGTCGCGACGCTTGAGTCTTCCAATAGGGCGACACTTCCGTTTGTGACAGTTCCCTTCGTCCCCGTTCCATTCAAATTCAGCAGATTGACCGCGGACAGGTTGCTGGTTCCCTTCTGATTCACCAGGTTTCCAGTTACCGAGATTGATCCCTGGTTTGCTACGTTCACGACATCCTGCCCCACAGTCAAGTCACTGGACTCGACTTGGATAAGCGAGCCATTGGTCACATTTGCGGCAAGTAGATGGCGGCCAATTGGCGTGGCCCCGCTCAGATCTGCGAAATTCCCCGTCGCAGTCATCCGACTGTTTTTCATGGATACGAGCGGCGCAGCCGCGTGAGTCGCATCCCCCACTTCAAGCAACGCACCATCGGCCGGAATGTGGGTGCTATTGAGTAGGCCGGTCGAACGCACGACGACGGCTGAGCTTACCTTGACTCCGTCGCCGGTGGCTGGTTTGGAATCCAGAATTTCAATGAGCGGGGCCACGTTCTCCCGGTTGAATGGTTGATTATCTGGGCCCACCGGCTTGCTGAGATCAAAGAAGGGATTGGAAGGCTGCGCCGTCGGTCCCTTCAGTTGACTATCGAGCACGCTGAGCAACGCCACTCTGACTTCTTGGCCGCTGACGACATCTGGTTTAATCGTGCTACCACTCAGCACACCGAGGATTCGGTCCTGAATACGGACAAAGGCGGGATCAGTTCCACTGGCGATGATCCCAATCACCGACCCATCAAAAGCCGGAGACAGTCCCTTCTGCGTGAAATAAGTGCTCGTCGCACTTGGGACCGGAGAACTGGGGAATTTGTTATAGCTTTCACGGACGATGTTATTGGTTACTGTCACAGCTGTGTTGTCAGCAAGAAGAAGCCCGCCCGAAAGTTCTACTGTCCTGTCGTTGGTGCGGTTGTTGGGGTCAAAGATCGGCAAAGCTGCATTTGAAGAGCTTCGCGCGGTAATTCTTGCGTCAACAAAACTATAAAGAGGAGCGACGGGTTGAGCGTTTCCGCCAGTGCTGCATACGAAGCATGCCTTTCCATCTGCGCGAGAGCTGAAATCTGAAAGAGTTACATTGACCGGATTTGGATCGGCTGTATCCAATAATGTGGTGTTTATGATGGGACGTGTATCTTGAGTTGATTTTACTATGATCGTCTTAACGTTCGCTTCTGCAGTCCCTTGATCGCTAAAGCTTCCGTAGATGGATACTCCGGTATTGCCGTGAATGGTGCGAGTCGTTGCTGTTTCTGAAATAATGAACTTATCGCCCACCGTCAAGGGTCCTTTATCCTTGAACAACAAGTTAACAGCCAAGCCATCAAATTGACCCTTCGCTTGCAAGACCGAGTCCGAGGATATTTTGGTGTCAAAGGTTGGCTCGACCGTAATTTGTGAAGTGACCTTCACGAGGTTTGTGACAGTATCGACAATCTCAAACGTCCCTGTATTCAATTCTGGGTTCGCATTCGGGGTAAAACCGGTTATCCGAAGTTCATATCTATGACCTGTCAGTGTGGAGGGGGTCGAAACCGATGAGAAGGAATTGGGGAGATCAAAGTTGGTTCCAGTATTAGTGGGCACCGCCGAAATCAAGGCAGGTTGGAACCTATCTTGAATTCCACGCGCGATTAATGTACTGATCGGCTCCCGTCCCCCATGGGGCGCCTGAGCAAGGTTTCCACTATCTACCAGAAGAAGCTCTGTCGCCTTAAACGTGCTCAGTATTTCCTTCGTCGGGTCGGGATTAGGCAGCTTGGTGATGGCCAGTAACCCAAGGCCTCCCTGTGCCGACGCTGGGATAAAGCATCCTGATGAGCAGAATCCCCTCGGCGCTGAAGTGAGGTTGAGACTCCTGCCACCATCATTCACATCGTCTCCAATCCCCGCACCGGAAGAATTGATCGTATTGGGCAGACTCGAAAACAGCGAGGTTCCCCCGATCCCAGCTGTTCCGAATAACCCGGCAGATCCAGACGCTCCCGCGCTCCCACCGGCCCCGCCCGCTCCAGCGAATCCTCCCAGCCCGCTAGTCCCCCCTTGCCCAGCGGCTCCAGATGAGAGAAAGTTTCCGGGCGTTCCCGCTTGACCGGCGGTGCCTCCCTGGCCAGCTCCAAAACCAAAAAGCAAACTGACAGCGCTCCCAAGATTGGCGCCAAAAATAATCGAGACAATGGCGTTACTTTTGACATCGCTTTGCTCACTTGCGATCGTCTCTTCAGCCCCGGCATAGGCCTGCCCCAGCGCTGAGACCTGTTGCATCTGCAGAGCAACCAGGTGACGTGTACCCTCTTCCGGGCTGTTGATGTGCTCGGGCACCGCATGGAGCAGTTTATTCTCTGGAAGAGGAGCCGCTGTGGGAAATGGAATCCCAATTGTCCCGCCGGTAATCTGGACACTCTGGCCTGCTCGCAGTGTGACAGAACCGCCTGCGAATAAGGCAGAGCGGATTTCCGCGGTTCCTTCATCAACCTGAATCGTTTCTACCAAGGGCGCCATTGCAGCCAGTTGGTTCGCTGCCGTGAGAGAGACCGGAATAGGCTGTGCCCCACCAGGAAGACTTGCAGCGTGGGCTTTCCTTGGTGCAGGTTCCACCACAACCTTCAGCAGTGCTCCTTGTGTCATCACCTCAGCCGTCGGCGTGCGGAGTGTGATGGCTTTCTCGGAACGGAGCGACACCGCTTCAGCCAGGTGAACTTGTCCTTTCGTCACTTTGACAACAGCTCTGCCAGGGCTCTCTTCAATCAACGCTGCCTGCGACTCCCCTTGAACCGTGACCAGGGTGTGGTCGCCGATCAATACCTCGGCAGTAGTCTGCTCGCTTGTCGCGATCAAATCACCAGTGGAGACCACATCTCGAAATCTCAAAGAGCGAGCCCTATGCGGCGCGTCCACTGGGCTTACTTTTGCCCTGCCGTTTAACCCGGCAACAACAATTTGTTGTCTCTCAGGCTCCACCCGGACTCCACGCTGCGTAGTTTCCGCGGCCCAAAGAGCAGCCGGTCCTAACACCTGGGTTGCAACTAAGGCCAGGGCAACGAGCGATGAAGGTGGTTGCCGTTTCATTGAGGATTCCTTATGCCTCGTACACCCGGTGAGGACTGTGGAGGATCTGTAGACATTTCGCGGTGACCAATTTTCACGAAATACTCCTCCTTACTGATATTGGAAACTACCTAGGATGGACTTTCCTATAGCATAGCCTTCATCGCATGTCTACCACCCCCCTCTAAAGAGGGGTAGCTGCTTTGTGTTCATGGTTGTACTCTAGGCGCCCGTGCTGCTCTGCCACCAGCGAGAAAGGAGCCGAGACAATGCCAGCTGCGCCAGCCGCGACGAGAAAATCTCTTTCGCTCTTAAACGTTTTCATCATCTGCCTGCCTCTCCTGAGCTTATTGGTGGAGACAACTTCCGTGTCGGCTCAACAGGCTGAGGCTGATGTTCTCGTGGCCCAGGCCGTGTTGGCGTATGATGAAAAACGATATGACGAAGCCTTGCGGCTGCTTGAACGCGCCCTGGAGTTGGACCCCCGTGATCCCCGCGGGTTGTACTACCTGGGCTTGGTCTATCTCGCCCTAGAACAGCCAAGCCGGGCCATTCCTCCCCTCAAAACATTGCGAACACTTCGGCCAACCGACATTCAGGCTCAGTACCAACTTGGCGTCGCTTATTTCACCGTGGGCGATTATGAAAGGGCGGGTCCGCTCCTCGAGGAAGTGTTTCGCCAAAAGCCTGATCTGGAGAACCTTGGCTACTATGTCGGGATTGTGCGTCATCAGAGGAAAGACTATTCTGAGGCCCTCAAAGCGTTTGATGCGGTCAAGACGAGTGACCCGGATATTCGGCAGCTCAGCCTCTTCTACAAAGGGCTGTCTCTGGGGGTCTTGGGATTGCCGAAGCAAGCTCTTGCCGAATTAGAGAGTGCCCAACGGGTCCAGGCCGTGTCTCCTGTCACTGGCACAGCCGTCCGCATTCAGGAGGCGCTCGCAGCAGGTGCCCGACCAGGAGAGGCAAAGCGCTTGCGGGCCCAAGTCTCTGTGGGAGGGTTTTACGATGACAACGTCCCGGTCAATCCCAACCCTAGCAATGATCCGGTGGCACAGAACTTCCGGCGCCGACAAGCGACATCGCCCGGTATGTTGGGCTCGTTGCTCCTCGATTATTCGTTTTATCGGGAGGGTGCGTTTGAAGCCACCGCAACTTATTCATTGTTTCAAACGGTGAACTTCAAGTCAGGACCCGAGAATACTGGCCCCAATAAGTTCAACATGCAAAACCATCTGGGAGGGCTCAGTGGATTCTACCGTGGGACACTTGGAAGCCTCGCTTACCAACTGGCGGGGCAATATACCTTTGACTACTTGTTTCTCGACGAAGCCGGCTTTCTCTCTCGCCATACTCCTACGTTTTCTGCGACGGTGGTGGAGCCCAACGTTGTTCTACCCTTTCTTGGAGCCGTTGGGAATCTCACGAACGTCCAGTATCGCTATCAAGTCAAGGAATTTTTTCGGGAGCCGGTCGCGAACGACATCCGATTCTCCAGTGAGCAACGCGACGGCCTGAACAACATGTTCGGCCTGTTGCATCTGTTCCGATTTTCGCAAGACCAAGTTCTCCTCCGGCTTGGCTACCAGTACGACCGGGAGGTCACGAAGGGAACATCCTTCTCCTATCTCGGGCACCGCATTCAAACTGGTGGACAGGTGACGTTGCCGTGGGGTGATGTCACCTTGCGCTACGACTATGACATCCACTTTCGGAATTACAGTAATCCGCAGACGTTGTTTGTGAATGATGCAGGTGGACTGTCGAATAGGGATGATATCGAGCAAATGCATCTACTTCAAATATCCAAACCACTCACCCCGAATCTGACGCTGACCGCCCAAGGCCAACGGCTTCGCAACGACTCGAATATTCCAGTCTATGACTACACCAAGAACGTCTATACATTGCTGATGACTTGGACATACTAGGCGACAGTCGCTATGGTTCGCACGACGAAGCAGGTGATCAGAACCCATCTGCCGCAGAATGATGGAGGACTCAGATTCCGTCTCTACCGTCTGGGTGTTGTTCTGATCTTGCTGCTGACCATCGCAGTGAGCTGTTCTGGTCCATTGCCCTCGCCGACGGTCGGTGCCAAACCCGCCTTCCCAGAACAAAGCGTTCCTGCCCGTGACCATAGGAAGGGGGATGAGGCAAAGACCCAATTGATCCAGGCTGAGCAGCTTCACCAGGACGCCCTCCGTCTCTACGAGCAGGGTGACTATTCAGCCGCGCGACCACTCGCTGAACAGGCAGTGACCATTCGTGAACGTGCGTTTGGGCCCTCCAGTCCAGTGGTCGCTTCCAGCCTGAACACTCTCGGATTAATTTTGCACCAGCTTGCTGAATTGGGACCGGCTCAGGCACTTTTTGAACGCGCACTCCGGATTCGTGAAGACTCACTAGGGGCTGAAGATCCAGCAGTGGCCGAAAGTCTGACCAACCTCGCCCGAGTCCTTTATGCCCGCGGTGCGTTTCCCAAAGCGCGCCCTTTGCTTGACCACGCCATCCTCATTCGTGAGAAAAAGCTGGGACCGACCCATCCCGACGTTGGGGTCAGCCTCCTCCACCTTTCCATCGTGCAGAGTCAACTGGGTGATCTCTCGCTTTCACGCACAACAATGGAACGCGCGTTGCGTTTGCTTGAACCTGTTGAGAAGACGAGACCTCTGGATCTTGCCATGGCCCTCAATTATTACGGAAACATTCTGCGCCGCCTCGGAGACTTCGCCGAAGCACGTCCGCCCTTGGAACGCTCGCTCCAGCTTCGTGAACAAGCGCTGGGACCTTCCCACCCTCACGTCGCTCGTACGTTGGCCCGTTTGGGCATGCTCGAGGCTAGCATGGGGAATCCGCAAGGGGCACTTCCCTTGTTGGAACGCGCTTTGAAGATCAATGAGCAGACCCTTGGCCCCACTCATGCAGAAGTCGCGGGAAGCCTGAATGAACTTGGCCGGGTGAAACGCAAGTTTGGTGACCTTATCGGGGCCCGCTCGGCGTTTGAGCGCGCCTTAACGATTCAAGAGCAGTCTGTCGGCCCTCAGCATCCCTTTGTGGCGGTGACGCTCAACGAACTCGGTCAAGTCCTGGCCCAGATCGGGGAGGTTGAAGCGGCTCTGCGCTTGTTTCAGCGCGCCCTCGCCGTTCAAGAAGCGGCGTTGGGTCGAGATCACGTTTTCATCGGAGAAACGCTGACGAACCTCGGGTACCTCCAAGCGCAGCAAGGTGATCTTCAACGCGCTGCGAGATCCTTCGCACGGGCAGTGACGCTCAAGGAAGCGGCACTCGGAGGAAACCATCCTGACCTAGCGGCGAGTCTATTCGATCTCGCCCGCGCGAAGCATGCGTCTGGAGACCTCAAGGCGGCGCGTGCTTCGTACGAGCGCGCCAGGAGGATATTGCTTGCCCACAGTACAGCGAACCAAGGACTCGACGACGCAGCATTCAGCAAAGTCTGGGCTGGCCAGCTCAAGGGTCTCTACGATTATGCCGGGCTTCTCGCAGCCTTGGCTCGTGGGTCCTTACTCGACCACGGCCCCCCTTCAGCGGTCGCGGACAGTTTTCTTGTGACGGAGCAGGCTCGCGGGTGGATCGTGCAAGCTGCGGTGGCCAAGGCGATGGCTCGCCGTCAGGCAGGGACTCCTGAGGAAGTCCAACTTGCTGGGCAGGTCGAGGAGCTGAGGCGACGTCGCCAGGCGTTATGGATAAGTTTGAACGCAGTATATGGCCAATCTCTTGAGCAGCGGAACACACAGGAACTCACGGGTCTCCAAGAGATGCTGCGGCAAGTTCAGACGGATCTTGATCACCAGATCAAGCTGCTAGAAAGTCTTTTCCCTCGTTACGCAGCAATGGCGTTGCCAGCTCCTCTCGACATCGCGACGGCACGAACTCTGCTGCGTCCCGGCGAGGCCTTGGTCAGTTATTTCCTGCTAGATTCTCATCTTCTGATCTGGCTGGTGCGGCCTGACCAGGAGACGTCATACCGTGATGTTGCCGTGTCGCGGGCCAAGGTTATGGCGCTCGTGAAGAAATTGCGCGCAAGCCTCATTCCAGCAGGAGGCGCAAGGATCTTGCCACCAGTTGATGTCGAGAGCGCGTTTGAGTTGTATCGCCTGCTCTTGGAACCGCTGAGACCGCAATTGGTCGGGGTGAAGGATCTGATTCTCGTTCCAGACGAAGTATTGCTCGCATTGCCTTTTGGGGTCTTGGTCACTGAACGAGGGGACGAAAAGTTTCAGCGTTTGTTGGATCTCTATCGAAAGGGTCAAGGGATCGTATTCGAGAAGATCGGTAATTATCCCTATGCGTCCCTGCCTTGGCTAGCTAGGTCCTATAGCCTCACAATATTGCCCTCAGCGTCGGCCTTGAAACTGCTCCGGCAGACACCTCGCGATCGAGAAACACGAGGCGAGCCTTTCATTGGGTTTGGAGATCCCGTCCTGCAAGGATCTGGGCGAGAGCGTGGCGGGGTCATGATAGCGAGCCAAGGGACGAAGGCAGATCTCCAGATTCTCCGTGCACTGAACCGCCTGCCCGGTACTCGTGAAGAGCTATTGGCGATCGCACGAGTCATGGGTGTGGATCCTGCCACACACCTCTTTCTTGACGAACGAGCCACTGAATCACAGGTCAAACGGCTCAACGTCTCGGGGCGTCTTGGGCAAGCCAGGGTCTTGGCCTTCTCCACACATGGATTGCTCGCCGGTGAGATAAGCGGACTGATGCAACCAGCTCTGGTGCTGACGATTCCTGAGGCCTCGAGCCAGGAAGATGATGGGCTGCTCACCTTGGAAGAGGTGTTGCAACTGAAGCTGCCCCATACGGACTGGGTCATACTTTCCGCCTGCAACACGGCCAGTGGCGATGGAAGTGGAGAAAGCTTATCAGGTCTGGCACGGGCCTTTTTCTTTGCCGGCGCCAGAGCCCTCCTTGTATCGTATTGGAGTGTTGATGACCAGGCCACGCAGCAACTTATGACAGAGGTGTTTAGACGATATGGTCACAGCGACAATCTATCTCAATATCCGGCCGAGGCCTTACGTCAAGGTATGGTAGCCATGCTAGAGCAAGCTCAGAAGGATCCTGAGAAGGCATATTTTGCTCACCCCTATGCCTGGGCTTCGTTTCTGCTGGTCGGTGAACCGAAGCCGGAGGAATGAATCGGCTTTCATCCGCGCAGATGTCCTGCTTTAAAGGCACTTTTCAATCCGTCATTTATGGTCTCAGGTGCCTCGAGATTCGCAGTTTTTGGTCAATGGAAATTCGACTGAACCTTTTCGAGGCTCGCGACGACTAATCTCCAGGAAGCATCCGCCCCGGCGCCGTCGTTGTTTCCCCCTCCTCGGCCCTGCGTCGCCGCCGAGGGCTTGAGGCCTATGTTTGGAGATCTCAACAGAACCCTCGTTTACAGGGAAAGATTCTTGTGACAGAACCACGTGTGGCGAAGGTGTTCAGGCTTGTTCTTCCGATGACGCTGCTCCTCTCGGCGGGAGAACCTCCCGGGGCCCTTGCAGGCACAGGCCCAGAAGGGTTGTGGCTGGTGACCCCCGAAGAGGCGATGACGCCCGGTGAGGTGCGGAGTCGAGGGCTCTTCCAGCGGGAGGCACCTCTCCCCAACTCTGGACCGGATATTCGCATCGAGAAACCCGGACTGGACCAGGCTCAGCAGTCTCCCCTGGATATCGCGATTAGCTTCCTCGCGCGTCGCGCGCCCGTGGATCTTGCGACGTTGAAAGTGACCCTGGTCAAGCTCGTCAATATCGATCTCACCGAACGCGTGCGTCAGTATGTTTCGCCGGAAGGCTTACGCGTTCCCAAGGTGAATCTTCCGAGTGGGGAGCACATCGTCCGCTTGAGCTTGGGCGACCAGGCTGGCGGGGTGACCGTCAAAGAGATCATCCTGGACGTGAGGTGACTGGCGCAATAATGCCATAGTTCATTCGTCAAATTGCCTACTTAGACAATGCCTCCCTGTGATTTTCGTTTCATTGTGGAGTCGTGCCAAATGGCCAGTTCCTGGGGCGACCCCTACGAAAGTTTAATTGAAAAGGCAAATTCGAAGGACCTACAATGCCGAGTCAGCCCTGGTTATAAGCCGGATTGCACCGCTGGGACATCACTCAATGTCGGGATGGAAGCGGTGCGACGCACTTCATAGACAGAACCCAGAAAATTGGCACAGATGCTACCGCCTCGGGCCCGCCAAAGTACTTAGTTCCTGGCGGCTTGCCAACAAGGGAGCAGTACATTGTCCTCTTACTGCCAGGGGCACAGGCTTGGAAGCCATCGGCTCGTCCAGTCCGGTCCAGGACCCAGGTGACGTGCCACGTTTGCTGTCACCAGCACAGGTGCATGAGGCGCCAGATCAAAAGAAACAGACAGTGAGCAAACACGGAAGCCGACAGGAGACTCTGCTGGTTTGGCCGTACCATGCAGAGGGAAGCAAAAAAGAGAGACCGAAATTGACTTGATCGTGGTTGGAACTGGGAGGGTATACTTACTGTCCCATTTCCCAAAACCTTTGTCCGGGTTCCGGTAACAGCCCAGGAGTATACGATCCCAGCGGTTATTGGATCCGAGGGCAGCCGATGCAGTCGAACCCAAGAGTTTTCCTCCTCATCTTGATCCCCCTGTGCGATCTTGCTGGACTCACCGCTGCTCAGCCTGACGCACCCGCGAGGCCCAATGTGGTGTTGAGCACCGCGGTTCACTTCACGGGCCCAGACGGGAGAGATGTAACTGTGGTTCCAGGTCGGTATTTCGTGGAACAGGCTGGCGCCTCCGCACTTCGACTGACGCCGATGGGTGAGGGCAAGAGCTTCATGATCCAAGCGCAGAGCCTCCGACACGAACAATATGAGCTCTTCTCGCCAATCGCCCTGACTCGACCTGGCATGAAGGGAGAGATGCACATTGCCCTTCTAGACCCCGGCGGGCACAAGCTCGAAGCAGTCGGATCTCTCATCGAGCCGTCGCGAGCACAGGAGCGAGTCCAACCTAGGAAAGGTCCTCCACCTGAACGACCTGCGACGACACCACCAGCCGTAACCCACCAGCCATCGTCACCGTCAATCATTTATGTCCCGCCCAAAAGGAGGGCTCCTGGAGAGCGGGTGGCCGGAGGAACTCGCCGTATCAGTCAAGGGCTGCTTGATCTCTGGACGCTTTGCCCCGACCACACAGGACTGACAGCACAGGAGCAGCCCACTCTCTACTGGTACATCTCTCAACCGTTGAAGACTCCTGTAGACATTCGACTGATTGAGCCAGGGGCACCTCGTCCCTATTTTGAGGCCCGGCTTGTCCCTCCCATGGACGCCGGCTTTCAGAGCATTAACTTGGCTGATTATGG
>VBOJ01000144.1 GCA_005877775.1 Nitrospirota bacterium | reverse complement strand
CGGAACTTCAGCAGAAGGCGGTTTTCATCAGGCAGACGCTCGCCGGCCTCCGGGAGGGTCACGTCCACGATGTGATCATCACGAAAGAAGCGCCGAATTACCGGACCGACTGGGAGTAGGTCCTCGTGAGGCGTTAGGCGTAAGGCGTTAGTGGTCCGGGATCTGATCATGCCTCCGCCGCCCTGTACACACCTCACCCCTCACTTTTCACGCCTAACGGTTCTTGATGGAACTCTGGCACGATAGAATCCTCGTCCTCGACTTCGGTTCTCAATACACACAACTCATCGCTCGTCGGATCCGCGAAGCGCAGGTCTATTCACAGATCCTGCCTTGTACCGCTTCCCTCGCGACCGTGCTGGCGTACCGCCCGAAAGGCATTGTCCTCTCCGGAGGACCGGCGAGCGTCTATGACCGGAAGGCTCCGCTGCTGTCCACGCAACTGTTGGAAGAAGGCGTCCCGATCCTCGGTATTTGCTACGGCATGCAACTGGTGACGCATCTGTTGGGCGGGGAAGTGGCGAAGGCGACCCGACGGGAGTACGGCCGGGCTGAGCTCAGCATCGACGATCGGTCCGATCTCTTCAAAGGGGTGGGGGACGAACACTCGACCATCGTGTGGATGTCGCATGGTGACCGGATCGAACGGTTGCCGAAGGGATTCCGCTCGATCGCGCACACGGCGAACTCTCCGGTAGCTGCGATGAAGATGGTCGCGGGCGGCCGGAGGATCTATTGTCTCCAATTCCACCCTGAAGTCGCCCATACGGTGGAAGGGGCGCGTATTCTCCGCAATTTCGTCTATGACATCTGCGGCTGTCAGCCCACATGGACCATGAGTTCCTATGTGGATGCAGCGGTCGGGCAGATCCGTGCGACGGTGGGACACAGCAAGGTCATCTGCGCGCTGAGTGGCGGCGTGGATTCCTCCGTGGCGGCGGTCCTGGCCCACCGAGCCATCGGCAAGCAACTGACTTGTGTCTTCGTGGACAACGGCTTGCTGAGAAAAGAGGAAGGACCCAAGGTTCGACGGACATTTGCCTCCCACCTTGATCTCAATCTCAAGTATCTTGACCGTTTGACGCAGTTCCTCACTGCCCTGAAAGGTGTCACGCATCCGGAGCGGAAACGGAAGATCATCGGACGCCTGTTCATCAAGAACTTTGAAGCGGAGGCGAGGCGCCTCGGCAAGGTGGACTATCTGGTGCAGGGCACTCTGTACCCGGACGTGATCGAAAGCGTCAGTTTCAAGGGACCGTCCGCGACCATCAAGACCCACCACAACGTGGGGGGACTACCCACGCGGATGAAACTGAAGCTGATCGAACCATTGCGTGAGTTGTTCAAGGACGAGGTCCGGCAGTTGGGAAAGGAACTCGGTCTGCCGGATGAAATCATTTGGCGGCAGCCGTTTCCCGGCCCCGGCTTGGCCATTCGCGTCCTCGGAACGGTCACCAAGGAACGATTGGCGATGCTCCGAGAGGCCGAGGCCATCGTGGAGCAGGAAGTCAGAAACTCCGGCCTCTACCGGGAGCTCTGGCAAGCCTTCGCCGTGTTGCTTCCCGTTCGAACGGTGGGCGTGATGGGGGATCAGCGGACCTATGAACACGTCCTCGCGATCCGGGCGGTCACCAGCCTGGATGGGATGACGGCGGACTGGGCGCGGCTGCCGTACGAATTGATGGCCACGATCTCGAATCGGATCATCAATGAGGTGAAGGGAGTCAATCGCGTCGTCTACGACGTCAGCTCGAAGCCGCCCAGCACCATCGAGTGGGAGTAACAGGGTGACGAGTGACGTGTGACAGGTGACGAGGGCGGAAGCGTTCTTTGAACTTGTCACGCGTAACGGGTCACGCGTCACGTATGTTAATTAGGCTTCAGAAACTGATCGCCGGTTCGGGCCTCGCGTCGCGGCGGAAGGCGGAGGAGATGATCGCCGCGGGTCACGTGACCGTGAACGGGAGAGTGGTTCGCGAGCTCGGCACTCGCGTTGATCCGGAGCGTGACCACGTGAAAGTGAATGGCCGGCATCTGCAGGCTGCGCAGCCCTATGCCTACCTCATCCTCAATAAACCCAGGAATGTCATGTCCACTTTGGATGATCCTGGTGGCCGGCCGACAGTGAAGCAGCTTCTGCCGGGAGTCAGTGTCCGAGTCTTTCCGGTGGGACGGTTGGACTTTGATAGTGAAGGGCTGATGCTGCTGACCAATCACGGCGATCTGGCCCAAGCGCTGTTGCACCCCCGGAACCATGTCCCTAAAACGTACCTGATTAAAGTGAAAGGGGTGTTGACGGATGAAGAGATCAAACCCTTAGAACGGGGCGTTAAGTTAGAGGACGGCGTGACCAGTCCGGCGACGGTGAAAAAAGTCAGAAAGGCTGCACAGAACTCCTGGCTGGAGATCACGATTCATGAGGGGCGAAAACATCAAGTGAAGCGCATGCTGGAATCAGTGGGGCATCCTGTCTTGAAGCTAATGCGGGTTCGATTTGGTCCCTTGACCCTGGGGGATTTGGCTCCAGGCGAATACCGCTATCTCACGGACCGAGAGGCGAACGCGTTGCGCGAACTCGTTCGCGATCGGGCGGCTAGGGGCGTGAGGCTCGAGGCTTCAAAGCCGAAAACCTCTTCACGCTCCTCACGCCTCACCCCTCACCCCTCACGGGTTTCTACTCGGAGAAGCGCATGCTGATGCGAACGCATCGCTGTGGGGAGCTGACGAAGGTCCATAGCGGCCAGACCGCGGTCTTAAACGGCTGGGTGCATCGGCGGCGCGATCACGGCAACGTCATTTTTATCGATCTCCGGGACCGCTTCGGCATCACCCAGATCGTATTCAATCAGGAGCTGAACGCGGCGGCCCACAAGCGGGCGCACGAGCTTCGGAGTGAATGTGTCGTGTCAGTCACCGGCAAGGTGATGTTGCGGCCAGAGGGCTCAGCCAATCCGGACCTCAAGACCGGGGAGATCGAAGTGATGGCCCAGGCGGTGGAGATCCTCAATGACGCACAGACTCCACCGTTCGTGATTGAGGATGAGGCCGACGTAACCGAGGCACTGAGGCTCAAATATCGTTACCTTGATCTGCGGCGACCGAAGATGCAGCGATTGCTGCAGTTGCGGCATGAGGTGACGCAGCAGGTCCGGTCATTTCTTAATGCGCAAGGATTCCTTGAAATCGAGACCCCCATGCTGACCAAGAGTACGCCGGAAGGCGCCCGCGATTACCTGGTGCCAAGCCGGGTGAATCCCGGGAGTTTCTACGCGCTTCCTCAGTCACCCCAACTGTTCAAACAGATTCTCATGGTGAGCGGGGCGGACCGCTACTATCAGATTGCCCGGTGTTTCCGAGACGAGGATCTTCGCTTCGATCGCCAGCCGGAATTCACGCAGATCGACATGGAGCTGTCGTTCGTGGATCGGGAGCAAGTCCTCTCGCTTGCAGAGAAGATGATCAGCCGCCTATTCCGTGAGACCCGAGGGATTGAATTGGCGACGCCGTTTCAACGTTTGGCCTATCAGGATGCCGTCGGTCTGTATGGGTCCGATAAGCCGGACCTCCGGTTCGACATGCCGCTGTACGAACTGACGGCATTTGCAGCTCAGAGCGAGTTTAAGGTCTTCCGAGAGACGGTGGCCAACGGTGGAATCGTGAAAGGGCTGGTGGTGAAAGAAGGCGCCGCGATGCCGCGCAGCCGGATCGATGCGCTGGGGGAGACGGCCAAGTCGTTCGGCGCCAAGGGTCTGGCCTGGGTCAAGATCGGCCAGGACCGACAACTCGAATCCGTCATCGCGAAATTTCTGGTGGCTGGTCGCCTGTTCAGCGCTATCCCGGAGATAGGCCCCGGCGATCTGCTCGTGTGCGTCGCGGACAGCCCCAAGATTGTCCATGATGTCCTCGGTCGGCTGCGGTTGCAACTGGCCGAAGAATTACAGTTGATAGATCGTGAACGCTGGCGCCCGTTATGGGTCGTTGATTTCCCCCTGTTGGAGTTTGACGAGGCAACCCGCCGACATGTCGCCATCCACCACCCGTTCACGGCACCGCTTGATGAGGATCTCGGCCTGCTGGACTCCGATCCGTTACGCGTCAGAGCCAAAGCGTATGATCTTGTCCTGAACGGGAACGAAATCGGCGGCGGGAGCATCCGGAATCATCGACGGGAGATCCAGAGCAAGCTCTTCGATCTGCTCGGGATCACGAAGGACGAAGCGACGAAGAGGTTTGGATTTCTCCTCGAGGCGCTTGAGTATGGCGCCCCGCCGCACGGGGGTATTGCCTTTGGGCTGGACCGCCTCGTCATGCTGCTCGGCGGCGCCGATTCGATTCGCGACGTCATCGCGTTTCCGAAAACCCAGAAGGCCCAGTGCCCCATGACCGACGCGCCATCACCCGTCGATCCTGAACAACTCAAAGATCTCCATATTAAGCTGGATAAGATCGACTAGTTTATTCCTCTAATAATTGCATCACCTCTTCCCTTCCTCCCTTCGTTGAGCGGCGGATCGGGCTCTCTTCGAATGCGCGCGTCCAACGAGGGCCTTCTGAGGCCGCGCGTTGCGCGAGCACGGAAGGGAGCCCGAACGCCACGCTCATCTCCCCTGTTTCAAGCTGGACAAGATCGAGTAGCCGGCCGGCTTTGCGGTCGGACCATTCGCTTCGATTTCTCCTCGCCCGACAGAGGCTGGCATCCGCACCAGGGTTGGCGGTCCTGCTGGTTGCGGCGCTCGGTTCTACCAGGTATGCTGGAGATAAGAGATCGGTCGTGCGGGAGGTGCACCATGAGGCTGCCGCAGCCACTCGTCTGGGCAGGACTGGTCCTGACGGTCAGCGGTTGCACGCTATTGGAAGGCAAAGAGACGACCTTCCTGCGTTCAGCCCAAGATCGCGCGACTCAAGAAGAGGTCAGGCAACGGTTGGGGCCGCCACAGTTCACGACATCCACTCAGTCATCTGAATCGGTGTGGGTGTATCAGGTGCGAGAACAGCAGCCGGGGAGTAGAGTCAATGCGCCGGGCCTGTGGTGCGACGAGTACGTCCTCACATTCGACAGCCAGGGGGTTCTGCGACGCTGGACACACCGGTTTTATTTCCATGGTGGCGAGGTCATGCCGACCTATTGCGTGCCGGATGGCTATAAGCCGCCGTCGTAAGAACAAAGGAGGTCTCCATGGTCCTGATGCGGTCACTCCTTGGAATCGGTTTGGCGTTGATAGTGATCGGCTGTGCACTCATTGTGGCTAAGGAATCCCGGTATCTCCAATCGGCCCAGGATCGGGCGACTCAGGAGGAGGTCAAACTGCAGCTTGGGGCGCCCAAGTTGACGACGACCACCCCGGCGGGCGAATCGCTGTGGGTCTATGAGGTACGGGAAATCGAACCAGGCAGTCAGAATACGTGGGCCTCGGCCGGGTCCTGGTGCGATGAATACAGGCTCACGTTCGACAGCCAGGGCGTGCTGCGGCGGTGGACACACAAGTCGTATTTCCACGGCGGGGAATTGATGCCGGTCTCGTGTAACAGCACGATGGGTGTCGAGAAGCCAGCGTTGTAAGAAGCGCGGTCGTACCTGGAAGTCGGTTCTGGACTCTGCTTTGGCTTGCCCCCACTAGTCTGTCTAGCGGTACATGCTGATCGTGCAGCTTGCTCGAGCACGAAGGGTATTCAGGTTGCTCTTCCCTCTCATTTCCGTCGGCCGTTACGCCATTCCCACGGTGGAACCGGATCCTCGTTCGCCCAGAGTCCTCGCTGGACTTCCTTGGCATCAGCCTCGCTTTGCTCGAAGTCCACTGGTACAAGTGCTCCTCGTTTGACCCAGGCTAACCCCGCTTTCACCAATTCATAGGCTAGGTTCCGGCGGTCTTTCAACCAGACCTCTCCTGTCAATCGGCCCTGGTGTCCGGTTACAAAGACTCTGACGGTCACGACCTGATCCATCGCCAACGCTGCCACCAGTCGTTTGGCTTGCTGCCCATAGGGTTGATCCAGTTCCGGGGCATCCACGCCCGCGACGTGCAAGGTGAAGCGGGCCTTATTCCTGAGGACCGTGAGAGTGTCCCCATCTTCAATACCGACCACCACACCTGTGAAGGTGATCGAATCCGCCGGGGCTTCTGGAATACCAGTTGGGAGGCCTCCCAATGCCAGGGCTATCAGGATCAACAGGCCACTGACCAGTTTTCTTCCCCTTGCGCGCACCGATCCCTTCATCTGTTTCTCATCAACAGCGATGTATCGTGCCTGGAAAGAGGTTGCGCAGATATAGTGTGTCAGCAGAAGGACGATCCGTCAAAGAAATCCGTTGATCTGGGATAGAAAAAGGCGTGAGGGACAGCTAAGGCTGGTCTAACTGCGGCCGTTGTCTTCCTTCTTCATCCGCGAGGGTGGGCTGGGTGCGCTTGACTGCGCGCGTCCAACGAGGGCCTTCTGAGGCCGCGCGTTGCGCGAGCACGAAGCGCGCCCAGCTCAGACTCGCGCCTCCACACTCTCGACGTCCGCAATGATCGTGTGATACCCACTGGCCCCTGCCGGCTGGGGACGAACGATCTCTGCGGTCTGCAGTAGACCTTTACTGTCGGTGGCCCGGACTTGCACCTGGTATTTGCCGCGCTTTGGCGGGTGCCAGCGGTAATTCCAGATGACCCAGGAATGGAGAGAGAGGGCCGGCTCAAGCTCGGCCTCGTTCCAGGACTTACCCGCGTCGAAACTGAGTTCCACTTTCGAGATGCTGTTGGGTC
>VBOJ01000143.1 GCA_005877775.1 Nitrospirota bacterium | reverse complement strand
TCAGTACCAAGGCCCATGGCCTGACCGCGCTGGCTATTACGTCTACGAGATTGCTGGGATTTTCCTCCCAGCTTCGACATTGGGGCGAGCAGTCACTTGATGGAGATGAACATGTCAGAACGTCCCATGTCCTCCGGGAATTGTGCATCGTCGCCACCGATCAGCATCTGTACGGCTTTCAGGAAACCTTGGCCCATTGGACAAGCGAGGCATTAGGAGGCGCCGAACAGGTTCAGGACCTTCGTGCGCAGGGTCATCTGGCCCTGGCCGTCACGACAGGCCGGTTGGTCGGCTTTTCGGCCTTTATGAGTGGGTTTCACTCGATTGAACTTCAGGGAGACGAGCGGCCGCAAGCGATCGAGCACACTGGCGATGCCTACCTCGTCAGGACGCCCCGTCGGACCCTGATGTTTCGGTCCCGGATGGCCGGCTGGACCGAGGTGAACTAGGAGAGACAGAGCAAAGAAACCAGGATATTCTCCTTTTAGCGGACCGGGGCGTACGGCCTTATCGGTGGCGACCCCAATGCCCGCGGTTGTAACCGAAGAACCTCGGGCCCGGATAATATGGATAGGGGCGATAGAGGTAGGGTGGGCCGTAGATCCAGGGGCGACCGAGGAACAGTGAGAACCCCACCGGGGGATACCAATAGGTGTACGGATACGGGTAGGCGTACGGGACCGGCTGGACTGTGGAGGGTCGATCTGCCAGTTGCCGCTGCAGGTCGGCGGTTGCCGCGGCTTGCCGGTCGGACTGTTCTTTCAGTTGGCCTTCGAGCTTCGCAATCTTGTCGCGCTGGAGTTCGATCAAGGCCTGGACGCAGCGCATCTGAGCCTCTCCGCTATACCCTGAACATTCCCATGGCACCTGCGCCTCGGTTGCCAGTGCCGGGAATGCGGAGAGGAGCAGCCCTGCGCTCAATCCCCACGCCAGCAGGAATTCCCATCGCCATCGTCTTTCCTGAGAGGATTCCATCAGCGTCGTCGTGAGACGTACCAGGGGTCTCCCTCCTTGTTAGAGCTTACTTACATGCTACCATGCGATCGTGACGTTGAACAGGTCCCTCTCCCCCTGTTAGGAAGCACGCACGAGGAGTCTTTGGAATGACCACATGCGGGGTGGCGCACCGGGCGATCAACATAGGGTTTGGGCATGAGTATTAAGGGATGATTCAAGGTCAGGTCTTACCCTCACTCATCGCAGAGCGAGACAGGGCTGGCGGCGTGGCGATGTAAGGACGAGCTCTCATGCACGGACGGGGCATTGGTCTGGACAATGAAGCAATGGGGATGATACGAGTCAAGGAAGGAGCGCCCGGCCAGGCCTTCATGAACCTACCTTGTGGAGCGGAAAGGAGGAATGATGGATCTCCAAAGTCTTGCAGTATCCTTGATCATCGGTGCTGTGGCGGGCTGGTTGGCGGGCTTGATCATGAAAGGACATGGGTTAGGTCTTGTCGCGAACGTCCTTGTGGGAATCATCGGAAGCGTGGTTGGGAGTGCCTTGCTCAGGGCGTTGGACGTCTCGCTCGGGAGCGGGATCGCCGGCGCGGTCGGGACGGCGCTGATCGGAGCGGTAGTCCTCCTGTTCGTCGTGAGCTTGATCAAGAAGGCATAACTGGATAGTCGGGAGTCTTTTTCGGCGTGCGCTTGCGCAGCGAGGCGAGGCGCGCGGGCATTTGCCACTTTACTTCTGATCGCGCGAGCAGTACTCTTCAGGCCCTAATCTATCCTCCGCATTCATTCCTTGCTCGTATGGCCGGTCGGGGTCAAGCTGGGCCATAGGCGTTGCTATTAAACCTTGTGAAAGGAGTCTGCCATGTCACCACGCATTGCCTTGGTGGTATTTCTAACGGGTCTCTTCTGCATACTACCGGCTGGGGCGGCCAAACTCGGCCTTCCTCAGGTGGAGTATTCAGCCGACTCGGTCATGCAAACCGAAGACATGACGATGGAAAAGCGTGTCTTCTATACCCCCATGAAGGAGCGCCATGAGGGGCTGGGGGGCGCAACTGATGCCAGAGAAGCCCCGGTTCAGATCTTTCGGAGGGATGGAAAAAATGTATATGGAGCAGAAGATCGGGAAAAACGATTCGAAAGATCTCTCGCAGTGGGATTATGAGGAGACGGTAATGGGAGAAGAGGTACTCAACGGCGTGAAGGTCACCAAGTACAAGACGATTGCGACCAGCACGGACGGGAAGAAGTACGGCGGCTTCTCCTGGCGGACGAAGGAAGGTATCTCCATCAAGACAGATCTCCTCTACAAAGAGGGCACCGAAAAGCATCGCATGGCAACGGAACTCAAAAACCTCAAGATCGGCAAGCAGGATCCGCAGCTGTTCGAGATTCCCAAAGGGTTTACGAAACTGGATATGGGCGGGATGATGGGCGGCATGATGGGGGGCGCGATGGGCAGGGAGGGCATGGGTCAGCCTGGTATGGGTCGGCCCGGCATGAACAGGCCTGGTATGAATGTGCCACCGGAAGAGGCTCCCGTAAATCCTGAACCAGAGCCGACTACCGGTGACCAGTCGGATATTCAGAAGGCAGGCGACATGATGAAAAAGTTGTTTGGGCAGTAGGGCGCAACCATGAGAGCGCTTGGGCGTGGGTGGCCGCTCTTTTTCAGCCTAGCGCTGATATCTGTATCATGCGGAGTCGGTGCCCACGACGCGCTCTCCCAGGGAGGTCCCACCCCACCGTCGATCAAGGCGTCCGCCTTGTACCTGGTTGACATGAAGTCCGGCCGCGTCCTGTTGGAAAAGGACGCCACTCGTCGGCTTCCGCCGGCCAGCCTCACTAAAGTAATGACAGCGCTGGTCGCGCTGGAATCAGCTTCTCCGCAGCAGGTGGTGCAGGTGGATCGCCGTGCACTCCTTAGTCGGTCATCCCTCAAGTTACACGCTGGTGAGCAATTCCTTTTACGAGATCTGCTCACGGCGATGCTGGTGACGAGCGCGAATGATGCCTGCCAGGCGGTTGCCTTGCATGTGGGGGGCGAAGCCGACCGGTTCGTCACGATGATGAACGAGCGGGCGCGCGCCTTGGGACTGCACGATACACATTTCGCCAATGCCTGCGGATTCGACGCGCCCGGTCACTACTCGACGGCGGCGGACTTAGCCAGGTTGACCGAGCAGGCGTTGCAAGTCCCCGCCTTTTCCATGATGGTCCGCACCGTGACCCGGGACATCGCCACCGTAGACGGCACGCGGCACGTGCCTCTTCATAGCACCAACGAGCTGTTGCTCGATCCGGACGTCACTGGCGTGAAAACCGGCTACACAAGCAAGGCCGGACGCTGTCTGATCGCGAGCATGTTCAAGGACGGCCATCGGTTACTGCTGGTGGGGTTGAATGTCAGGGATCGCTGGGAACAGGCCACCCGTTTGCTGCGGTACGGGCAGGCGGTGTTGCAGGACACGAGCAATTGAAAGCCGTCCGTGACAATTACTACTGTCGTCCCACCTGGTGGAGGTAGGCGTCGCGGAGATTTTTCTGAGCGAGCGCATAGTCGGGATCGAGCCGGGTAGCCGTGCGAAATTCTTCGATCGCCCTGTCCCAGTCGTCCCGGAGCGCGTAGGCATGCCCGAGGTTATTGTGCGGCCTCGCCTTGTGCGGTGATTTCTCGACCGTGTCGGACCAGAGTAGGATCGGGTCACGATAGAGCGCGTTGCGTTGGAAGGTCATGAGGCAAAGTGCCAGAACCATCGCAAGTGCGAGACTCCCGGCGCCGATCCCAACGATCCGGGGTCGTGGCAGTACCGTGGCAAGCCAGTGTGTCAGGTGTGACCAGAGGACGACGATAGCAAGCAGCATTCCGATTGAAGCCAGGTAGAGGTTGCGTTCGCTTAGCAAATCATTGCGTGGAATGACCGTTGTGGGAAGCATCTGGAGAACAAACCACCCGATGCCGAATGAGAGGAGCGGGAGACGTCGAACAGAGATGATGGCCACGACAGCCAATCCGCACCACACGAGTAGATCGAGTGGGAGCGGCCATTGGAACAGTGAGCGCAGCACGGGCAGATCGTGATCGAAGTTCTGCATCCAAGGACAAAAGAACAGCAGCAGTGCATAGGCGGAGGCGTGGAGTTCACTCAAAAGATTGTCCCAGAGGGGACGAATGCCGAAACTGAATTGCGCGAGCGAGATGTAGCGAGGGTGGCTCCAGACTGCGAGGCCGACGACAAGTAGGACAAGCCAGAACGGCAGGTGGTGTGACAGGATCGCGGTGCGGAGCGGGGCCCCTTTGAGCCGGCGTATCAGCAGATCCCAGAGTAGCAGGGCGAGCGGAAAGGTCACTGCCGTCTCTTTCGAGGTCAGGGACAAGAGAAACGATGTCACTGCTCCGAAGAGATGCAGCCGGGAGACGCGCCGGTCGTCCTGATGCTCACTTCGCTTGATGTAGAGAACGAGCGCGAGCAGGTACCAAAACGCCATGAGACCGGACGCGCGTCCGGAAATATAGGTGACAGTTTCGGTTTGGATCGGGTGGATGAGAAAGAGCAGCGCGGTCCAGAATGGGACGTGCTTCGTGTCCTCCGTCACGGCTCGAGTGAGAATCCGGTAGACGAGGAGACCGGAGCAGAGGTGAAGCAGCAGATTCAGCAGATGGTAGCCGGTCGCGCTGTTTCCATAGAGCGACTGGTCGAGAAGGAATGTGGCGTACAACAGCGGCCGGACCATGTGATCGAGATGGCCGACAAACGTTTGCCATCGGGTGAGATGGGGGTTGATGAGAATCGTGAAGAGGTCGTCATATTGAAAGGCGCCGTGAAGGGCACCGGCGTAAGTAGCCACGGCAAGCGCGACGAGAATGGTGGAGACGAGCCAGGGGCGAATCATGAGGCGATCCACGGCGTCGTTATACTGCATCGGGCCTTGATGGTATAGGGGAATCTATGAAGATCATGAACTCAGCGACGTGTAGATTGTTCCTGTTACTGGCCCTGTTATGGCTTCCATCCAGCACGGGTGCGGAAGAGGTAGACGTAGCCGCCGAGGTCAAAAAGCATTTGAATGACCCGGTAGCCTGCGGCTGCAGCCTGCAGGACGATATAGATCTGAAAAGCCGTATTTCGAGCTTGAATGCGGTGATCACGGAATTCCATGCGCAGAAGAAAACGTACAGCGGGAGCAAGCAGACGCTGACCCCTGTGATTCGGAAGACGGTTTCAGATGCTGTCGCACAGAAACTGAACAATGCGAAAGATTCCAAGGCAAAGGATTATGGTGCAACGACCTATGATTTCGGCTGTTTTACGATCATTAATAGTGACGCAACGCCATGTCTTCGTGGAGCCCTTGATGACCACGAGTCGGTGCACAGGAAAGCCTGCGACGACCATCCTCTAGGTTGGCGATACGATCAACTGGTAGGGGATTGGATACAGGAAGAAATAGATGCCTACCAAAAGGAGTTAGACCGGTTGAACGCTGAACTAAACAAGAAGCTGCCGTTTTGCACACTCGATCCAAGCGTCAAAAAGGCCCTCTGGGATATCGCGGCGGAAAAAGATCGAGAGAGTGAAGCGAAAGAGATCTTGGACTGGGTATCGGGGCTCTTTAATTAACTGGCCGCTCATGGATGGTTCGGGAGGAAGACCCATGAAGATGCAGTTGACATTCACTTTGGTCGTGACCTTTGCCCTGCTCGTTCCCAGCCTCTCCAGAGCCACTTCGCTATCGAGCCGTGGCCCGATCCCGGATGAGAGCGCCAACCCACCGCCGAAAGCCGCGACGATGACAAAACGCGAGGTCGTGAAAAAGTATGTTGCGGGTTGCAGGAAGAAACCCGCCAAAGAGACTAATTGCGACGATCTGCGGAAGAATGTAGTCGAAATCTCGAAGGAAGCTTTGCATACGTTGGGCTCGTCGGCGAAGCGCGCGTACATGCCCACCATTCTGAAAATCTTCAAGAGCGATGAACCTGTATTGCGGATTGCCGCAGCAGACGCAATCGGCATGATCGGTCCACAAGACAGCGACGCCGATCTCCTTGTTCCGATCGCCAACGATCCGGTTCCGGACGTCAGGCGAGCCGTCGCGCAAATGATTTCCCATGGGAAGGGAAGCGCTATCACCTTGCTGGGGCAGCGTACTGTGTCGATGCGAACGGGGCTCACGCCGGAGAAGCCGGCGGACCCTGGGAAATACTCGATGCCGGTGGCGCCGGAGAGCACCTATCTGTTTTATGCCAGCGACGCGGCTTCCGGTCGTCTCTCCTATGTCACCAAAGGCATGGACGGGACGATGGCGTTCTTCAAGGCCAAGGCCAAGAAGGGCCCGTTCAAATTGGAGGAATTCCAAGAGAAGTACCGCTATCAGTTACAAGACGAAGGGCAGGCGCGAGATCAGGCCCAAGAAGAAAAGGCGAAGCAATTGGACAACGCCAAACCTGATCCAACGAACATGAAAGCATTCATGGAGTATATGGAAAAGGTTCAATTCGTACAGGCCGGACAGACCACGATGATGCTCCTCGATTCGTATCAGCCGAATCTCTTCGGAGCGCCGACCGTGTATATCTTGGAAGAGCGGCAGATCGGCCAGCGCAGCTACCCCACCCGCTATGCCGTGGTCTATCAAGACCAGGCGCTCAAACGGCCCGGCTATCGACTCTCCTGGATGACGCTCCCCGACGGCGCCATCAAGACCGCGCAAGCGGCCTCGATGGTGGACGAAAAGCAGGAAGAGGCCCTGAAAAAGCAAGATGAGGCCCTGAAGAAGCGAGGGGAGGCGCTGGAAGATATGGTGAAGAAAAAAGGCGAACAGGACAAGAAGAAGTTTAAGAAAGGACAGTCGGATCTCGAAAAAGAGCTGGGATTCTAGGAATCACACATCAAGAGAACATTGCTCATCGAGCCAGATGTCTAGCGCTCCAGCATACTCACGAACTCGCGCGCGAGGACCAGATCCTCTCTGGTGCAGAGCTGCTTCTCGATCAGGAGGTGTTCCAGCGCCGCAACCCGGGCCGTCACCTCCGGCACGATGATCTCAATCTGCTCGATGAGGTCGTTGAGTCGGCGGCCTTGCAGGGACTCCCGGCTCGTAGCAGACTCTCCCCTCTTTGTCCGACCAACCGGCTGACGTCTTGCCGGTCTCCGCAGACGCTGCTTCTTGGGTGGCATGGGTACCTCCTGTGTGTGGTCCTTCCTGTACCGTGCTTCGTGGCACGGGTCAAGTCCGATTTCGCGGGCCGAGTGGGGGAGGCCAAAGCTCAGGGGCCGTTGCGTCCTTTTGGGAAGTCCTCCGTCTCTATGAGTGAAGGGAGGCACAGGGCCCTCCTCACTCAAAAAAGGAGAAACCCCATGAGACCCCACATTTCTCTCAACGTGCGTGACGTGCTTCCCTCCGTGGAGTTTTACCGGAAAGTCTTCGGTGTGCATCCCCAGAAGCAGACGGCGGATTATGCCAAGTTCGACCTGATACAGCCGCCGTTGAACTTCTCCCTGGTGTCTTCGACCGGTGTGATCAGCGACGTGAATCACTTTGGCATTGAGGTCGATTCTCCGGCTGAAGTCGCCGGGTGGGAACGGCATCTCCGCGAGCAGGGGATTCTGGACAGGGTCGAGAACAACGTCGACTGCTGCTATGCGAGGCAGGATAAGGTGTGGTTCACGGACCCAGACGGCAATCACTGGGAGGTCTTTACTGTGCTGGAGCAACTGCCTGTGACGAAGCCGCTGAAGGAAACGGCCTGCTGTGCACCGACGTGCTGCCCAAGCTAGAGACTTGCGGTTGCTGTGGACGAGCAGTACCCTATGCCTACGCTCGATGGAGGGTCGGTCATGACGCAAGACGTCAAGGACATCTGGCAGGAGGTGCACCGCAGGCTTCGGACCTTTATCGCGCGGCGGGTGGCGAACGACGCTGAGGTCGAGGACATCTTGCAGGAGGTCTTCCTGCGGCTGCATCGGCGGCTGGACAGTCTCAAGGATCCGCGGCGGCTAGTGTCCTGGGTCTTCCAGATCACGCGGCACGCAATTGCGGATTACTACCGTGCGTCGGCGCGAAAGCGCGAAGTGCCGGCCGGCCTTGCCGCCGACATGGAGGCAGCACACCCATCCATGGCTCAGCCTCTCACAGGCCTGTCCGCGGACTCCGGTCAGCTACGCGAGGAGCTGGCCGCCTGCATGCGACCGATGATCGCGCAGCTCTCCACCCAGTACCGCGAGGCGGTGACGTTTGTCGAATTGGAGGGCCTGACGCAGCAGGCAGCCGCCAAGCGACTGGGTCTCTCGGTGTCCGGTATGAAATCGCGCGTGCAACGGGGCCGCCGGCAATTAAAACGCCTGCTCGACGAGTGCTGCGTCATTCAACTGGACCGCCGCCGCCGCGTCGCCGAGTATACCGTGCGCGATCCGCGATGTAATCCCTGCGGCGCATCACACAATCAAAAACTGAGGCGGGCTCGATAACCAAGGGCCACACTGGCGCGCTGGCGGCGTGAGGCGGGGGTGTGCGACATCTGCTCGCGACAGGATCTCCACTCCTTGTCGGTGGCCATCTTGGGACCTGTTGACTCCCTCAGGGTGATATGCCACGATTGCCGCTCGCGCGACTCCCCTGATTACGTCGTTAGCCTCTCCTGAGTCCGATCATGTGTCGTTCTGCTCCGGTCGCACTGTTGAGCGCTCTATCCTCCCTCCTCAAGATCGGTCCATTGGCTTCCCACTTCTTGTGCCTGGCCGTACTGGCTCTCCCCTGGTTGGTGGAAATCACCTGCTGCTCCGACTCTGATCCTCCGTTCTGGCCCCTGTCGTCTTCCTTGAGCAAAGCCCGCGGGCCTCCACCTGACGGCGCACTGAACCCCGCCTGTGCAGGACACAGGTCTTCGCCTCAGGTGTCCGTTGAACCTACGCGGAGCCAATCGGGAGGCCTGTGCAGAGCAATGCACCGTCACGCCTGTTACTATGGAGGTCTGTCATGAGGGAGAAGCTCATTGGATTCATGTTGGTCGTCTTGTTGGGGATTGCGAGCACCGTCGCCTTCACGCCTAATGCCGACGAGCCCAAACCGGACCCGACGCCTGCGCCGGCTCCGGCCCCCGACGACAAAGGCAAATAGCCGCTGGACATGGGGACACGGCATCTTGCCGTGTCCCCACTTCGCTCAAGGGATGAAAAAGCTAACCGGAACCTTTTCCTTTCCTGAGACAGGAATCTTCATTGCGGATCAAGGGCCGGGCTCGCTGCGCTGCCGGATCATTCACTTCGCATCATGGAAAATCACACCGAGCGTGAAGCGCGAGCCAGAAAGGACCGTGCTGACACCATGCCGCATGGTCACCCGATAGTATCCCCTGGTTCCTTGCATGGGACGGTGCCGCGTCGAGAAAATCACCATTTCTCCCTGCTCCGGGGCCAGCACTTCACCACGTGATTGAGCGCGCGGGCGCTGTTCCACGAGCAGAAACTCGCCACCGGTAAAATCCCGATCGCGACGACTGAGAAACACGGTGAGCTGCAGAGGAAACGCCACTTCCCCATAGAGATCCTGATGGAGGCAGTTGTACCCCCCGGCCGTGTAGTGGAGTAACAGAGGGGCGGGCTTGGTCTGTCCATGCTGACGACAGACCGTGAGAAGGTGATCGTGGCTCGTGGGAAAATTACCAGACTCACCGAGAGCTTGTGACCAGGCATTGGCTATGATCGCAAGGTGGGGATACAGGTGTTCGCGAAGGGCTTGGACCAGCGAGGGCAAGGGATACTTAAAATACTTGTACTCGCCTTCTCCGAAACGAAACCGCCGCATCTCGATGCGGCTTCGGAAATACTCGTCCTTGACATAGAGAGCAATCACGGCTTCACACTCTTCGGCCGTGAGAAGCGGCCCGATCTTGGCATAGCCGCGTTGCCATAGCGAGGCCTCAATCGCTTTCCAGTCCAGTTGTGCTAGTCTCTTTTGGATGGTCATGCGCGCCCTCGGTTCCATTCGGTCTCGTCGCCTCTGCGATCCCGCTCCTCGCCACTACTCTGACAATGCTGTCGTCGATTCCTGCTCCAGTGCCAGAAGCCGATGCTTCCGCTGAAGCCCCCAACGATATCCGCCGAGGCGTCCGTCTTCCCGAATCACGCGATGGCAGGGTATGGCCACAGCGATCGGATTGGTTGCACAGGCTCTCGCCACCGCTCGGGCTGCAGCAGGCTGGCCGATGGCCCGGGCCACATCGCGATAGGAACGAGTACTTCCGCAGGGAATCCGCTGCAGAGCTTTCCAAACCCGTCGCTGGAAGGCCGTGGCATTCAGATCCAGCGGTAAGCGGCATGCATCTCCATTCGCAGTCAGACACCGGAGAATCCCCGTGAGATACCTCTGTAATCCCACAGCGTCTCGGCGAAAAGTTGCCATCGGGTAATCCCGTCGAAGGGAAGCCACCAATGAAGCCTCGCTGTTTCCTAAGCGGACAGTCACAATGCCACGCTTCGTTACAGCCAGTAACACTCGACCCACGACCGTCGCCTTCGTCGTAAAGCTAATGGTGGTTCCCAATCCGCCTGCTTGAAACACGGACGGCGTCATCCCAAGGTCCGAATTCGCTCGTTCGTATACACGGCTACTGGAGCCAAACCCTGCCTCATACGTCGCATTCGTCACGGTTTCACCTCGCTTCAAAGAAGCTTTGAAGTGCTCCATTCTCCGCATATCGCGGTACTCTTTGGGGGAGGAGCCCACTAATCGCTTAAAGGCACGCTGCAAATAATAGGGGCTCATCCCGATTTCACCAGCCAGCTGCTGAAGGGTCACTGGCTCGTCATAGTGTTCATCGAGATACCGCCGGGCCTGTTCAATTCGCCGTTCCGTCTCGGGTCCCTCAGCCGACTCTGGCCGACAACGTCGGCATGCCCGAAACCCCGCCGTCTCTGCCAATCGAGACGAATCGAAGAAGGTCACTTGATCTCGAGACGGACGCCGGGATGGGCACGATGGGCGACAGTAGACCTTGGTCGAAGCCACTCCGTACACGAACTGTCCATCGAACCGCCGATCGCGCTCCAGGACCGCTTCCCAAGCCCGCTCTGTCTTCAAGGATGGCATGTGGTTTCCTATCTCTGATGTCCGATGCTCAATACTACCTCTGTGAGTGCTCAGAGCACTACCCGAATCTTGCTGCCAAACTTTCTGGTCTCTATCCCGCCGGATTCAGGGGCAGGTCTTGTAATCATACATCGTCAGACATGGCCGAGCGCGGCGGGACGCGCGGTATAGCGTTGCCGCAGTGTCCCCATCTTGCTTTTTGGCTCACTCCGACATAGCCTAGAGCGCCGACTTCGGGGGAGATCGAGACATGTCTGACCCCATCTCTCTTCACGCCAGCAAGCTCGTCCGCCATTTCAGACAGATCCTGCTCTGGCCGTTACAGCTCATGCCCATCCGCGAAGGCGAGCAGATTCAAAAGCATTGTGAGCTGCTCCAGACACCGGGTTCAGACAACCCTTGGCGGGAGGTAGTAGACGAGTTCACGGGCGACCCGTGTCTGTTTCAGGAACGGCATTACACCGAGTTTGTGACCTTTCTGCCCTACGTCCAACGCTTCCTCTACGGTGAGGGGAAAGGTAGCGGCGCAGGCGTCGACCAGGAGTCGCCCATTCGCGTGTTTCGCCGCAGCGATGTCGCCAAGGTGCGGATGACATACCCCGACCGCCACGCCGAGCCGATCACCTTCGATGTGGCGCATGTGGATCTGTATTTTTTCTACGACATCGACGTGGTCATCTTGAGCATGGAGATCTATGCGGACGACCTCCCTCTCCCGCAAGCGCAGGACACGCTGTTCCGTTTCGGTCGAGGCTATCCCACCTATTGGGAGCCCAGCGGGCGCGGAGGCCACTGCCTCGAGCACGTCGAATGGCTGTCGGCCGACGGCAAGGTGCTGGCGGTGTCCGATTACGAACACCGGGAGAAATATCTCTCGTTCGCCTGCCGGTACCGGGCGCCGTGCATCGCCTCCCATTGGGAGTGGCTGCTCGAGCCGCTGGTGCTCCACCACTCCGCGAAGCCAGGCCTCATCCGGTATCGGCAGATCGAGTCCCACCTGATGCCGCTCATGGCGTATCTGACGATGGACGATCCGGCCGCCTTGACCCGCGCAGAGTTCATACGACTGGGACTGGCCGCGGCGCCGGGACCGCCTGAGTCGCTGCCCTATTCTGAACGTCACCTGCGGGATTTCGAAGAGCGGTGCTGCTACGACCGCTACTGGAACGAGCAGGACCGCGAGCACCCGGGAACCCGCTTCATCTGCAGCGGACGCGTCTTCACGGAGGTGGGCGACCGGGGCGCGCGATTCTTCGCCGCTCGCAAGACCGGCCTCGAACAGTTCCGGCACGAGTATTTCGTGCTGTTCCTGATCCCCCATTTTCATAAGGCGGCCCTGCTCATGTTGGCAGATCGCCTCGTCGATGCGATGAACTGCCTCGATATCAGCAAGCCGGAATCGGTGAGGCAATTCAGGCGCGTCATTCGCCAAACGCTGGGAGTGTTTCTTCGCTTCACCCATCGCTACTGGTTCCACGATGTGTCGGACCATGTCCAAGTGAAGGAGCTGTTCCGTATGATCAGCGAGCACTTGGGCACGGACCGACTGTATGTCGAGGTCAGGGACGCCATTGAGGACATGAGCCAGTACCTGGACAGCGATGCCCTGCGCCGGCAGGGGGAGACGATGGTGCGCCTGAGCGTCGTGACGACGATGGGATTGATCGGTGTGACGGCGACCGGCTTCTTCGGTATGAACTTGATCGCTGCGGCCGAGAGCCCGATCCTGACGAAGGTGGGCTACTTTCTGCTCGTCCTGATTCCGACAGCGGCGTTGACCTTCTACACGGTGCTGAAATCACGGCGTCTGTCGGATTTCCTGGAAACGCTTGCCGACGAGCGTCGGTCGTCGAAGGCCAAGCTCACTGCGTTCGTGAACGTCTGGAAAACAAAGCGCGGACGGAATCCCTGAACCACCTCTTTTTCTCCCTGCCAGCCGTTGGCGGCCACTGGTTGACTGGAACGGCTGACCGAAGAGAAAGAGAGTCAGGTTTTGGGATCCTGCATTGCGGAGCGCGGCGGGGCGCGTGGCGTCTCCTTGAACCAGCAGTGAGTTAGGTCTTGCAAATTATCCCTCCAGCTTGTGAGGGGAAATCGCTATGCCTGACAACAAGATTCTCGCGGTTGTAGGGGCGACTGGCGCACAGGGGGGTGGGTTAGTTCGCGCCATTCTGAGCGACAAGAGTGGCGGGTTTGCCATGCGGACATTGACGCGAGACCCCAAGTCTGACAAGGCCAAGGCGCTGGCCAAACTGGGCGCCGAGGTCGTCGTCGCCGACGTGAATGACGTGGAGAGCCTGAAGCGGGCGTTCGCCGGCGCCTATGGGGCCTTCTGTGTTACGTTCTTCTGGGAGCATTTGTCCCCTGAGAAGGAGTTCAATCATGCCAAGCACATGGCCCAGGCGGCGAAGCAGGCCGGCCTCAAACATGTCATCTGGTCCACTCTCGAAGACACGCGGCGGTGGGTCCCGCTCAGCGACACCCGCATGCCCACGCTCATGGGCAAGTACAAGGTGCCGCACTTCGACTCGAAAGGCGAGGCTGACCGTGTATTCAAAGAACTTGGTCTGCCCACGACGTTCCTGCTCACGTCGTTCTACTGGGACAACCTGATCCACTTCGGCATGGGCCCCAAGAAAGGACAGGACGGCGAACTGGCGTTCACCCTCCCCATGGGTGACAAGAAACTTCCGGGCATCGCCGCGGAGGATATCGGCAAGTGCGCTCTCGGCATCTTCAAGAAAGGCCAGGAGTTCATCGGCAAGACCGTTGGCATCGCTGGTGAGCACCTGACCGGCGCGCAGATGGCCGCCGCGCTCACCAAGGCGCTGGGGCGAGACGTGCGCTATAACGCTGTACCGCCCGAGGTGTACCGCACTTTCGGATTCCCGGGCGCCGAGGATATCGGCAACATGTTTCAGTTCAAACGCGACTTCGAGCAGGTGTTCTGCGGCGCGCGGAATCCCGAGGTCGCTCGCGCCCTCAACCCCTCGCTACAGACCTTTGACACGTGGCTGGCCCGTAACAAGAGCCGTATCCCGCTTGAGTAGGGTCAGCGGAGCTTCGTGGGGGTCGGCTCACAGGCCTGGCTCGCGCCTTAGTTAGAACAGAACCTGCACGAGGTGAATTTCTCTGTCCCACAACCAGAGACTGACATAGCCGATCAGCAAGACGACCGGCACCATCAACGCCAGCACCACAAGCAGATCAACGATACTGAGTGAGGGGGCGACGATATCACAGGCCACATCATCGCGTCGTTTGACGGCACGGAGCAGCAGGGCGGTATTTTTTGCGTGGCACTTGAACTGGAAGGAGTAAAGGTCACCGACCAAGGGAACCGTCCCCAGGAGGCCGTTGACGAGAAGATTGTACGTCATCCGAATCAGCACGATGATGGGGACGCCCAGTTGCCTGGCCATGACCAGGATGACTGCCCCACAGGCGGTCACTAGGACGTCGCCGACCACCGGCACGAACCCGAGGAGCGGGTCGAGCCCAAACCGAACCCTGCTGGTGCCCAGACGAAAGGCATCGTCCGGGAGATGGGCGAGGGTTTCAACCTGTTGCTCTTTGACTCGTACCGTTGCTACGCCGTCATTCTACCCCAGTTCGGGGTCTGTTGAGTCCTTGGCTGACAAGCGGTATTGAGAACCCTACAACTTTGGTTTCGTTAAGCGTGCGGAGTTGGTCGCGTTCTTTTCTCATGGTCCCCGCCCTTGCGGAGGGACGCGGGGTAGGCGGCGTCGCGCTGCTTGATGAGCCTCGCTAGACTGCTGCCGGCGGTTGCTGAGTTCATCGTTTAGCGCAATGGGCTGGTGATGGGACTGGGTATGGAGGGGAGTACCGGAATTGGTGCACTTGGGGGAAAAATCACCGGGCCGGGAACGGGACTCGGTGGGAGGGGAAGAACCGGGCTTGGTGGGCTCGTTGGCGAAATCACTGGAGTGGGAGTGGGGCTCGGACTCGTCGGCGAGGTCCCTGTGCCAGCCGCACCACTGAGCAGAGCTCCGCCCGGTTTTCCAGCACCGGAGACAGCCCCGGAGATAATCGCTGGGGGAGTGACTGGTCCGGGGATGGGACTTGGAGCAGGAGGGATTGGAGTGGGACCCGGACTCGTTGGCGAGGTCTCTGTATCAGCCCCGTCACTGACCGGAGGTCCGCCCAGTTGTCTAGCAATGGAGACAGCACCGGAGATCACCGCTGGGGGCGTATCATCCGTATCCGACTCGCTTGCGCTGGTAGACTCTGAGGTCCCAAGCCCCGTGGTCCTTCCAGTTCCGATTGCCCGCACGACCTCGCTGGGTTTTTCCGCTGTCATGGTGTCCTTAATTTCCGTGCCTGTGATCGCATTGCTGGCTTCATGAAGGGGGTCCAGTGCTATATCACGTGGAATCCTCGGTGGCATGTCTGGCAGCGCGATCGAAAACTGTCCTGGCAGGATGATCTCGGTTTGCATGGCTGACGTAAACGCGACCAATCCCTGATTTCCGATATTCACAACGCCTGTCGTCCCGGGAGGAAATTTAGAGCGTCCTTCCTCCAGCCAGACGATGAAATACGTGCCGCGTGCGGCAACGAGCGCTGTTGCTGTGTGAACTTCAAACTTTGACCTGTCGTCGGCCAAAGGCTTGCCGATTAGCGCACGTACCTGTCCTCGAGTCAGTCTGATCACGGTGCTGCGTCTGTTCCGAACCGGATCGTAGCTAAGCTCTGAAAGCTCGACGCGGCTTTCTTCTCCGACTGAAAGGAGAGTATCGTCTTGCAACCAGGCTTTAGCTCTAGATCCTTGCTTAGTCTCAATGATGTCTTCAGAAAGCACGCCATTCTGTGGCCCAATGGCGATGGGCTCGGATTCGTCAGCATGGATCACCACCGCCTGCCCCTGAACCGACGTGAACATTCCAATAGAATTCCTAGAAGGCCCGTGTACACAGGCTTGCGTCACGACCAGGGCGATAAGGC
>VBOJ01000142.1 GCA_005877775.1 Nitrospirota bacterium | reverse complement strand
CTTCGCTGACCGGCACCAGCATCGCGGTGGGCCGCCCGTGCGTGGTGACCAGCACGGTGTCGCCCTCCTCCACTCTGCGCAACACGGCCGACGTCTTGGCTTTTAATTCCCGGACGTTGGTGAACTTCACGCTTTCCTCCACATGGTTGCAAGTGTGACCACATCATAGCCTGTGGCGAGGATGGAATCAAGGGGGAGACTGGATTCGACCGGGGGATTTACCCTTATCCTCCGGCGCGATATACTTAGCCCAGTTTGTTCCTCAAGGAGGATCGTATGGGGCAAGCTAAAGAGGAAGCGCTTGAACTGATTCGCCGGTTGCCTGACGACGTGACCACATCCACCATCATGGAGGAGTTGTTTTTCAAGCAGCAGGTTGAACAGGGCCTGGAGGACGTTGCCGCGGGACGCGTGATGACTCATGAAGAGTTGAAGGAAAGAATGGCTCGATGGCGCAAGTCCACTGGACGCTAAGGGCTGCAGGAGATCTTCAGGACATCGAATCGTATGACCGCGACCTTTCGAATCTGGTCAAGCGTGAACCATGAGATATTGAACCGTAGGATCATCATGCGCCTGTGAATGGATAATTTGGTGGCACGCATATTGTTCCATCTCGCTTTTCCCGTAACAGACCTCGAAGCCACGAAAAAGTTTTACGTGGACGGCCTGGGCTGCACGTTGGGGCGTGAATCGAAGTCCGCTGTAATCCTAGGCCTCGCCGGTCATCAGCTCGTCGCGCATCTCGTTAAGGACTCAGCGACCACGCAGAAGGGCATTTACCCGCGCCATTTCGGGCTGGTGTTCACGTCGGAGAAAGACTGGCAAGCGCTGGCCGATCGCGCCAAGGCGAAGGGCCTGAAGTTTTACCAAGAGCCTCGCCGGCGCTATCCCGGCAAGACGATCGAGCATCTGACTTTCTTTCTCGAGGATCCATCCGGCAATCTGCTCGAGTTCAAGCACTATAGGAACGAGTCCGCCATCTTGGGAGAACGGGGCTCTGCCGAGATCGGCGATCTGGGCGAGCCCCGCTAGCAGGTCAGTACTCCAGCTTCAACCCGCCCATCACCAGCAGCGGAGCGCCCAGCGTTTTGAGGACTGAGGAAAGTCGCGCCGCTACTGGTCAGATGTGAACTTCAATCCGACGATGCCAACCACGATCACCACAATGCACAGGATTCTGAGGAGATCACGGGATTCTCCAAGCAGCAGGATCCCCATGACCGCCGTGCCTGCTGCCCCGATCCCAGTCCAGACCGCATAGCCGGTTCCCACCGGGATGGTCTTGAGGGCCTCGGCCAAAAACAGAAAGCTGGCGATCATCGCCGCCACGGTCCAGGCGCTCGGCCACAGTCGCGTAAACCCTTCGGTGTATTTCAGGCCGATCGCCCAGGCGATTTCGAATAGTCCTGCCACGCACAGGTAGAGCCAGGCCATGAACCTTTCTCCTTCGTTGGATGACTATTGGGACAGTGTCGTCGTCAGTTGGTCGTTGAGAGTCGGGGAGTCGCCGTTCCTCTTCCGCATCCACCGGAGAATATGTTGTTGGCGCTTGAAGAGGTATGGCGTGATCTCCAGCGGGTCGTGCTGCCTGGGGGCCGGCAGGATCGCGGCCAGGAGCGCCGCCTCGTCCGTGGTCAGATCGTAGGCTGATTTGTCGAAGTGGTGACGCGCTGCTGCCTCCGCGCCATAGACGTCGCTTCCCCATTCCACGACGTTCAGGTAGATTTCCAGGATACGCTGTTTCGTGAGATGCTGCTCGAGTGCGCTCGCTATCAGCGCTTCCCTGGCTTTCCGCAGCAGCTTCTTCTCGGACGACAGATACAAGTTCTTCGCCAGTTGCTGGGTGATCGTGCTGCCGCCCCGCGCCAGTTTCCCAGCCCACAAGTTTCGCATGACCGCCTCTCGAAGACCCTCCCAGTCGAACCCCTCATGATCATAAAATGAAGCGTCCTCCGCTATGATGACCGCTTGCTGCAGGGCTGGGGCAATTTGCGAGAGCGGCACCCAGGTCCATTCCGGGTCGGCGAGCCGCCCCTCGTCACGCGCCTGCGACATCCTGGTCTTCATCAGTGCCGTGGAGGGTGGATTGGTGTCAGCGAGCCTTGCCACGTCGGGGAACGTGACCAGCCAATAGAGCCCCATACCGGCCAGTGGCAGGCTCAGGAGGAACAGAAGTCCCACACTGATGCTGATGAGTGTATGCCGCAGAGTTGACTTCGACATGGGGCGATGGTACAGCCAACTGGCTCAGGCGATGGACCGATGAAAATCCTCTCTGCAGAGTTTATCAAAAGTTGCGAAAAACCCGAACAATTTCCGCGTGACGGCTTTCCCGAGATAGCCTTTGTGGGCCGGTCGAATGTCGGCAAATCCTCATTGCTTAATTCCTTACTCCACCGCCGCAAGTTGGCTAAGGTCAGCCGCACGCCCGGCAAAACCTGCACCGCAAATTTCTTTCGGCTGACCGCCGGCGATGCCTTGCTGAAGCGCTTCTCCTGGGTCGATCTGCCCGGCTACGGATACGCAAAGGTGGCCAAGTCGGTCCAGGCGCAATGGGGGCCCATGATTGAGGGGTACCTGACCGAGCGACCGGAACTCATGGGGGTTCTACTGCTCGTGGATGCACGGGGAGTCGAGCGCCATGACGTGACGACATTCGCGTGGCTGCGCGCGCTCGGACTGCGGGTGGTCGTGGTGGCGACGAAGGTGGATAAGCTCTCTCGTGCCGAGCGCCGCGGGAGTCTGGTGGCGATCCGGGACAGCTTGAATGTGCCGGAAGGAACCGAACTGATTTCTTATTCGTCCGTGACTCATGAGGGTCGTGATGAGTTGTGGCGGGCAATCCGTGGGCTGTTAGAGAGCCCAGGCTAGAGGTTCGAGGCAAGAGGCCATGGGCAAGAACCCAGCAGGGTGTATGAATCGACGACCCTGTCGCCCATCGCCTATAGCCTCTTGCCTAGAATTTCACCTCGATGTAGGCCTTATTCTTCAGATTGGCCATCCAGAGTTGATAGACGTCCTCACTCTTTTGCTGGAAGACGACGCCCTGCATCTCGGTCTTGACCTCGGCGAAGGGGCGAAATTGTGATGGTTTCTTCTCATCCAGGCGGAGAATATGGATGCCTTCGGTCGTCGTCACCGGTTCGCTGATTTCACCGGGCTGTAAGGCTGCCACCGCCCGCTCGATCGGCGGAAGGAGCTCGCCCTGGCGGACAAAGCCGAGGCTCCCGCCCCGAGTCGCCTCTGCGCCGTCGGAATGGCGGAGGGTGAGGTCGGCAAAATCCGCCCCTTGCTTCAAGGCGGCATAGACCACCTCGGCCTTGGCCTGGATCTGAGCCGGCTCCTCACCGTTGCGCGGCCGGATCAGGATCTGGCTGAGACGGTACTCTTCGGGCAGTGAAAAACGGCCGCGATGTTGCTCGTAGTACCGCTTCATTTCCGTTTCCGAGACCATCACGCTGCTTCGGACCTCACGGTCAACCACCTTCATCAGCGTCAATTGCTCTTTCAGGCTTTTCTTGTCGTCAGGGTTGCCGACGTCCACCTTCTCTCCCTGGCGCTGAAGTTCCAGGACGGCTTGCGTGAGCTCTTCGTCCGTGACATCCACGCCCTTGGACTTCGCAAGCTGCATTTGCAGTTTGCGCTCGATCATTCTGGTCAGAGCCATGTACTCGACCTGTTTGAGGCGGCGCTCCAGCTCGGCCCCGCGGTACTGCTCCTGAAGACGCTTCCCATCGGCCGCGGTCTCGGCCTTGATCTCTGACAGCATGATCACCTCGCTGTTGACCACCGCGACGATGCGATCAGCGAGATGAGCGGATTCGGCCGCGAGCGGCGCGAAACAGGCGGCGACCAACGCTGCCGTGGCGAACGATCGCCCTCTGCGCCCGGCTCGGTTCATTGAGAGCTGGCGCCGATTCGAAGGAACGCGTGTGCGCGACATGTTTGAGAGGGGTCCCTCGCGACGGGTATCAATGCCCGGTATCCTCGGTCACGTGCCTGGACGCATCCGCCATCCGTACGGTCGCGGTTGCCCTCAGGCGTGCCAGATAATCCTCAAAATCTTTCCTGCGCTTCTCGCCGTACAGCTCCTGCCGCAGACGTTCACGCAAGGCGTGGACCGCTTTCGTATCCCCGGGCTCTCGACTGATGAGTTTGATAATGTAAATAACGCCTGACTCAGTCTTGATCGGCTCACTGACGTGGCCTGGTCTCAGCTTCAAAATGACCGCGTCGACTTGTGGGTCCGCCGACCCCTTGCGGTAGAGGCCCAGCTCCCCGCCCTTGGACCTGGTCTCCTTGTCGGTCGAATAGCGCTGGGCGAGCTTGGCAAAGTCCATTCCCTCGTCCAGCATCCGTTTGATATCCTTCGCTGCAAACTCGTTGCGCGTGACGATTTGCGCCACCTCAATCCGGTCAGGGGCCGGCAGGACAGCGTCGTGTGCGGCGTAGTAGGCCTCCAGCTCGTCTTTCGGAATTTCAATCTGGTTCTTCAATACTTGCTGCAACAGCTCGTCAAGAATTGCCTGCTCCTTCAACCGCTGCAGGTGCTCGCGGATGGTTTGGCTCTGGTCCAGGCCAAGCTTGCGAGCCTGCTGCATAAGGAGCTCCCGACCGATCAAATCGTCCAGAAATTTTCGTTTCCCTCCTTCCTTCTGGTACCGGATCTTGGTGGATTCCGGTAGTTCGGACCACCGGAAGTCGAACTCACGTTGGGTGATAGGTTTCCCGTTGACGATCACCAGGACCGGCGAGTCTTGTGAGGCGGGGGCGCAGCTGGCGAAAGCAAGCATGAGGCACGCCGATAGGATGACCCCTATGCTGAGTGCTGAGTGCTGAGTGCTGAGTGCCACGTGTGTCCCTCCCCTCAGAAAACCGAGCGCTTTAGCTATCATAGACCTGCCAGAGTTTGCAAGGCTTCGTTCAGCTCAGGAAACAGAACGGGCCAGTCATGCTGAAGCGTCTGAAGTTCGAAGGAGAGGGGCGAGCGGAGGCGCAGTCGTTGTTGATAACGGTCCATCAATTGCCGAACGCCTGCCTCCGGCACCCGGCCTTTGGGATCAAAGGTGATGACCACCGTGCCAGGCTTCACCTCGACTGAGGCCAGCCGCAGAGATTTCGCCAGTAACCTGAGTTGCATCACTTCGAACAGGCGCTCGACCGGCGCCGGGAGAGGGCCATAACGGTCCTGGATCTCCCCGTAGAGCAGGGCTAGGTCGCCCACTTGCCGGCTGGATGACAGCCGTTTGTAGAGCGAGAGTCGCTGATGAGCGTCTCCCACGTAGTCCTCTGGGATAAAGGCGGACACGTTCAGGTGCAGGGTCGGGTCCGGCTCTTCCTCGATGACCGTGCCCTTGAGCCGCTGCACGGTCTGCTCGACCATCTGCAGGTACAGGTCCAGCCCCACGGCGGCGATGTGTCCTGACTGTTGTTTACCTAAGAGATTGCCCGCGCCGCGGATTTCCAGATCGGCCGCCGCAATGCGGAATCCAGACCCGAGTTCGGTGAACTCCTGGATCGCCACCAGCCGCTTCTGCGCGTCGCCGCTCAGCGTGCCTTCGCCCGGCGTCAAGAAGTAGGCGTAGGCTTGGTGCCCGGCCCGGCCCACTCGGCCCCGAAGCTGGTAGAGCTGCGCGAGACCAAACGTGTCTGCCCGGTTGATCAGAATCGTGTTGGCATTGGGCACATCCAGGCCGGACTGGATGATGGCCGAGGCGAGGAGGACGTCCGCCTCCCGGCGCAGAAACTTCAGCATCACCGATTCCAGGAGCCGCTCATCCATCTGCCCGTGCGCCATGACGATCCGCGCCTCCGGCACCAGTTGCTGCAACCAGGTCCCCATCTGTTCCATGGTCTCAACCCGGTTATGGACGAAAAACACCTGGCCTCCCCGTCCGAGCTCGCGGATGATCGCCTCCCGGATGACGGTCTGGTTGAAGCGGAGCGTCTGGCTGCGAATGGCGAGACGGCCGGTCGGGGGCGTGTCGATCACCGACAGGTCGCGTACCCCGGACATGGCCATCTGGAGGGTGCGTGGAATCGGTGTCGCCGTAAGCGTGAGCACATCCACCTGAGTCCGGAGCTGTTTCAGGCGCTCCTTGTGGCGCACGCCGAACCACTGCTCCTCGTCGATAATGACCAAGCCGAGGTTCCGGAACTCCACATCCTTCTGGAGGAGACGGTGCGTGCCGATCACGACGTCCACCGTGCCGGCTGCCAGATCTCGAACGACGGCCCTGATCTCCTTCGCGGTCTGGAAGCGCGACAGCATCGCCACGCGGGCCGGGAATGGTGCGAAGCGTTGCGCAAAATTCTCATAATGCTGCTGGGCCAACAGAGTCGTGGGCACCAGCACCGCCACCTGGCGATTGTCCTCCACCGCCTTGAACGCAGCCCGCATGGCCACCTCGGTCTTCCCGTACCCGACGTCGCCGCAGACCAGACGGTCCATCGGCTTGGGGGACTCCATGTCGCGCTTGATGTCCTCGACAGCGTGGAGCTGATCCGGTGTCTCCTCGTACTCGAAGGCGGCTTCAAACTCATGAGTCAGCGTGCTGTCCATGCCGTACTCAGTTCGATGGATGACCTCTCGGTTGGCATAGAGTTCGACCAATTCCTGAGCCATTTCTTCAATGCCTTGTTTGACACGCGCCGTGGTGCGAGCCCAACTGGTACCGCCCAACCGGTCCATCCTGACGACTTCTCCCTCCGCTCCCCGATAGCGTTGGACTTGATTCAACCGGTCGAGCGGCACGTAGAGCTTGTCGCCTCCGGCGAACTCCAAGATCAGGTAATCGCTCTCGAACCCCTGGACCGACAGTCGGCGGAGGCCCTGGTACCGGCCGATGCCGTGCTGGACGTGCACGACATAGTCTCCGACGTTCAGGTC
>VBOJ01000147.1 GCA_005877775.1 Nitrospirota bacterium | reverse complement strand
AAGGGTGTTGATCACATCCTGCACGCCGGCGATATCGGCGACCGGTCCGTGCTCGCGCAATTGGAGAGGCTCGCGCCAGTGACTGCTGTCTCCGGCAACGTGGATGGCTACGAGGAGAGCGGCTATCCACCAGAGACCGTGCTTGAACTAGGTGGCCGTCGGATTGCTCTTCGTCACATTCTGTACGAAGGAGGAAAACTCACCAAGGAAGGTCGGGCATTTCTTGACCGAGAACGACTCGACGTCTGTATCTTCGGCCACACGCACCAACCAAAGGCCGAATGGTATGGGGCCACCTTGCTCTTCAATCCTGGCTCGGCCGGCCCCAAGCGCTTCAAGCTGCCACGTGGACTGGGGAGTCTCACGATTGCGAACGGCATGATGACGCCCACCCACATCGTGCTGAGCGACCAATCTGAATAACTGAATAGCCCTGATCCGCGCTCGTTCCAAGCCAGTCTCTTACTCTCGCTCTTTCTCGTGGCAACATGAATAAGGAGGTCTCGCGTCGAATTTGTAGCGGCAGCGAGAGCGAGTATGTCTTTTACACCTACATTGCACCAATGCCGACAGACCCACCCAGATCTTTTTTCTTCGCCTTATTTACGATATGAGGTATAATCCGCCCCGACGTTCCTGAGTGAACGTGACGGCAATTCATCACAAGGAGGTGCATCGATGGTGAGAAAACTGTTTGTGCTGGCTTTTGTGGCGGTCTTTGTCGGCATCCCGGCCGTCGCATTCTCGGCGGTCAACCCCGACACGGGGCCTGGCTGTGGCCTTGGTAAGCTAGCTTGGGGAGATTTCAAGAATCAGAAGAATATCGCGCCGCAAATATTGGAATCCACGACCAACGGCACATTTTCAAGCCAGTGGTTCGGTATTAGCTCCGGCACGTCCGGTTGCACGAACGATGGGAAGGTATGGGCTGAGCATCAAGTGAACATGTTCGCGACCATCAACTTCGAGGACCTGTCGCAGGAGATGGCCCAGGGAAAAGGCGAGCATCTGACTTCACTAGCCACTCTCATGGGTGTGCCGGCTGAACAACAGGCGGAGTTCTTCGCCATGACGCAGGAGCGATATACTTCTCTCGTGAAGGCAGGCGAAGCCTCGCCGATTGCGATGGTGAAAGCGTTGAACGACGCGGTCGCCGGCCATCCAGTCCTTGCTAAATTTTCCGCTCGGTAATCTACTGGAGAGGGCTCCGGCCGACAGGTCGGAGCCCTTTTCTTTCCTCCATTCCTATCTTGCTTATTCGCGTCGTTCTTGTCATCGGCCTGCTGGTTAGCACAATAGCTGCGAGCGCGGCTGAATCACTCGATCAAGCCTACCTCTCGGACCTCATCGCCCAAGCTCTCCAAAAGAAGTTGGCCGATGAACGTGAGTGGCATCTGTTACTGCACTATCGTGAAACTCTGCTCGGCGGTTCCGCGAGTGAGCAGGATGACCCTGGGTTTTTTCTATCGCCGCGCGGTAAAACTGACCCGCAGGCCGAGCTTGAGGCGACGCTGGCACAGTTCTTCTCCGATGAGCTGGTCGGGCGCTCGCGTCAGCCGGCACAGTGTGCCTTCGTGGCACGGTATGACTGGCTTAAGGAGAAGTTGGCCTTTGATGACACGCGCCTGAAGCCTATGCAATGCGAGCGATTCGAGCGGTGGTTGTCTGAGTTCAAAGCGCAATCCATAACACTGATTTTTCCATCGGCCTACATGAACAATCCCGCCTCCATGTTCGGGCACACCCTATTGCGGGTTGATAGAAAAGACCAAGCCGAGCAAACTCGAATTCTCGCATACACAATCAACTATGCAGCGGATGTACCCCCTGAGCCTGGCATGTTCTATGCGATCCGAGGTATCACCGGCGGCTACCGAGGCTATTTTTCGACGATCCCCTATTACATTAAAGTGCAAGAGTACCGGGATATCGAGAATCGCGATATCTGGGAATATCGCCTGAATTTCTCAGACGCCCAGGTTCGTCGGTTGCTGATGCATGCCTGGGAGCTGGGAAATTCGTATTTCGATTACTTCTTTTTCAAAGAGAACTGCTCGTACCACCTTCTCTCGCTCTTGGAATATGCCGATCCGAATCTCCATCTCACGGAACAGTTCATATTCTGGACTGTGCCTGCCCATACCGTTCGACTGGTTGTGGCTCAACCAGGTCTGGTTGGAGACGTCGCATACCGTCCTTCGCGCAGCACTCTGATCCGGCGAAAACGCGAGTTTCTATCCAGTCAGGAATTCGGCCTCATGAAAGGAATTGTCCAGGATGTGACGGTCACTGAGTCAGAGGAATTCAAGCATCTGCCCATCAACCGGCAAGCCTTTGTATTAGATGTGGCCTCGGATTATCTCCGGTACAAGATCGAGACGAATGAATCTGAGGCCGCCACTTACAAAGAGAGGAATCGGACTGTCCTGACCGCCAGAAGCGGGTTAAAGGTCCAATCGGAGGATCTCAAGATTGCTCCATTCGTGCAAGGGCCTGAGCTCGGCCATAAGACATCACGGGCCGGTCTCGGGGTGGGATGGCGGAACGACGAGCTGTTCGAAGAGCTCACAGTGCGAGCCGGTTACCATGACCTGCTTGATCCTGACCCTGGCTACACACCTGATGCGCAGATCGAGTTGGCGGCCTTCAGCTTGCGACACTATGAGCGAAGTGACCAGGTTCGGCTGGAGCGGTTTACCATTGCGAATGTGCTCTCCCTCTCGCCGATGGACTCATTATTCAAATCCCCGTCTTGGAAAATCAACGCCGGCCTGCAGACCGTGCATCATGATGGTTGTCGGTTCTGCAGCAACGGGGTGCTGAACGGCGGGGTGGGCGCGGCGGTGGAAAGCCACCTTCTGGGGCGCGAGGTTTATTTCGCCTTCGCCGAAGCGGAGGCTAATGTTAGCCATGCATACGAAGAGAATCACCGGATCGGAGGGGGTGGGACAGTGGGCCTGTTAGCGAACCTGACTGACCGGTGGAAAGTGATGCTGTCAACCAGCTATCTTCGGTTTCCTCTGGGAGAGCAGTCCGACGATGTTCGATTCTTTTTTGGCCAGCGCTACACGCTTCAGCAGAACCTGGTGCTCCGATTTGAGTTCAACCATCGCGATCGCGACGACGATGCCTTATTCACAGTACAGGCGTTCTTCTGAGTTATCATGTGAGAAACCATGGTTGCTCCGGTCTATTTTGACTCTGGTGATGGGGGCTCCGAAGCGGTAGTTTTGGGCGTGGGCCGTTTGCGTTTATATTGTTCCTGCGCTTCTTCGGCCGCTTTTAGTTCAGCTGAGACGGGTGGGGGGGTGTAGCCGTGGATCTCCAACACTCGATCATCCGGCCCATAAACGATCTGTGTTTCCTCATCGTCTCCCTGAACAAGCTCAACGATCGTAAAGATTGGTTCCGCCAAGCCAATTGTGATGAGATCATAATAACCATAGATCGATGCCCGACCGGGGTTTGGGGAATTGCCTACTTCATACTTGTATGAGTCTACCTTTTTTCCGTCTGACATTTCTTGGGAAGAAGCTGGCTTCCCAAGTTCGAATTCCACCTCCTCGCGCGTAGCCCCAACTTTAATGACATCGAAATTAGGTTCAGGGGTTCCGTTGAGAGCCATCATGATTGAGCAGCCGGATAACGTCAGTAGCCAATGGATAGCAATGGGTGCGATGATGATTTTTATGTTCATGGTACCTCCTTTGGAGACGGAGTTAGTCTCGTGAATGCCTGGAGGCTTACTGCCAGAACAGCCATGGGTTTATACTCAAACACGTTTCTTACCGCAACTCATTTTATCGTCATTCATGGGAAGCATACTAGCATATGCGGTTGCCAGGCAGAAAGTAAGGTACTGGTACGGGTTTTTTCCCCTTGAGAATCGGATGCATAGCTGCAAAGTCTGGCTTTCTAATGCGAACATGGAGGGGCTTATGGTCAGCTCACCACAAAAGACCATAGTGGTCGGCATTTTGCTGTGCGGGCTTGTCTGGATACGCCCCTCGGTCGCGGAAGAGATAGGGGGTACCATGGCCCCCGATAGAACTAATAAGAAGACAGACATCTATGCGGGGGTCTATGTCCTCGGCAGTTCACCCAAGAACAAGAACCTTGTTGTCGGAGGCGACGAGATTCCTCAAACAACTGTCGGAAGTGGAATGGGCGCTGGTATCAAGGCAGGGCTCTATCCTTCATTCACCAACCGGGTTGTGGGAATTGAGGCTGAGATATTTGGCCACGGTGGAGATGTCACGGCGCCTCGCACAACTGTGAGTGGGGGAACTCGGTTTGCAAACGCCAACCTTATAACGTTCAATACTATGGCGAACCTCGTGATGCGATATCCTGGAGAGATCTTGCAGCCGTACATTGGCGCTGGCTGGGGATTGTCTTCTGGTTTTCTGACCGATATCGATATCCAGCGTGGAACTGACCGGCTGACAGGTACGGGAAGTACCACGACAGTGGCGTATCAGTTTCTGGGAGGGTTGCGTGCCAACCTCACCAAGAATGTGTTCCTGTTCGGTGAGTACAGGTATTTTGCAGCGAAGTATAGGTGGGACAGTGAAGGATCAGGGCCTGATACTAAACTAGACTTCCGCACACAATACATCACGGGTGGGGTGGGGCTCTCGTTTTAGGTCGGGTTTTATGTAGCTTCGCCCACTAAGAAAGCACGAGCTTGCTTGACCAACTTTTCGTCTACCATCCTGATGCATGGGAAGACCGTGACTGGGCAAGAATCAGCGGGCTGCCGCTTGAAGACGTCTGGTTCCCGGCAACAGACGGCACGCGCTTGTTCGGCTGGTACGTGGAATCGTCTGGCTCGCCGGCCGTGTTGCTCTGGTGTCATGGGAACGCGGGGAACATCATCAACCGATTGGACAACCTTCGAGAGCTGTACCACTTGGGCCTCTCTGTCTTTTTGTTTGACTATCGCGGCTATGGTCGGAGTCAGGGAAGGCCATCCGAGGAAGGGCTCTACCAGGATGCGCTGGGGGCCTACGCGCATGTGACCGGCACTCGCCGCATTCGGCCGGAGCGGATCGTGCTGTTCGGTCGGTCGCTCGGTGCGGCTGTGGCCGGGGAGGTGGCCAGCCAACGTCCAGTTGCCGGCCTGATTCTTGAATCCTCCTTTCCCTCTGTGGAGGCCCTCGCCAGGTTTCACTATTTTGGCCTACCGGTTCATTGGCTGATTGGCGCGCGGTTCAATCTCGCTGACAAGTTGAAGCATGTCTCGGTACCGATTCTCGTGATCCATGGTGATCAGGATGAAATTGTCCCAATTCACCTCGGGAGGCAGGTGTTTGAGGCGGCCAAGGACCCGAAGGCCTTCTATGTTGTTCCCGGCGCCGACCACAACAATCTGTATCTTGTCGGGGGCAGGGCCTATTTCCAAAGGCTGAAGCGAATTGTCGAGGAGGTCGTCAGGCTGTGAAGAGCGAGAGTGCGTGGTATCGTTGGACCAACGTCGTGTGCAGGATTCACGGAATTCTCATAAGGGAGGAGATGCCATGAAACAGGGCTCTCTATCGGCTGGATTGATTATCGGAGTCCTTTCGCTCCTGATTGCCTGCGAATCGAAAAAGGAAGCAGCCAAGCCTGTCGGCGATGCCGCTCTCATGTCTCCCGCCGGTTCGGCCGGGCGGGTGGAGAACGATGAGGGCGTTGGACACTACAAGCAGGGGCACTGGAATATGGCCGAGGGCCATTTCCGTAAGGCGATTGCGGTTGATCCCAAGTTGGTCGAAGGGCGCTATAACCTCGGCCTCACGCTGGATAAGATGGGCAAGCATGAGGACGCGACTGCTTCTTTCAAGATAGTTGTCGAGCTGGCCCCGCCAAACTCGCCGATCAAGGACTCGGTGATTCTTAAGGAGCATATCGGGAAATAAATTCAGGAGGTTGTTGCCGCTTGCGAACCGAACCCAGGGGCTCCCTCCTCACGGAATGCGTCACACGCCAATCAAGCGGTAGCACGCAGGGACGCATTCTGGTAAAGTGCGCCGACTCAAATCGCCCCCGCTCTTGCTTTCCCACTCTTGAGGGTGGAGCAAGAGCCGGGTGTGCTGATTGCCGACCATTGAGCCTGGGCTTTTAGAAGAAGGGGGGCCTCGTGCAGCGATGGGTGGGCGAATCTGTCTGGTGGGTTGTCTTCGTCCTGTTGACCGTCGGAGTGGAAGGATGCGCAAGTGTTTCAGTGCCCCCACCTGACGGTCATTTAAGCGCGCTTCTGACTGACGTTGATGCCCCCGATCTCCTGCCTCGCGAGCCAGCCCCACGCCTTCATGCTGGAACAGGAGGCACGGATATTCCAGTCATCACGATTGCTGCGAGCGATCCCGCTTCATCCGCCGTTCCGCGTGACCAGGCCACTGGACAAATTGTGGCCCAGGGACAGGAACCTGGTCAGAAGCAAGAGCCAACTCGCGATGAACCTTACGACCCGTTCGCAAAATATGAAGAGGCGCCCTCCGAGGAGGGGGAAGAGGATGACCCCTTGGAGCCGTTTAACGCCGCGATGTTCGAGTTCAACTACAGGCTGGACAAGTACGTCATGAAACCTGTCGCGAAAGGCTATAACTTCGTGATGCCCGACCCCGTGCAGCGCGGGATCAGCAACTTCTTTCATAATGTTCGGTTCGTGCCGCGTTTCTTCAACAATTTGTTCCAGACCAAGCTCAAGGGGGCTGGTCTCGAGATGGGTCGCTTTCTGATCAACAGCACAATCGGTCTTGGAGGGTTCTTCGACGTGGCCAGAAACCAGTTCGGCCTCGAGACGTCGGATGAGGATGCCGGTCAGACCCTGGGCGTCTATGGTGTCAAACCAGGTCCCTACGTCGTGATCCCCATCTTAGGTTCCTTCACGGTCCGGGATTTTATCGGGTACTTCATCGATCTCGGCCTCGATCCGATCAACTGGCTGGTCTTTCCCGTGATCGAGGTCAAGGGGGTGCCGTCGGTCATCGCCCATAAGAACCGAAACA
>VBOJ01000146.1 GCA_005877775.1 Nitrospirota bacterium | reverse complement strand
CCGTTCAAGTTGGATGAGGTGAAGGATGCGCTACTGGAGATCGGCATCCAGGGCATGACGGTGACGGAGGTCAAGGGGTTTGGCCGCCAGAAGGGACACAAGGAGACCTACCGTGGAACCGAGTACACAATCGAGTTCGTGCCCAAGGTCAAGATCGAAGTCGCGGTCACGGACAGCCAGGTGCCGCGCGTGATCGAGACCATCACGAGGACGGCGAAGACCGGCAGTATCGGAGACGGGAAGATCTTCGTGCGGGATCTTGGCGCTGCGGTCCGTATCCGTACGGGCGAGACGGGGGAGAGCGCGCTGTGAACCCAATTTCTGACGGCCAAGGGGATACCGAGACGCGAACGGCCGGTGCCACCCTCGCCGAGCAGCGGGAGACCATCGGTCAGCGGTTGTGGGACGGCGCCTCCGGCGCGGAGGTGATGGCGGCCCTGACCGAGTTGGTTGATGGGCTCATTATCGGCCGGTACCGGACCGTCGTGCGGAGGATGGACGAGCGCGCGGTCGAGATCAGTTCCCAGCACTGCTGCATTGTGGCGCTGGGTGGGTATGGCCGACGCGAACTGGCTCCCTACTCCGATATTGACCTCATGTTTTTATACCGGCCGGACGCCGCGACGGTGGTGCCGGATTTGGTGCGACAGCTGTTGCACCAGCTTTGGGATCTCGGTTTTCAAGTAGGCCATAGCGTGCGAACCATCCCGGACTGCCTCGAGCTGGCCTCAATTGATCTGACCGTCAGGACCTCGATGATGGAAGCCAGGTTCTTGGCCGGGAGTGCTCAGCTCTTTCAGGAGTTTCGCCGTCGGTACTTTCGGCGGGTGGTGGCCAGGGGGGCGGATCGGTTCATTGAGCACAAGCTTGAGGAGCGCCGTCGCGAGTATGAAAAGTTCGGAGAGACGGTATATTTGCTTGAGCCCAACGTCAAGAAGAGTAAGGGCGGGCTACGGGACCTTCACCTGCTCCAGTGGGCCGGGATGGCGAAGTATCAGGCCGCGACGATTCGTGAGCTGTCTGATCGGGGTATCCTTTCCCGGCAGGATTACCGAGCGCTGAGCGAGGCGCGTGAGTTTTTGTGGCGTGTGCGGGCCTTCATGCATCTTCATGCGGGGATGGCACAGGAGATTCTCTCGTTCGATGAACAGGTCTGGCTGGCGGGGCGCTTCGGGTTCCAGGACCGTCCGCATTTGCTGGCGGTCGAACAGTTCATGCAGCTGTACTACCGCCATACGATGGGGTTGCACGAGCTCTGCCAGCGGTTTGTGGATCGTTGCCGACGCGTGCCGATCTGGCGCCGCCTTGCCAGGCTTCTACCCTCACGGCGGGTGGACGGCTATTTCCTGGTCACCGGGGAACACCTCACAGTGCCGGCCGCGTTGCGCCCTCGTGTGCTGGACAGTCCGGACTTGCTGCTTCGGTTGTTTGATCTGGCCCGCTGCCGCCGACTCACGATTGATACGACGCTGCTCGAAGACATCCACCGACACGCGGAGACGGTCTCGGATGAGGCGTTTCGCACGGCTGAAGTGAGCCGGATCTTTTTGAAGATCCTTACGGGGCCTGCAGTGGCCGAGACCCTCACGGCAATGCACCGCGCCCATCTCCTGGAGAAGCTCATCCCGGTCTTCTCGACGGTCCGAGGGCTGATGCAGTTCAACCAGTACCACAAGTACACGGTGGATGAGCACAGCCTGCTGGCGGTCGCGAAAGCAGAGGAATTGGGCCAGGAGCCAGGGATTTTCAAGGAGGTCTATCAGGAGATCCGCCGAAAAGATCTGCTTCATTTGGCGGTCCTCCTGCATGACCTTGGGAAGGGGCGCGAGGAAGACCACAGCGAGGTCGGAAAGGCCATTGCCGAGGACATCGCGGCTCGCTTGAGCTTTGACGAGCAAGAGACGCGCACGCTGGGCTTTCTGGTGCATCGCCACCTCTTGATGGCCCACACCGCCTTCCGGCGGGACCCTTATGACGAAAAGGTGCTGTTGCCGTTTGCGCGGGCCGTCGCGACCCCTGAGGTGCTCCGCAAACTGTTCGTGTTGACCGCTGCCGATCTCGCGGCGGTGGGGCCGGGCGTCTTGACGAAGTGGAAGGAGTCGTTGTTGATCGAGTTGTACCTGCGAACGCTGCCGGAGGTCTCAGGCGAACGAGATACCGGAGCTGGCCCGGAGCGGGTCAAGAAACTGGCGGCGGAAGTCGCGGTAGAAGTGGCGGGGCTGGCGAAAAACGACATGGACGTCCAGTGGATCGAATCGCAACTCGACCAGTTCCCGGTGCGCTATCTATACGGAACCCCTCCGGCCAGGATTGCGGCGCACCTGACGGCGATTCAGCATTTGCTTCCCGATGGGGTGCTGGTTGAGGACACTTTCAATGACACGCTGAGCACCTGCGAATATACCGTGATGACCTTCAATGATCTGACTCCCGGGATTTTCTCGAAAATAGCGGGAGTGATGGCTGCCATGGGCCTGCAAATCTTGGATGCCCAGATCATCACCCGCGAAGACGGGGTCGTAGTGGACACCTTTCAGGTAAGTGATCCCGATTATGCCGGCATGCCGCCGCTGGAGCGTCGAGCCGGCATCGGTCGCACCATCGCCAAGGTCCTGCATGGGCATGAGACGGTCGAAAAACTGATGGGCCGCGGCAGCCGGATCTCGACCGCGCGTCGCCTCCCGTCTAGCCGCCAGTCAACCGAAGTGCAGGTGGACAATGAGACTTCGGACCGTGCGACGATCATCGACGTATTTGCCGACGATCGGCAGGGGCTGCTGTATGTGATCACCCATGCCATCTTCAAACTTGGCCTGTCGGTGCAGGCAGCGCGCATCTCGACGCGGCTGGATCAGGTCGCGGACGTATTCTATGTGACGGATCTTCAAGGGGCGAAGCTGCAAGACCACAGCCGCCTTGAGACGATCCGCGCGACGATCAAGGAGGACGTTGATCGGTTTCTCGGTGAGAAGGGCGAAAAAGTCGGCGAACTTGAAGGTCAATCGTCGTATTTATCATCATGAAATGGGGCTAGGAAAGGAGGCTTGGAATGACTTCCCGTGAGGTACTGGAATTTGCGAAGAAACACAAGGTGCAGGTCGTGGATCTCAAGTTCGTGGATCTGCTTGGCACGTGGCAGCATTTCACCATTCCGGTTGAAGAGCTGAACGAAGGGACGTTCAAAGATGGGTCGGGATTCGACGGGTCATCCATCAGGGGATGGAAGGCGATCCACAACAGCGACATGTTGGCCGTCCCTGATCCGGTGACCGCCTGCATGGATCCCTTTACGGCCGTGCCGACCCTGAGCCTGGTCTGCAATGTGGTGGATCCCATCACAAGGGAGAACTATGACCGTGACCCTCGGAATATTGCCTTGAAGGCTGAGAAATATCTCAAGAGCACCAAGATCGGCGACATCTCCTACTGGGGGCCCGAGGCCGAGTTCTTCATCTTTGACCAGGCTCGCTATGACCAGAATAGCCACAGCAGCTACTACTTCATTGATTCCGATGAAGGAATCTGGAACGCGGGGAAGGAGGGAACCAACCTCGGCAATAAACCGCGCCACAAGGAAGGCTACTTCCCGGTTCCGCCCATGGACACCCAGCAGGACATCCGGAGCGAGATGATTTTGGAAATGCAAAAGGCCGGGATCCCGATCGAGAAACACCACCACGAGGTGGCGACGGCTGGCCAGGCCGAGATCGACCTCCGGTTCGATTCACTGGTGACGATGGCCGACAAGATGATGATGTACAAGTACGTGGTCAAGAACGTCGCCCGACGGTATGGCAAGACCGTCACCTTTATGCCCAAACCGCTGTTCGGCGATAACGGCTCCGGCATGCACACGCATCAAAGCATTTGGAAGGAAGGCAAGCCGCTGTTCGCCGGGAAAGAGTATGCGGGAGTGTCTCAGATGTGTCTCCACTATATCGGCGGCGTCCTGAAGCATGCTCCGGCCCTGGCGGCCATCACCAATCCCACGACCAATTCCTACAAGCGGCTGACCCCTGGGTTTGAGGCTCCGGTTCTGTTGGCCTATTCCAGCCGCAATCGGTCCGCCGGGATTCGGATCCCGATGTATTCACCCAGCCCGAAAGCCAAGCGGATTGAAGTGCGGTTCCCTGACCCGGCCTGCAATCCCTATCTGGCATTTGCCGCCATGCTCATGGCGGGGCTGGACGGGATCGAGAATAAAATCGATCCTGGCGAGCCCATGGACAAGGACCTCTATGACCTCGAGCCGAGAGAGGCAGCCAGGATTCCCACCATGCCCGGGAGCTTGGATGATGCGATCAAGAATCTGGAGAGGGACCATCAGTTCTTGCTCAAGGGCGGGGTGTTTAGCGAGGATTTGGTTGAAACCTGGATTACGTATAAGCGCGGTCGCGAGGTGGATCAGCTCAGGCTGCGCCCGCACCCGTACGAATTCTTCATGTATTACGATGTTTGATGAAGGCGAGAGGCACGAGGCTATAGGTAAGTGGGTTTTACCCATTGCCTCTAGCCCCTAGCCTCGAGCCAAAAACTTAGGTCCGACAACGTCGTCGGACGGGGTGCTCGTTGCTGGGGAACCCATTGCTCTTCCTATTGCAATGGGTCCAGGCAACGGGCCAACTGGCAAAGGCGCCAGGACCTGCCAAGGGAAGGCGAGAGACGAGGCTCGTCTCACCTTCAGCGCAGGACCATGGCGCCTTCGTGTTTCTGGGGAAGGCTCTAGGCAAGGGACAAGCGGCTATGGGGAGGAAGACTTCGCCCTATTGCCTATCGCCTCTGGCCTTGTGCCTATAAGTTTATGAATGTGGCAGACCTGGCAGAAGAACAGCTCACGGAAGAGTGCGCGGCGTTGGAAGCGGCGGTCTCGGCGCTCATAGGGCCGGGCTCTCCGCAACAGAGGGTCGACCGGGCGCTGGAACTGCTCCATGACCGCCTCAGGCTGGTCCGGGGCAGGCTGAATCAAGGAAAGGTCGAAACCAGTGAGCCGGTTGAACTAGCTGCGGGCGTCCATACGAGCCTTGTTGGGCAAAGCGAGGCCATGAGGCAGGTCTACGAGGCCATTCGCCGCGTGAGCCAGAGCCAGGCGACCGTGCTGCTGCGGGGGGAGAGCGGGACTGGCAAGGAACTTGTGGCCAAGGCGATTCACATGGCCGGGGCGAGAGCGCACGCTCCCTTTGTTCGGCTCCACTGCGCCGCCGTGCCCGAGACTCTTCTGGAGAGCGAGCTGTTCGGGCATGAACGGGGCGCGTTCACGGGGGCGGTGGAAACCCGCAAAGGTCGGTTCGAAGTGGCAGCCGGCGGCACCTTGTTTCTTGATGAGGTTGGGGACATTCCTCTTTCCATCCAGGTCAAGCTGCTGCGCGTCCTGCAGGATAAATGTTTCGAGCGAGTGGGCGGGAATCGGTTGATTTCGGTGGATGTGCGCCTCATTGCCGCAACTCATCGGGATCTGGAATCCATGGTGCGAGTCGGCGCATTCCGAGAGGACCTCTATTATCGCCTGAACGTCGTGCCAGTCGCGCTTCCTCCGCTGCGGGAGCGACAGGGAGACGTTCCGCTGCTGATCGAGCATTTCCTGTCGCGGTTTAATCGAGAGAACAGCCGCCAGGTGCGGCTTGGCCGCGATCTGTTCACTCTGATGGCGCGCTATCATTGGCCCGGCAACGTTCGTGAGCTTCAGAATTGCGTGGAACGGCTGGTGGTCATGACCGACCCTGGGTCTGATCAGGTGTCGGTCCCGACCATCCCACTGTCGCTGCAGGGGTATTTTGCGGACATGAGGCAGGTGACGGGAGGGGAACGTGGCGGAGGCCAAGCAGAACGGGCTGAAGGACAGCCGCTCGGTGCAAGCCTGCGGGAGATTGAACGGCGCCGGCTGCAGGATGCGCTGGAACGAGCCGGATGGGTTCAAGCTCGGGCGGCTCGGGCCTTGGGGCTCACGCCACGGCAGGTGGCGTACAAGATGCGAAAGTACGAGATTCGTGAGGTGGGAGGCGTGAGGCGTGAGGTGAAATCGGAGCGAAAGAGGGGATGATTTCACGAGGAGGCAAGGAGGGAACAATGGGGAGCACACCATCATCTGAAGAGTATTTTGAAAAAACTGTGGAACAATCCGTCGTCGCGGCCGTCCTGCGTGCTGCCGAACCATCCCGCCGGCAGTTCCTGACTGCTATGGGGGCGACGGCTCTGTCGGCCTTGGTCGCCGAGGTCTTCCCATTGGGTAGACTAACGGCGTTTGCGGCCGATCCGGTGGGTAAGCCGGAGAAGAAAGACGTCAGTATCGGTTTTATTCCGATCACCTGTGGAACCCCGATCATCATGGCAGAGCCATTGGGCTTCTACAAGAAGCATGGCTTGAACGCGTCGGTGAAGCGTGCGGCGGGATGGGCGATGATCCGTGACTGGGCCGTGAACAAAGAAGTGGATGCTTCGCACTTCCTCTCACCGATGCCGCTTGCGTTCACGCTGGGTGCGGGTTCGCTACCGACCCCCTTTTACATGCCTGCGGTGGAGAATATCAACGGCCAAGCCATCACCTTGCACATCAAACACAAGGGCGTAAAGACGGCCGCTGATATGAAGGGATTCCGGTTCTGCGTGCCCTTCGATTTCTCCATGCACAATTATCTTCTCCGGTACTTTCTGGCGGAGGGCGGAGTCCATCCGGATAAGGATGTCCAGATTCGCATTGTCCCACCTCCGGAGATGGTAGCAAACCTAAAAGCTGGGAACGTGGATGGCTACCTGGGGCCGGACCCCTTCAACCAGCGCGCCGTGTACGAAAATGCGGGCTTCATCTATAAGCTTTCGAAGGACATCTGGGACCGGCATCCGTGCTGCGCATTTGCCGTGACGAAGGAGTTCGCCACTCAATATCCCAATACCTTCCGAGCACTGTGGCGGGCCATCGTGGACGCCACCCACTATGCCTCCGATCCGGCCCACAGGAAGGAAATCGCCGCCGCAATCGCGCCCGCGAACTTCCTGAATCAGCCGGTCATCGTGTTGGAGCAAATCCTCACCGGCACGTATGCCGACGGG
>VBOJ01000302.1 GCA_005877775.1 Nitrospirota bacterium | reverse complement strand
TAGGTGACGCCGAGAATCGTTCTTGTATACAGGTCATTTGAGACCGATGTATTGGGATCGAACTGCTCATGCATGACGACGGGTTCCCAATTCTCTAGCAGGCCGTCCGTAAACAGGTATTTAGCAAGGACGTACCAGGTGCGGCGCTGTAGGCCGGGCGCGCCCGATCCCGTACAGCCTGCCCCCTGGCACGCCCCATTCACCAGCGTCCCGACTGTTACTGAGTTGGCCCCGTCATGTCCTTGCCAGGCTTCCCCTTGCACCATGAGACCCGGCATGAACTTTGACATGTAGCGAGCATCTATGCCCCACCGGTCAAATTCCCCTTTGCCTCGGCCGTTGATGAAGGTATTTGCATTATTACTCTCACCGGCAATGACGTTAAAACTGACCCAAGAGACATCCGTCGCAAACAGGCGCACTTGTGAATAAAACTGTTTTGGGCCGTTCGCGCTGAGTGGCTGGGCGGCGTTGGCATGGAAGTTGTTGCCGTTCATCATGCCCGCCACATATTCCAGGCGATTGGCGATTTTTCCCCGTACATCCATAAAAAAATCGCGCTCCTGAAGAAATTCGATTGTCCCCTTCGTCCCGTTGGATGACGCAGTGCCGCTTCCGACCGACGTGAGGTAGGGAGAACTAATGACGTCCCGAAGGCCACCTGATGTATTGGTGAAAATACCAAATGGCATTCGGAAGATGCCGAAGCGGATAAAATTAAGGGTTGGAGCCCAGGATGGGAACGGTCGAAAATCAATGTACGACTCACGGAAAAACGTGGTGGACTGTCTCCCTGAAGAGTTGGTCACGATATTGGTGCTTTGAAACTCGTACAGCGCGTGCCAGCGAGGGATAAATTCGTTGATACGACCCCAAAAGAGGAACTCAGACCGACGGATGAAGAAATTATCTTGGTTTTGGCCTTCGGGGACATGCGCGTCCTGGTGGTAGTACTGCCACTGGAGGGCATTCAGGCCGAAGTTAACCTTATCCGTCAGGATGGGCATGTTTTCGACCTTGGATTTCCACTCCTTGAGAATTTCAATCCCCTTCTCACGCTCTGCGAGTCGGTACTCCTGCTCAGATTTGATCCTGATCCAGTCGTCCATCGTAATGGCGCCCTTTTGAAGGAGCAGTTCTTCGAGCGTCGTGCTCTCGACGGACGTTTCAGCGCCCTTTGAAGATTGTTCTGTGCTACTGGGGGCTGGGGATTCTGCAACCTGGGCAACCAATGTTGGGGTCGAACGACCTCGGCGATCCTGTCGTTGCTCGCCTGCCTGAGACGAACCAACGAACGTGCCGACACACGCTGCGACAATCACTCCGGTGATCACCGTGATGTGCCCTTGTGTCATCATCAGCGAATCCTCCTTCTTTCTTGTCGAGCCGCTTCCATCCAAACTAATCCTTTGACGGGGTAAGTTGTACCGGCGGGCTGTCACGGGCTGATGACCGACCTGTTACAGGCTTGTTAAAAATCGCTCAAGAGAGAGGATAGCCAGCCTTCAGGCCAGAAAGTCTGCGTCAGGAGGAGGCGCCAGGGGAATGGTGTGTCGGATGATCTTGCCTTCGACCATGTATTCGTACTTACTCGGCGTCTGCAGGCGCTCAAACAGAAAATCGAACCAGGACGCGGGACTCATTGAAACACTCCCCGGCGTCGGGTATCGTCTCACCTCTTATCGTCACTGACGCTCATCGACGAAGGATTTGATG
>VBOJ01000118.1 GCA_005877775.1 Nitrospirota bacterium | reverse complement strand
CATCCATCGGAATGATGAGCGAGCCGGAACCGAAGGTCTTATCCGTCGCAGCAAAGACGGGATCTGAGCACAGTCCACAGATGAGGAGCGCCCCAAAGCAATATGAGATTAACTTTTTCACAGTGGTTTCCTCCAGATCAGAGCGACGCCTGGCTATTGAGCCTGTTACTCACGTTGTTGCCGGAGTTCTGGTCGACACTCGCGCACTGGGAGCTGTAGCATTCTTGCGAGCCGTTCTGGCTCGGCGGCTCATAGCGAAGTACCGCCTCGATCCGCTGTTGCACATTCCTAAAGGTGCCGGTCGAGGTCACTAAAACAGTCCTATCGTTGGCGGTTCCGAAATCTGTGATGCTGAACGCAAACTTCACGGGCTGGCCCTGGACCGTGAGGTTGTAGGACTTTTGTGGAAGTCCACCCATCACCCCAGTGACCAAGGTGCTGTCCGCCGCTGGCCACTGCCCGATCTGAGGCGCTGCCACAACGAAGCTTTGCATGTCGCTGCGCGCCTGGGTGAGCCCGCTCTCAGCGCCCGAGAACGATTGCGTCGACATCTTTGCATAGGCACCGTTTTGGATGTCGGTGGCAGACAGACTGAGGACCAATATGCCGAGCAAGGTCAGAAGGAGGAGCATGATCATAGCGATGCCTAAGATCACTCCGTCCTCGCCGCGGACGACAACATGTATCCTTTTGTCTGAGTTCATCATTGAATGCCGTGGCTCCTTTGAGTGCTCCCACGAGGACCGTTGCTTGTCGGTGCCAGTCCAGTTCCTCGGCTTGACCTTGGACGATCTACTTAAGCAATAGCTGTGCCCCCTTAATGTGACTACATCATCATTTACAAGCCTTTGATTCTACTTGAGTCATCCTCCTTTCGTAGGGGTTGAGGAGGCTCGATAAGAGCCACAGACTGTTACAAATTTCGTCTTGGCTCTGCCTCTCCCAATTTCTTTTCCCCGGTTCCCCTTAAGTCTCTAAAATCATTGGTCTTTGAGCCTGCCAGAGCCTATGCCTAAGCCTAGGCAAAGGCCGTAGGTTGAACGACGCATGGCAGGAGGAATTTCGCGTTGATTTTGATCTCCAGCACCTTCTAAGAATGTTCGACGGCACCTACTCAAGCTGTTGGCACGACATAGCGATCAGGGACATTCCATGAGGCCTCAGGTGCAAAAGTCGCTTGCTAGTATGACCGCGACGCAATTGGGCCTTGTGAGAGCGGCGAGTTTCTGCGCGCCTCCCGCCGGATATGCCAGTCACCAGTGGGCTTCCCAAGCCCATCGGCACCTTGCACAGGACTATAGCCTGCACAGGATAAGGGCCCCCCTGGCATGATGATCCTGCCGTGGCCCCTCACTGACTAGGAAGATGCTCTAGGCCCTGGAAGGGCTGGCGTGCGAAGAAAGACTAGAGAGAACACATCGTGAGGGCGTGATGAAGCTAGTAGCCAAGCTTTCATGGCGAGAACGGGGGAAAGCCATTGAGCTGAACAGCGAGTCGGACACGATGAAGCTGATCAGCCCGACTGGTGAACTGCTGGGGGCACGGTCGCGGGACGCTGTCATGGATTTCATCCAGCTTCCGCGCCCGAGAAGGCCTCTACACGATCAACCGCGACTTTGGGGGACTTCGACGCATCCTCAACCTTTTGAGGCATACGGTCGCTTCGCGGGTGGTCATGGCAGGCGTAGATATTCGGATGGCCCAGGAGCTGATGGGTCATTCCACGATCACAATGATTACCCGCTGGGCCCACCTCTCCGCTGCTCGCCTCCGGGCCGCCGTCAATAAGGCCAGCCTTGGGCGAATAACCTCCAAAATCTACGTTGGAACCGGGAGTAAGCCGAATCAGCCGCCTAGCGAAGAGAGAAAGGACTACTCCGAAGTGGCTGACAAGCTTGGAGGACTCAGTGGAGGCGCCGGGCGGGTTCGAACCGCCGCATCGCAGTTTTGCAGACTGCTCCCTTAGCCACTTGGGTACGGCGCCCCGGTCGGCATTATAACGAGCCGTGCCCTCCGAAACAACTTGGGGAGTGAGGCCGGGGAACTGCGGTGGGAAGAGAATTCGGGTAGCGATCGTCAACGCTTGTTTGGCAGGACTGGAATCTCGCGGCCCGACGACGGGGGCTGTTGTCTCTGCTGATTGGTAAGGGCCGCCCTCTGTTCGCCCTGTTCTCCGTTTGCGGCAGCCGCTGGTGACCCTTCGTTCGCTTCCTCGGCTTCTCTCTCCTTAGCCAGCAGCTCGACTTCTTCGATGAGCCGGTTCGTCAGTTCCTCGATCGGAACCTTGCTCACGAGCTTGCCCTTCTTGAAGAGAATCCCGACGCCTTCGCCGCCGGCGATGCCGATATCGGCCTCCTTGCCCTCGCCGATCCCGTTCACGACGCAACCCAACACTGACACGTTCAACGGGGTCTTGATGTGGCCCAGCCTCTTCTCCAGCTCATTGGCCATGCGGACGACGTCGATTTCCACCCGACCACAAGTGGGACAGGCAATCACGTTGATTCCACGATGGCGAAGCTCGAGGGACTTGAGAATTTCAAACCCGACCTTCACTTCCTCGACCGGATCGGCGGCCAAGGAGACGCGCAAGGTGTCCCCGATCCCGTGGGAGAGCAACCAGCCGAGGCCGATCGCGGATTTGACTGCCCCGGTCTGCACAGTGCCGGCCTCAGTAATCCCGATGTGGAGGGGGTAGTTCGACTGCTGGGAGAAGAGCCAGTAGGCATCCACTGCCATGTGGACATCCGAGGCCTTCAGCGACACCTTCATGTTCGTGAAGCCGACGTCCTCGAGCGCGTGGACCGCGTTCAGCGCCGACTCGGCCAGCGCCTCGGCCGTGGGATAGCCGTACTTCTCCAACAGGTGCCGCTCCAGCGAGCCACCATTGACGCCGACCCGGATGGGAATTCCGTGGTCGTTGACTGCCTTGACGACCTCAGCGGTCTTCCACCAGGCTCCGATATTCCCCGGATTGATTCGTACGCAGTCAACCACTTCAGCCGCCTTCAAGGCCAATCGGTGGTCGAAGTGTATATCGGCGATGAGCGGCGCGGTCATCTGGGCCTTGATCTTGGGGAGCGCCGCCACCGCCTCCATGTCTGGGACCGCCACGCGGATGATCTCACAGCCGGCCTGCTCCAACTGGCAAATCTGCTCGACCGTGGCCTTCACATCGCGGGTGTCCGTCGTGGTCATGGACTGGACGGAAATCGGCGCATCGCCGCCGATCTTGACCTTGCCGACCTTGATCTGCCTGGTTTTGCGTCGCGTGATGTACATGTGGTGCCGACCGAGTGCGGAACGACCTAGCTGCCCTGCTCGTCTCCCTCCGACTCAAATCGGATTCCCTTTGCGTGAACTTTGGCTGTCCCAGTACGGCCTGACCGTTTATTTCCCATGCTCGCTTCTGAAGCCACCTGCGCCATCAAGGACTTGACGCTCTGGTAGATCCCCTCCGCCGTCAACCCGTATTTCTCTCTCAATAAGTCTTGCGGTCCTTGCTCGATGAACCAATCTGGCAACCCGATGAGTCTCGTGGGCACATCGATGATTCCCTGGTCAGACAGCGTTTCGAGGACCGCTGATCCGAAGCCCCCTTTCTTAGCCGCTTCCTCCACTGTCACCAGGCAGCGCACGCGCCTGGCGATATTCCCGATCAGCTCTGCATCTATCGGTTTGACGAACCGCGCGTTGATGACCGCAGCGGAGATGCCCTCATGCTCGAGCCGTTCTGCTGCCTTGACTGCCTGCCAGACGGTGACGCCGATCGCGAAGATGGCCACATCAGTCCCGTCTCGCAACAATTCGCCTTTTCCGATCGGCAGCGCGGCTGGTTCCGCGTCCATCGTGACGCCCAGGCTCGTGCCACGGGGATACCGCACTGCCGCCGGTCCCTCGTACGTGAGACAGGTCTTGAGCATGTGCTGGAGTTCGTTCTCGTCCTTCGGGGCCATGACCACCATGTTCGGAACGTGACGAAGATAGGGAAAATCGAAGGCCCCATGGTGAGTGGTGCCATCCTCTGCCACCAGCCCGCCTCGATCAATACAGAAGGTCACCGGCAGGTTCTGCGTGGCCACGTCATGGACCACCTGGTCATAGGCTCGCTGCAGGAACGTGGCATACATGGCGACCACCGGCCTCATGCCCTGTGCCGCAAGACCGCCGGCAAAGGTGACCGCATGCTGTTCCGCGATGCCCACGTCATACAGCCGATCCGGGAATTCCTTTTCAAAGACGGTGAGGCCGGTCCCTTCGCACATGGCGGCCGTGATTGCGACGATCCGAGGGTCCCGCTTGGCGAGTTTGACGAGCGTATTGACCGCGATCGCGGTGTAGGAGGGGCGCGGCGACTTCTTGGCCGGTTCACCGGTCTCCCGCACAAAGGCCGGACAGGCGTGAAACCAGACCGGATCCTTCATGGCCGGCTCGTAACCGAGCCCTTTTTTCGTGATCACATGGAGCAGCACCGGGCCCTTCAGCTTGAGGACATTTTCCAGTGTGGGCAACAGATGGTCGAATCTATGGCCATCGATCGGCCCGACATACTGAAACCCCAGCTCCTCAAACAGCAACCCCGGCAGGATGATGCCTTTGGCCAATTCCTCGGCCCGACGGGCGATCTTCTGCATATCCCGTCCGATGTGGGGGATCGAACGCAGCAGATGTCCCGTCTCCTCTCTGACGCGGGTGTAAAATTCGCCGGTGAAGGTCCTGTTCAGGTAGGCCGAGATAGCCCCCACATTTTTCGAAATCGACATCTGGTTATCATTCAGAATCACCAGAAAGTCCTTGCCCAGGCCGCCCGCGTGGTGCAATCCCTCAAGTGTCATGCCGGCAGTCATCGCCCCATCTCCCACGACGCACACCACTTTATGCTTCTGACCTAATTGCTCCCGGGCTTCCACCATCCCGAACGCCGCCGAGACCCCGGTGCCGGCGTGGCCCGCGTTGAACGTATCGAAGACGCTCTCCTCCCTCTTGCAGAACCCGCTCAATCCGCCAAACTGCCGGAGCGTGTGAAACTGCTCACGGCGTCCGGTCAGCAGCTTGTGCGCATAGACTTGATTGCTGGTATCCCAGACGATTTTATCCTTCGGCGTATCGAGGAGATAGTGCAACGCGACCGTCAGTTCGATAACCCCCAGATTGGAGCCGAGATGCCCTCCCACGCTGGAGACAGTCGAGATGATCTGTTCGCGGATGTCCTGGCACAGCTCCGGGAACTGCTCCGGAGCCATCCGTTTCAGATCCGAGGGGCCGTGAACAATCTTGAGCAACGACATACCGGTCTTTCTCCTCTTTCGTTCAGGGTAGTGCGTCCGCCTCTGCAATCAGAACGCCATGGCGTGAGGCTGGCGAGGTACAGGAGACCCTGCTAGGTGGTCGAGAAAATCGGCGCCAAGCTTCTCATACTTTCCCCATGATGTCAAGCGCTTCCGCGTCCACGACTGCGGCGGATTCTGCCCGGAATCAGGAGCCGAACCGATAGGTGACAACTGTGGAAAGCGTAAAATCCGCGGCACTGCCCGTAATGAAATCCACATTCTCGACTCCATAGACCTGCCAAAGGAGATTCTGCCTGAGGCGATAGTTGAAGCCGGCCGTCAGCTCGGTGACACCCCGGTCCAGGAGGTTGATCCCAGTGCCATGAAACGGGGTCGAATAATAGTCAAACTGGGTCACCAGGGAAAACGCAGGCGACCACAGATACTCCACGGCCGCGATACTCGACAGTGCTGGTTGGAGTGTCAGACCAGCCACCCTGCCGGTGGGAAAGATCCCGTTCAGGTTCCCGTACAGAATCCACCGGTGTGCGACGGTCTTTTCGACAGCCAGCCCGAGGCCAAGATCCGTGTGGCCGCTTCCGAAGAATCGCCCGTCGTCCCCAGATGGGACCTTCACCGCAAAGCGCAACGCGACCGCAGGGCTCCCCTTCTCCTGGGCAAGAATCTGATATTTGCTCATCAGGGTCATGTCGCCCAGCCCCAGCTCATTGTCTGCGCTGCTGAACAAGGTCTGCCCGTCTCGCTTGACGTCGAAGACAAATCCCGTTCCCTTGAGAGCCTTCCTGGCCGGCGCTAGGCCGGTCGTCGCCCGCTCCGTGGCCGTGATCAGCCCCTCCATGCCCCCCCGGTAGCGGTAAACCGCCGGGACCTCCGCCGCGACCTCGAGCCGGTCCGTCACCCCATATCTGAGGAACAGACCCGAGCGGATCTGCTCGAGTTTCATCGTCGCGGACACTCGCGCGGTCTGCTCATTAAACACCGTGCTGGTTTCAGCCAATTCCATCCGAACGTCCAACGCCCCTTTCTTGATGACCGCGGCTCGGTCACCGAACATTCCTAAGATCAGCAACTGGATGGGCTGAAAGTTTCGGACGGGAAAGGGACCAAATCCTTCCGGGTCGGCTGCAGTCACGCGACCAACCACCACAAGCGTGATGAGGACAGCCAGAACCGGTCCGGCAGCCTGGTATAGATGCCTGAGTCTCACTGGCTTGGCTGTCAAAAAGGAAAATCGAGCCCGGCGAACACCGCCCCGCCCTCCCTGCTGTACCCGTAATCCACCCGGCCAACCACATTGGGCCGCACAATGCCGCGGAACCCGATCCCCGGCGTGATCTCGTAATCACGGAATTGCCGTCTCTGAAAGGTGTCGAAGACCTTTCCCATATCCACGAACGGCGCGATCTCGAACTCCGCCGCCACATTCAGGATGCGGGTGCGGAGGACGTGAATCCGTTGCTCCACGCTCAGTGCCACCAAATGGTCGTCGATGAAACGGTCCACCCCGAAGCCTCGCAAATTGTTCTGCCCGCCCAGCGAGCTTCGCTCGTAGAACGGCACCTGCTTCCCGAACGTCGTTTGGATGTCACCCCGGACCACGAGGATCAGCCGCTTCGACTGGCTGGGAAACAGTTTTTTCACCTCCAGCTCATACCGGTAGAAGACGGGATTGTCGCCGTTTCGGAGGTTCTGGTTCAGTTCAGCGTAGGCGGTCACCTGTGTCCCGTCGGTCGGTGAC
>VBOJ01000301.1 GCA_005877775.1 Nitrospirota bacterium | reverse complement strand
GAGCCAGCATGTCGAATGGGTGCCGGTGTGCCCAGAAGTCGAGGTCGGCTTGGGGACACCGCGCGAATCAATACGGCTCTGGGGGTCTGCCGAGTCCCCCCGTCTTGTGACGATCATCACAAGAGTCGATCATACGAGCGCGATGATTCGCTTTTCGGAGCGCCGCGTCAGTGAGCTCGAAGCGCTGGACCTGTCTGGGTACGTGTTCAAAGAGGGCTCGCCCAGCTGTGGGGTGAATGGTGTGCGCGTCTATCCGCGGCATGGAAGGTCAACCCGTACGGGCATCGGCCTGTTCGCACGAGTCTTCATGAAACATTTTCCCCTGATGCCGGTGCAGGAAGAAGGCCGGCTACACGATCCCGCCACACGGGAGCACTTTTTCGAGCGGGTGTGTAGCTATCGCCGGTGGCAAGATCTAGTGACCAACAACGGAACCCGCAAGGCGGTGAGAGACTTCCATGCTCAGCATACCTACCTCTTGCTCGCACACAGCCCAACGCACTATGAGTCGCTCGACCGGCTGGTCCGAAACGCGATGCGGCACACCTCTGCGGACCTGATCCGTCGCTATGGCACCCATTTTATGAAGGCGCTCGAGGTACCGGCTACCGGCTCCCAGCATATTACCGTGCTCCATCGCATCCGGGCACACTTCGAGAATCGCTTAACCTCTCTCGAAAAACAGGAGCTCCTCAGAACGATCGAGGCCTATCGTAGGGGGCGCACACCCCTCCTTGTTCCACTCACCCTTCTCAAACACCATGTGCGCGTCTTCGACATCCCTCATCTTCAGAATCAAACCTACCTCAACCCCAACCCCCAAGAGCTGATGTTGCGGAACCTCTAGACCCAATCGGCCTCCGAGCGGCTGCGAGTGGAGCGTGCTTGCGAACCCAACGCCTCTCGAATCGCGTGACCTGCACTATCTAGCTCGGCAGCTTCATTGTCCGTCAGAATCCATGCATCACCAGGCGCTAGTTCGATCCGGTAATGGTTCTTCATTGTCGAGAACCATTCAATGTACGGGTGGGGAGACAACATAGGGTGAGGGTCGAAGGAAATGAGGCTCACCTCGCCGACCTGCGGGATTTCGAAGTCCCCCAACACCTGTCCGGCGAGATCCTCGTCCGCAAACTGGCTATTCCTGAATCGGAGCGCCTTGCCGGCGATCTCTCCTTTGCAATCGCCCTTGAGAAAGATGTCCACCGGCCCCAGCACGGCAAACGTGATCCGCCCGACCACGCTTCCTATCGATCGGTTGTCGAGCCAACCTTCCTTGACCCAGCGGGAATTACCAAACTTTTGCGCCATGTTTCAACCCGGACTATTCATGAATCTCTACTGCGGCGTCTGATCCTCTCGCGGGGTGCCCATTGCTCCCAGGTTGCAATGGGTTTTGGGCTTTTCTCGTCAACGTACTGATCACCCGTTGCATTTGCAAGAGCACCGGCTCCCCGGTACGCCTGCGCCGTCCTCACTTGTGAGAAGCCCCGGCGGGCTTCGGTCTCGACCGCCTCGCGACGAAATCCATAAATAATCCGGGTTGTGACCTACCCGGCCTGAGGTGATCCGACCGGCTCAGTGACCTTGTCCACAGCCTGTCCCGTGGTTCCAAGCACCACGGCGATCAGAATGAGCCCGCTGCCGAGCCACCCTCTTGGGTCAAGATGCTCACCCAGAAAATACCAGGACAGCCAGGCGGCGAACAGGGGCTCTAGCGAAAAGATCAACGCGACCCGTTGCGCCGGCACCACTTGCTGCGCCCAGACCTGAACCGCGAAGGCTCCTGTGGCCAGGACACCCGTGATCATCAACGTGACCACCAGCACCACCGTAGGCGCGAAACTGGCCGCTTGGGGCGACTCAATGATCATGGCAGGGATCATCACAGCGGTGACGAGAACCAGCTGCCACACCAAAAGCGAGACTGCGTCTCCCTGTCGCGTGTACCGTTCCAGGCAGGCAATGTGCGCCCCGAACGCCGCTGCGCAGGCCAGACTCAGGAGATCGCCTTGATTCAAAGACACGGTCGGATTGACAAGGAACCACAAGCCCGCAAGTGCCAGAGCGGCGGAGCCCCAAATCCGCAGGCCGAACCGCCTCAGGAACAGTGGCACAAAGATTACATATAGCGCGGTGATAAAGGCGGAGTTCGAGGCGGTCGTGTAGCGTAACCCGACGGTCTGTGTCGTATAGCCAAGGAAGAGAAACACAGACGCGATCACGCTCATCCGGAGCATGCCGCGATCGAGCTGCAGCCGACGGCCCAGCGCCAGAAGAATTCCCAGCACCAAAACCGTTCCCAGTAGGAATCGAAGAAAGAGAAATGAAAATGGCGGGAGCTGTTCCAGCGCCGCCTTGGTGGCAGGAAACGTGGCGCCCCAGACAAGTGTCGTCAGCACCAAAGCCAGTTGGGGCATAGGCGACAGCAATGGTTAATGGCTAATGGCTAATGTAGGCTTGAGCTCTCTTGCCTCATCAACCATTAGCCATCACCCATCAGCCATTCCTACTGCGTCACGGTTTGCAGAGCGTGCATTTCATCTGGAGAGTGGTGCCTGACTGTTCAAGCGCCGTTAAAGCCCGTTCCTTGTCAGGATAATCAAACCACCCGCCCTCCCAGAAATCCGATCTCGTGAAGTTGGACGGCACCTCTGAGCAACGCTCCCGGTGAAGCACCGCTCGGTCGATGGATCGTGCAATGTGGACCCAGTAGATCATGAGGACCAGTTAGGCGTGAGGCGTAAGGGGTGTCGTTGCGACTTTCGCGTCGTTGCGTTCTTTCGCGACACACC
>VBOJ01000300.1 GCA_005877775.1 Nitrospirota bacterium | reverse complement strand
CATCCTTTTCGATGAAGACCTTCGCGCCGGTTTCAAGCTTCTTCACGTCATCTTTTTCAAAAATGCGCATGTATCGCTTGATCCGATCCGGGTCATCGATCCGTTCTTCCTGCACCAACCCACTGGTCAGTTTATACTTGCGAATCAACAACGGCATGTATGCTTCCCCTCCTCCTCCTCCTCTCGCTCACCTCTGGACCGATGTCCTTGAATCTGTGCTACAATAATCAAAACGCGACCGCATGGTCAAGAGCAGACGAGACGTTCCTGGTGCATCCAATGGCCCTGTTCCGCTATAATGCACTCCTCCAACCCTGGGATTGAATGGAGAGGGGAGCCATGCCGTTATATGAATATCGTTGTGAAGGCTGCGGAGAACAGTTCGAGGTCGTCCAACGAGTCAGTGCCCGGGTGGAAGATACGACCTGCCCTCATTGTCGCGCCCAAAAGGCCACGCGCCT
>VBOJ01000122.1 GCA_005877775.1 Nitrospirota bacterium | reverse complement strand
CTATGTGCCGGTCGGTAAAGATCAGCTCCCGCACCTGGAACTGACACGGGAGCTGGCCCGCCGGTTCAACAGCCTCTACCGGCCGGTCTTCCCGGAGCCCAAGGAACACCTTACGAAATTTCCCAAGGTACTCGGGACCGATGGTCGGAAGATGAGCAAGAGCTACGGGAACACGATCAACCTGTCCGACTCAGAGCCGGTCGTCCGCCAGAAGCTCAAGACGATGGTGACGGACCCGGCGCGGGTGAAGCGGACCGACCCCGGCAACCCCGACGTTTGCCCGGTCTTTGACTTCCACAAGATCTTCTCGACTACATCGGTCATCGAGCGAGTGAACCGCGAATGCCGGACGGCCGAGATCGGCTGCATCGACTGCAAGAAGTTGGTGGCGGATGTGATGGTCGAACGGCTTACGCCGATTTGGGAAGGACGGAAAAAGCTGACGGCCAAGCCCTCTCAGGTTGAAGAGATCGTCCGCTCGGGCAGCAAGCGGGCCCAGGCAGTGTCGCATCAGACATTGGAAGAAGTGAAAGAGGCAATGAAGATTTAGGATTGGAAGGGCCGGGCTGCTTCCGCTGAAAACGCCAGAGCCGTTTTGGTCCGTCGTAAGCCTTTCCTCTGCTTAGCTGCGGAACTCGTCCCGTCCTGAGCGCTGCTCGAACGGGACTTCAAACAGTCCTCGCTACCAGCCTTCGGCTGGCCGCGTCGGTTCGGCAACGGCGGAGCACAAAACGGCTCTGATGCACGCTCCAGCAGTCCAGCCCTTCCAGTGCAGATGTGCGAGATTGGTGGGCCCGGTCTGGACCGCGCCACACCGAGTAGAGTATACGGCTTAGCAGTCGCGAGGGCTGTCTCCTTGTCCAGGAGCACCGATGCTGAGATTGCAGCCCACCACCCTGTTCCTTCTTCTCCTCTCTAGTGTTACTGCCCCCCTATCTGCTCATGCTGAAACCAAAGTTCTCACAGCCGAGGCAACCTACACGATGGCGATGGGGAATCGCCATCCTTCGCGGAAGCAATGGTGCTCCAGAAAGCGAAGCAGATGGCGCTGGAGCAGGCCGGCACCTACGTCGAGACCTACACGAAGGTTCAGAACCTTCAATTGACGACCGAGGAAATCCAAATCATTGCCGGCGGAGTCTTAGAGGTTCAGGTCCTTGAGAAAAAGCGAACGCTGGTAGGAGATGGCCTGCAGTTCTTCATCAAAATCAAAGCCACCGTAACAACCGACAAGGTGGCGGAACTCGCCCAGCGCATCAAAGGCAAGAACGTCGCGGAGGAGTACAAGAAGCTTCAGGGCGACTACGCTCGGCTCACGAAAGAAATTGAAAGCTGGAAACGGCTTATCGCCAAGACTCCTTCCGGCCCGGAGCGCGAAGCGGCGCTTGATCAAATCAGGGAACACGAAAAGGTATTTGCCAGTGTGCAAAAGAATGAGAGCGCGCTCTTCCAGCGACTTGTCACAGGTGAAACGTTGGTGAGCGCAGCACTGAACACCAAGGCATTGGTAGATCAACTTGTTCGCATGATCATAGAAGAAGGCCAACTCGTCGAGGTGGGAGAGGCAACGGCACACACCGTGGCCAGTAAACGGGGACAATTCCGGCTGACCATCCCTGTGACGCTTCGCATTTCTGATAGCTTGATGCCGGCCTTATCCAACGCGGTCGGGAAGTTGAATGGGCTCATGAGACCCGAGGTTCTGCTATGGAGCTACATGGGCAAAGAGATATTCAGGGTCGGATCGAAGAACTCGAGCTCAGCGACAGGGACGCTCGTCCGTTTAGCCGATGACTATCAGACGGCAGCGTATTTTCAAACCCGCCTTCTATCTTCCGCGTTGGAGCTTCGGCTCTCTGATCTGAAGGGAGAAGCCAGAGTGTGTGTTTGGCCTGAGGGAGCAGGCCTTTTTTCCTTCAACACGACATACTACACTCGTCTATTCCCGGTCTTTAACATCCATAACCCTCGAGGAGAACCTGTAATTGACTTGGGTGAAATGTCGCCGGGATCGATTGTGTTCGACCGTATGTTTCACGGCACCGAAGAAACGCAGGAAAAAAAAGACTCCCAGTACGGTAGCGATTCAGGTGCAGGCTTTGTGGTGGTACTGCACGAACCAGCCACGTTCACGGTGCAAGTTCTCCTACCTCAGGAGGTAGTTCGAGGTCTGAAGCAGATCACTGCGCGCATAGTCGACGCGGGGAAAGCTGCTGCCGTACCGAAGGGGTCACCAGCTGAGTGCAGCCTTGCTCCATAGGAGGTGCGGAGATCGTTCGAGGTGCTAACGGGAGTGTCGTACGAGTGCAACGTGGTCCTCTAATACTGGATCATTTCATACGTTTCGTTTAAGAATCTGTTGGGAAATGGTACCTGTGCGATTAACCTAACATTAGTGTACTTGTGATGTTAACCAAGCAAATAACAGATAAAAACGAACTTTCTGATTGGATAAAGTCAACTTGTCCGTCCTTATGGTCTCTACTCAACGCTAAGGCTCAGACACATATACCATCTGGATACGGTGAGTATCTATCTCCCTTGCCTGCTAAGAGGGGCAGAAGATATTTAAGGGTTGCGGATCAACAGTTGCAAACGCTTATTGACGTTTTTGCTTTCAGTACTATAGCTCGTGAGTATAGACGCGACCTATCAGGTGTCGTGACAAGAACCCAACTCGCAGAACTGCTTTGCGAGATTGCCACTTGCGTTGCCTTTTGCAAGCATTCACCGACTCTATTGTTACGACCTAAGAATGAGAGAGGGAAAGCCTGCGATTTCCGTTGCCTCTTAAATGGATTCGATGTTTTCGGAGAAATAAAAAGATACGATGACAATTGGTTCTTACGCACAGAACCCCCACAGCAAAACATTCGATCGCGCTTCTTAACTAGGCCCATTTCAGGCACTCTGCCTCCAGATACAAGGTGGCCACGGTACATGGAACTCCAGAGCAAATTGCTGGACGTTCCTCAACAGTTTCCAGATCGAACAATAAATATCGTTTTCATCTTCCATTCATCACTTGAAGATAACGACAGAATCTTAAGGCAGGCACTTTTTGGCGAGCACTCGGCCTTTTCGGGCCCAGTCAATAATGACTTCAGCGCCGAGGACGGCCTTTTTTCAAGAGAAGATTGGCGGAATGTCTCGGCTTGTTGCTACTCACTACTGTTGGAAGACGGTCAACTCGTCTGTTCAGTAATCTGGGATAATCCACGCGCACATGTGCCAGTTCCTGAAGAAGTTCACAGCGTCTTAAAATCTCTAAGAAGGTTTCCGTCTCCAGCCTGAGAATCTCCCAGCGGGCGAGGAGGTTCGGCCAGCGGCCTTTGCGCTCGCAGTTGGCTATGCAGCCTCCTCCATCATACTGGTATCAATTCAGCTATCATGGTCGGAATCAGCCGGGCAGGAAGGCCACTTAAAGCAAGGCCATGGGGGCTCCGATGGGGATCAAGCGCTTGTGAACGGGGTCCACGCCAAGACCCAGTGTTTCCAGTGTCACCGCGCCCAGGAGAATAAGCGAGTTGGGCTTGCCACAGAGCACCATGGTGGCTGTTTCTACCCCGTTAATTGCGATGTCAGCCTTAGCTACCGGAACCACATCCTTGGTGCCATCAGCATAATGCACCGCCCGTGCCCCAGATGCGACAAGACCAATCTGAGCAACCAGGTTGGCAGGAGCTTGGGTAAACAGAGCCCCTGTATCGACCAGCCCCTCAAGTTCGAGTTGCTGATCAGAACGAAC
>VBOJ01000121.1 GCA_005877775.1 Nitrospirota bacterium | reverse complement strand
CCTGGTGTCAAAGTGACCATTCCTTCTACAACGTACGAGCTGGACTGCGCTACTCCCATCGCGCGAGAGTGCCGATAAAAGCCACAGCACATCTCGGCTCTGATGCCCGCTCCAGCAGCCCAACCTTGCCTCTGATGGAGCGGGACAGAGCGGACGTTCGCCAAGGCGGGATGAAGAGAGTCCGGATAGCCTTAGTGATAACGAGGAGCAGACGACCCCTGTCGCGGAGGGCCACTCACTCGGGGAAGTCGCTTCACGCGGCTCTACCGCCGATCATGCGCTCGGCTTCCTCGATGCCCGCTTCGAGGTCGAGGGCTGTCTTGAGCAGTGTCGTGTCGATGCCCACCGTGTTGATGGTCTCAGCGACGGAAGGAGACATGCCGGTCAAGATCGTCGTGGCTCCGATCAGCCGCGCTGCCAGCATCGTCTGCGCCAAGTGATTGGTGACTGCGACGTCCATGCCGGCCACGCCCGTGAGATCCACGACTACGACCTTCGCACGGTAAAGACGGACGGCCTCCAAGAGTGTCTCGGTGAATCGTTTGGCCCGTTCGGGGTCGATGACGCCAATGAGCGGCAGAATGAGCAGGTGCTTACGGACGCGCAGGACCGGTGTCGAGAGCAGGAGGATGGCATGATGTTGATCATGGATCAAGCGTTCGCGCTCGTACGCGATCGTGTCGATAATCAGGCTGAGGTCGAAGAAAGCGATCTTCTCCAGCGACACGAAATGGGCGAACCCCTCGACGGGGTCGAGGCGATAGTCTTCCATGATCCGAAATCTGATCGTCCGCATCAAGTGATGGTAGGCGCCCAGGAATACCCTTGGGTCAAGCTTGGCCTCGGCGTACAGCTGGCCAAGCCGCAGCCGTTCCTCTACGTACGACGGCCCGTATGTTCCCTGAACCATGGACACCAAGTGCTCGCGCTTCAGCTGCCATGCGGTCTGCACCGCCGCCGGGTTGTTAATAAACCCTGAGGCTTCGTCCAGAGATGCCAGGTGCGCGAAGAATGACTTGGTGTAGTCCTCCGCCTGTCGGACGATTAGATCGCTCAGGGCGAGAACCCGCTTCCGATCTTCGTCGCCGAAGCCGACGATCTTCAATCGTCGTTGGATGTCTTCCTCAGTGATGTACAGGTGTTGCATGAGGGATGCGGTCAACATCACGCCCCCCTCGTTGTCAGTTGCCTGAATCTTTCCGCCGGCGATTTTTTAGGATCATTCCGCGAGTCAGGCGCACCCCCCCCCACCGGGTGCCCATGCTTGGAGAGAGATTGACGGCCGCTTGGGTTGGAGATTTACGGTCAAGAAGGCCTGACACTCAGTGAGGTCCCAATCTGACTATCGGTCCCTCTGAAATGAGCAGGCGATGCGCACCTCGGCCCGGGTCTGGGTGATCCTGTCGCCGTGATCCGATGCCACGTTACCGCTCCACCTTCTCAACGAGATCGCTCCACTCCTGTGCGCCCTTTTCGATCGTCGCTACCTTAAATCCAGCGACGAGTCTGCCCGGTTCATGGCGAGCATGGACTAGGACCACCTGCAGAGTGATCCGATTGCGAAGGTGGAGCTGCGCCTTCTCCTTCATGTTCAGGGGGGTAGTCTCAGACAGGGAGAGAGCAAGACCAGCAGGGGAGAGGTCTCTGATGATCGCAGAGGCTTCGACGCCCGCCCAAGACAGGCGACAAGGCATCACGACCTGTGCCCGCGGGATGGAACGCCCGGAAAAAGATCCCTCGGAAAAGCCTGACATGATGTCCATGAGATTGGCCCCGAAAGTGAAGGGCAATTGCTATCATGTCTCCTATACTCGTCATGATGTCTGCCGGGAATCGGGTAATTCCTGTATATATAGGGGAGGGGAAAACCTGGCTGGAGCATTCGGCCTTCAGGGTACTTCACGGTTGGATACAGTCAGGAGGAGCCTCGGCCCTTGCCCCACCATTACGACAAGGAGCCCAGTGTGAACATCTGCTCAAGATATTCGATGGTCTCCTTCCTTCTGACGCTCCCAGTCCTTGAGATGTCAGGTCCGGCCTGGACGGAGCAACCCTGTGACCGCTACCCTGCGAACGAGCAGGCACGGTGAGAGCGGCTGTGGAATGAGATCAACGCGGAGTCGGTGGCCGAGATGGTGCAGTTCGGAGATGGTGCAGTTCGGAATGGATCAATTGAGGCGCCGGCAGGAAGGGAAGATCTCCCAGGAACAACACCTCCAGGAAAACAGCACATTCATCAAGCAGTCTGCTGAAAAGAGACTGCCACTGTTGAGCGAACGGATGGGCAAAGAATAATCAGAGAGTTTGGGGCTTGGGCTCCTGCTGAAGCATTTTCCCTGCCGAATCCAGTAGATCCCTCCCAACTAAGATCGGAGCCTTGAAATGGACCGCCATGGCGATGGAGTCGGAGGACCGGCTGTCGAACACTTTCGTCTTATCTTTGACCTTGACCGTCAGCGCTCCATAGTAGGTGCCGTCTTTCAACGTAATCACGGTCTGCGTGACTTTCCCTTCGAAGGCCTCCAGAATGCTGTGCATTAAATCATGCGACAAAGGCCGTCTCAATTTCTCGCCGGTCAGCGCCCCCTGGATCGATCCGGCCACAGTGGGATCGACAAAAATCGGGATCACTTTCCCTTCGGCCTGCAGCAGGACGACGGGGCCGTGGTCTGACAACCGCACTTGCACGTCCTTGATTTCGACCTGACCAGCCTGCTGTTCAATCGGCTGTCCACTCTGCGGCTGTCCAACCTGGGCTCGGCAGGTTGACCCGGAGAGGCCCAGGCCAACTCCGATGCTCGCGTACACGACCAGCAACATGCCGAGACGTCTCATGGTTCCCTCCTGCACCAAAATGTCTCGTGGTACCGTTCTTCTCAATACAACCGCCTGGCATCGAGCGCACAGAGACGCGTGGCCGGCTCCCTATGCTCTAATGAAGGCGTTCGATTCTCGCTCAATCCCAATCAGGGTCTCCGGCCCGTGGCCGGTAATCACGCGCGTCGTTTCGTCCAGCCTGTACAGCCGTTCTCGGATCGACCGTTCGATCGCCTCAAAGTCACCGCCCCAGAGATCCGTTCGGCCTATACTTCCCTGGAACAAGGTGTCCCCGGCAAGCAAGAGTTTCTCTGCTGGAAAGTGAAAGCTCATGGACCCCGGCGTGTGTCCCGGCGTGTGGAGCGCGACCCCCTCAATGCCGCCGACGATAAGCTTCTCCTCGTCCTGCAGCCAGTAGTCGGGGAGCGGAACCGGCGCATAGGGCACGCCGAACATCCGACATTGGATCTCCAGCATCTCCCACAGCTTTCGATCATCCGGGTGCAGACAGAGCGTTGCGTTGGTCGCCTTTTTCATTTCGCCGGACGCGAGGAAGTGATCAAAATGTGCATGAGTGTGCAAGATACTGACGACAGTCATGCCCAGATCCTGCACATCCTTCAGAATGCGTTCGTGAGCGCCGCCCGGGTCCACCACGATCGCCCGTTTGGTGATGGGATCACCGATAATCGAACAGTTGCAGCCCAGAGGCGGTACTGGAAACGTTTTGAGGATCATATCGTCTTCATCCTATCGCTGCGCCGGCAAGTTGGCAAGTCACCAGGAGAAACATCAATTGAAAATAGTCAATCGTCATCCGACAATCCTCTACAGCTCGCCTCCCCAATGACCGTCATTCACCCTACAGGCAGCTCGGCTGTTCGGCCACAGGTCTCCTCAGAGCTACCCTGCAAGAGGACGCGCAAGACCCAGCCGCTCACCGGTTCGTTCTTCCTTAAGCGTCTGGGCTGACTCCTACTGCGCGCGTCCGAGTATCGTCACTCGTATCTCGTGAAACGTATCTCGTTCCGGAATTCCGACGATTCACGCTTCACGAACGACGAATAACGCTGAAGGCGTGCGCGGTGCGCGAGCACGGGAGTCAGCCCGGTTCCACAATTATTCGTCGCGCCGTGCGACCCACAGCACTTCTGTGTCGAGGATCTCCCAGTCCCGATCAAGTCTGCGTAGCCAGACCAGAAATCCGGCGCCGGTCCCGTCGGGCCGGTCGTCCGCCACATAGACCAGCGCCTGATCCGCGCGCGGCGTGAAGGCGACGCGAGAGAAGCCGAGTTTGCCGATGACCGGCTGAGGGACCTGCGTCACCTCAGCCCGAGGGAACCTCGTCGGGATCGGCGCGAGGGACACTTCCGGTTCTTCCAGTTCTCCGCCGGACATAAACCGATAGGGCACGCCAAAGTTGAATCGAGCCTCCAGCCGAAACGGTCGGCTGTTTTTGAGGATGACATCCGTCACAAGGTCCGGTCGGAGCCTGCCGTTGAAGTAGTCGTGCTCTCGGAAAAATGCCAAGTTCGGCGGCTCCTTAGCCTCAGGATGCAACCGCGTGACCGTCAGCCGGTCAATCACCACCAGCGTGGTCCGTGAGGTGAGAAACTTGTCCTCCACGACTCGATTGTAGATCGGATACTCCTCGACCGGGACCGGTTCCAGGTTTTGCTCTGCGCTTTCCGCAGGGCTGGCAATCGTAGAATGCAAAACTAGATTGGCAGCAAGCGCCGCAGGTCCCACAGCGAGAATGAAAACAGATCGCATAGGAATCAGGATAGCCAGCAAGATGCGATCAATCAAGGCACATAAGTTTGCATTATGCCTCAAACCTGCCTAGAATCCGACGGCAAACTCTTCAAGCCAACTGAGGCGTCTGACATGACAAGATCTGTTTCTCAAACTTCCGATCCACGCTGCTTCTTGAGGTTTATCGGGGGGATCCTTCTGGTCACAACCGCACTGACGGCTTCCGGCTGCAAGCCGAACGAGTCGCCGCTCAAGGATGAAAACGAACGTCTCCGCAAGCAGGTGACGAAACAGGAGTCGGTGCTGATCTCGTTGCAGGACGGCAACAAGGTGATGCAACAGCAGATAGATCTCCTCAATCGCGAATTGCGGGATGCCAAGAAGGAGACTGAGCGCGCGGAGGCGGAGCGCAGAGCGATGGCCGCCATGCTGGGAGCGAAGGTGGAGGAGAACAAGAAGCTGAGCGCTGAGGTCCAGCGTGCGGCGCTGACGAAGGCACAAGCCTCCCAGAGTCTGCGCGTGGAAGACAAGGGCGGGCAGTCTGCGGATCTGCCTCGCCCGCTGACAGCAGTCTTTAAAGCTGCAGAAGAAGCGCTGACCCGCAATGGCTATACGGTCAGGGTCGGCGTGAAGACGGATCAAAAAGCGGTGTATGTCACGGAGCGCAAAACCTCGTCGCCGCCGTCGCTCGAGGTGCCCGGCTTTCGCAACCAATATCTCCTCTCCCTGCAAGCCCTCCCTCCCAACGGAACCCGGCTGAGCATCAAGGCCGAGTTTGAGAAGATGGCGCAGGGAGGCAGGGTGCTGCCGGCCGGACCAGAGGAGAAGGCCGAGATTGAGCGACGGCTCATCAATGAGATCAGCAAAGCCCTTGAGGTGCCGAACAAGTTGTGAACCCCGTACCACAGCGTCCCAGCCGTCGAATCGGGGCTTTACCCTTCGGTGCATAAAGTACATTCCTCCCCGCCTTCACCCCGTTTCTCCATCGGAGAACAGGGTTCACAGGCGAGGCTTCCTGTGGGACGGGGTGAAGGTGAGCCGCCGACCTCTCTGTGCGGGCTGCGACACGCGGTGGGGCTTCCCCGGAGCAACGCGCCCCCACCATCGGCTTCCGCTGCGCCAAATCCACCTCATAATCCGACGCGAATCCTGCCCGCCCCTTACCCTCGACGTCCCCTTGCTCTTGAACCTCGCCCCCTTCGTTCAAGGTAGAAGGATTGTGCGGGAAGGAATAGCGCTGTTCAAAAAGCGAAATTCTTTTGGCTACGATACGCCCTTGTGGTAACAAGTAACTGAACAAGGGCAAATCAGTCGCAATGCTGTCCTGAAAACGTCACGGAGCAGGCTTCGCGTCCACCATTCGGTTGATGGTGGTCCATCCGGAAGGTCCGGGAGCACATATGGCAAAGATCAAGTCACCCGAATCGCAGCCAATCAGTAAGAAGGTTCTCCTGTCTGCTCGGGAGATCACACAAGGCATTGAGAAGCTACGGGAGCTGATCCCTCAGGTTGAAGAGTTGATGAAAGATGGGATCCCCTACCAGGAAGCGCGGAAGGTGAAGACCGAGTTTCAGGTAAGAAAGACCATCCGCGAGATATTCGGCGCTGGATCACCGGAATGCATAGCGAATCAGCAGCACCGGATCAACACGAACAACGAAACCGAAATCGCCAAGACACTCTCGATGCTTCACGATCTGATCACCAGCCTGGAGGAAAAGAAACTAGGTCTGCTGGGCGGTGGCCAGCGTCTTTCGCCTCACGCAACGGACGGTCGGACAGCCAAGCACGAACAATCGGCAATGCCTGTGCAGCCGGTTGAACCGGCTGCGCCTGCTGCGCCGGATCCAGTGCTTCCGTCGGACCATCTCGAGGTGGCTTCTCGTCGTCCGACTGAGCCAGATCCAGCGTCTTCGTCAGACCATCTCGCGGTAGCTTCCCTCCAGGAGACCCGACCTGCAGATAGCGGGGCAGGCAACGCGATCGTCACGGCCGAGCCGCGCGCTGTTCTCACGCCCTTGTCATCTGAGGCGAGAGATCCCCTGAACGCGCTCGGGTTCATTCGAAAGCTCTGCACACGCTTTCACGCTCTCGTGAGAGAGCTTCGCCTGCGAAGCGAGAACCGGCCGCCTTTCGACGTGGAGGATGAACACGATGTACGAGACATGGTCCGCGCTCTGTTGTGCCTGGAGTTTGAAGACCTCTCGATGGAGGAGTGGACTCCACCCTACGCGGGCAGCGCGAGCCGAACGGACTTCTTTTTAAAACAAGAACGCATCGTGATCGTGGTGAAGAAGACCCGGCAGGGATTGGGAGCCAAGGAAATAGCCGATCAAGTGGCCATTGATTTCCAGCGGTACTCGATCCACCCGAACTGCCACATGCTGTTGTGCTTCATCTACGATCCGGAAGGCCGCGTTGTGAATCCCCGACGTCTGGAAGCTAATCTGGCACGGGAGAGTGCTGGACGCACGGTCGAAGTTCTCATTGCACCCAAATAGCTCCTGGCCGACCAGCCCCATACGACCACTACCGCGAAGTCACCACACGGCTCGGGAAAACCGCCAGCGTCCGCTATCAGAACGGGCGCGGCGGCCATGGAAGAATAACCTCCACATGCTGCGGGCTGCGACACGCGGTGGCGCTTCCCCGGAGCAACGCGCTCCCACCATCGGCTTCCGCTGCGTGAAATCAGTCCCATCGCGCAGGCCGAGCCGAATCGCACGTCGAACCATTAGGCCCTCAGTTCCATCGGCTCTCTGCGACCGGGAAGCAGACCGGCGATCACCACGCATTCCAAACCAAACGGCAGATAGCCCGCGTAGCCGAGCAGCGGCATCTCAAAAATCTGGAAGCGATGCACGAACGGCACGGCATATTCCCAGTGCGCGAGGCTTCTATAATTCCACAGCTCCCAGAACATTCCACAAACCAGCGCTGCGAACGCCGGCAACCAGATTGGTCGCCAGTCCCCGCGGGAGATACATGAGAATACGGTTTCTTCGCCAGACACTGCTTGCAGCGATGTAATGATCAATAAGGGAGACACCCATAGGAGGGGAAACAGGTAATCAGGCCAGACGCCGATGCCCATGAGTCCCACCATGGCCAGCACGAGCACGACCCAGCCGACAATAGTTGGCTGCCTGACCTGCATCGGCCACCACTGGTCCAGCCCGGCGCTTAATCGGTGATAGGTGGCGAGCCAATCGCTCGTGCTGAGCACCGCCGGGAGCACCGTGGAAAAGGGCAGCGTTGCATACCAGAAATATTCCGTTGCGGTAAACTCGCTGGCGCCGACGTAATACCAGTTCTGGACGAAGCGGTTCAGATACTCAAAGAACCACCAGAACGCCGCGCTGAGTAGAAACAACGAGAGGAAATGCG
>VBOJ01000120.1 GCA_005877775.1 Nitrospirota bacterium | reverse complement strand
CGATACCCTGCCAAGTCTAGCGTCACGAACTGGAACCCAAGGGTGTTCAGCTGAGCGCTGACGCGCGTCCTTCTCGCCGGATCGAGCCATCGGGCTAACTCGTCTTCCTCCACCTCGATCCTGGCAATCTCGCCATGGTCACGGACCCGAAATTGCCTGAATCCCTCCTGAAAGAGCAGAGCCTCGGCTTGCTCAACTCGGGTTAGCTTCTCCCGCGTGATGACGGTTCCGCGCGGAATACGTGAAGAGAGGCAGGCTGCCGCAGGCTTATTCCAATTCGACAGTCCCAGTTCCTTGGCGAGGCTGCGGACCTCCGCCTTGGACAGCTCCGCTTCAACCAGAGGGCTCCGAACCCCCCACTCGCGGGCAGCGACGGTGCCGGGACGGTCGTCGCTGAGATCATCCTGGTTGGTCCCGTCCACCATCGTGCCGATGTTCAGCTCGAGTTGGAGCTTCTGCAGAGCCTGGTAGAGGTCTGTCTTACAGTGATAGCACCGGTTGGCATCGTTCCGGACAAAGTCCGGCATGGTGAGTTGATCGGTGTCGATGATCAGATGGCGGACACCGATCTCTTGCCCCACCCGACGGGCGGTCTCCAGCTCAAGGCCCGGGAACGTGGGGGACACAGCCGTGACGGCAATGGCCCGATCGCCCAGCGAATCGTGGGCGATCTTCAGGACCAGCGAGCTGTCGATGCCGCCTGAGAAGGCCACAAGGACGGACTCCATGCGCTGAAGGAGGTTCTGCATTTTCAGCAACTTGTTCCGCAGCATAGCTCAGCAGACCCAAGGCGAGAAGCCTATGGTTGCACCTTTGCTTTGGCTAAGGCCCCGACGACGACGAGTGCGTAGCGGTTCGGATGCAAGTATTGCTTGGCCACCCGAAGCACGTCTTCCTTGGTGACTTTTTCGATCCAGCGCAGGTACTGGCTGAAATAGTCGAGCCCGAGGCCGTATAACTCCACGAGAGACAAGACTTGGGCCAGCTTCGCAGTCGTGTCGAGGCGGAGGGGGAAGCTCCCGATCAGGTAGGCCTTGGCGTCGGCCAGTTCCTGGTCCGTGACCGGTGTCTCTCGGATGCTCTTCAGTTCGGTCAGGACGCCGGAGATGGCCTGATTGGCCGTCTCGTTCCGCGTTTGAAGGTTGACCATGAAGGCCCCTGGCATCAGGTTGGGTTCGAAATGGCTGCCGACGCCGTACACGAGCCCCTGCCGATCGCGGATCGAATCCATCAGCCGCGAGGAAAATCCGCCGGCGCCGAGAATATGGTTCATGACCGAGACCGCATAGAAATCCGGGTTGGTCCGGCTGATCCCGAGGTGGCCCAGCACGATGGTCGCCTGCGTCAGGTCTTTCTCGATGAGGCGGACGACCGGCTTGTCAATTTGGGCCGGCTTCGCGACGGTCCGGGACGGTGGGGTCCCACGTTTCCAGGAGCCAAATTGCTTCGCAACGAGCGCACGTGCCTGCTCCACGGGAATGTCTCCCACAATGGCCAGGATCGTCTGGTTCGGAAGATATTCGTGAGAGAAAAAATTCTGAATGTCGGCCTGGGTGATCTTGGGAACAGTCTCCTCAGTACCGTTTACGGGCCAACGGTAGGGATGTCCATCGAACACCAGTTGGTGGAATGCCTTCGTTGCGACCAGCCCTGGATCGTCCTTTTCGCTCTGCATCTCCCCCAGAATCTGGCTTCGGACGCGCTTGACTTCCTGCTCGGGGAACGTCGGGTGAAGCAGAATGTCGGCCAGGAGCTCGAATCCCAATTCCGTATCTTTTTTCAAGACCAGGGCTGACGCAGTCGTGAAATCCTCTTCAGCCTTGGTCGTCAGCGTGCCGCCCACGAATTCGATTTGTTCGGCGAGCTGCTTGGCAGTGCGGGTCGTCGTTCCCTCATCCAGTAGGCTCGCCACCAGATTGGCCAGCCCGGCTTCCTCCGGGGGGTCTTGAGCTGCTCCAGCCTTAATCAAGGCGTGGACCTGGACGATTGGCAACCAATGTTGCTCCAGCACGAGCACGGTCATCCCGTTGGGTGTTACGAACCGGACTGGATTGATGTCCGCAGCTTGTGCCGCTCTCACCGAAGACAGGAGGGTTGCCGTCAGGAACAAAGAGATGACCAGGTGTGACGAGCCTCGACGACGCTGTTCCGGCCGTCTGCCTCTTCCACGCATCTCCAGCATCAGCGAGCCTCGCTCAGGGCAGCCGGTTCACTGCGTGGTGGAATGGGAATTAAAATCCCGACAGTGCGGGCATCCTCGATGAAGTACCGGCGCGCGACCCGCTGGACCTCCTCGGCCGTGACGCTTCGAATGCGGGCGAGGAACTGCTCCACGTGACGCCACCCGGCTCCGACCGACTCGGCCTGGCCGAGCAGCATGGCCTGACGAAAGTTAGAGTCCTGGCCGAACACGTACGAGGCTTCAACCTGATTTTTCGCCCGCTGGAGTTCCTGCTCAGTAGGGGGAGTCGTGTGAAGCTGTTCGAGCTCCCGGTACAGCGCTTGCTCGACCTCCTGAACCTTCTGACCCGGTTTGACCAGGGCAAAACAGTAGAACAGATCAGGGTCGGCTTGAAGCAGGCTGTATTCTGCCCCCACCGCGAGCGCGGTTTTTTGCTCGTACACGAGGCTTCGGTACAGCCGGGAACTCTTGCCCTGCGACAGGATCGACTCGAGAATCGTCAAGGGATAGGAGTCCTCACTCGTGTAATTCGGAACGCGATACCCGGCCATCACGAACGGCACCTGGGCTTCCCGCTTCACGATGATCCGTCGTTCTCCTCGCTGCGCAGGCTCCTCAATTGGCTGTAGCGGCGGACTCGGCCCCTTCGGGATCGGTTCGAACAGGCGCTTGATCGTGGGGAGCAGCGCCTCAGCCTTGATATCTCCCACGATGACCAGGGTGGCATTGTTCGGGGAGTAATAGAGGTCATAATGGCGCTGGAGGTCTTCCAGGGTCATGGCGTTGAGATCGGGAAACCACCCGATGACCGGCCAGTGGTAGGGGTGGATCAGGAACGCCTGGGCAAAGAGCGACTCGATCAGAAAGGACTGAGGATCGTCTTCTGATCGAAGGCGGCGTTCTTCCTTCACCACCTCACGTTCGAGTTGAAACTCCTTTTCATCGAGGAGTAGCCCCTGCATCCTGTCCGCCTCGAGCTCCAAGGCCAGTTCCACTCGATCCCCCGCCAGATTCTCGAAGTAGGCGGTGAAGTCTTGGCTGGTGAAGGCGTTGTCGTTCCCGCCGTTTTTACGGATCGTGCGCGAGAAGGTCCCTTTCGGGTACTTGGCGGTTCCCTTGAACATCATGTGCTCGAGCATGTGGGAAAGGCCGGCCCGGCCCATGACCTCGTTGCGTGAGCCGACCTTATACCAGACTTGAACAGTGACGACCGGAGCTTTGGGCACTTCGATCAAGAGGACTTTCAACCCGTTCGTCAGGACAGACTCGCGCACTTCTGAGGCGTATGCGGATGGGCTTTGCCACAATGACAACAGGACTGGGAGGACGAGTAGAGCAGTGCGACCGGCGTGATACAGAGGCATGCAGGCGGAATCTCTCCAGAGGCGGCGCATGCTAGCAACTGGTTCCCGCAAGTGTCAAGAGAGCCGGTTCCGGGTCACCAGCAAGGCGGCCGAGCTGGCCACAGGCTCCCAGCACATCGCGTCCCTTGGTCTTCCGCACAAACACATCGAGTCCTGCGCGTCTCAGAACAGACTGGAAGCGGAGGACTGCGGAGTCAGTTGGTCGTGTGAAGGGAGTTCCGGGAAATTCGTTGAAGGGGATGAGATTGACTTTGCAGCGCATTCCGTTCAGCAGTTTCGTGAGTCGCTTGGCGTCCTGCTCCGTGTCGTTCACGCCGGCCAGGAGGACATATTCAAAGGTTAAACGCTGGCGGGGAAGCAGCACATAGTCCCGACAGGCTGCCAGCAGTTCAACCAGGGGGTACACTCGATTGACGGCGGGCATCAACCGGTCGCGCTGTTCGTTGGTCGTGGCGTTCAGCGAGACGGCCAGGTTGACCCCAAGGGCTGCGACATGCTTCAGACGGGGAGCCACCCCCGCGGTTGACAGGGTGATGCGCCGCGCCGAAATTCCAAGCCCCCAGCTCGAATTGGTCAACCGAGCAATCGCGTCCGAGACCGCCTCGAGATTGGCGAGGGGTTCGCCCATTCCCATCAGGACGAGGTTGGTCACTCTTTCTCCGGCCTCGAGGCGGTCCTGAACCGTCAGGACCTGATCCACGATTTCATGCGCCTTGAGGTTCCGTCTGAGGCCCATCTTCCCGGTGAGGCAAAAGCTGCAGTCGAGGGTACAGCCCACCTGGGTGGAAAGACAGAGCGTGAGCCGGTCTGCGTCAGGAATCAGCACGCTTTCGACTAGGAGCTTGTCTTCCAGGCGAGCCAGGTATTTGCGTGTCCCGTCCACTGACCTCAGGATCTGACAGTCCTCCAGTCGCCCGATTCTGGCGATCGTACCGAGTCGCGCACGCTCGGCTTCCGAGAGGTCCGTCATTCGCTGGATATCCCGCACTCGCCGTCGGTGCAGCCAGCGGAGAATCTGTTGTGCCCGGTACCGCGGCCAGCCGAGGTCTCTCACGAACCGCTCGGCTGCATCCAGATCAAGCTCCAACAGGTTGGTGAGGGCTGCACGCGGCGCAGCGCGCCGTCTCGTTCGCATAGACATGTGATGAGCCTAACACAGGCAAAAAGCGCGTGACAAGGCTTCTGCCGGCGACGCAATCCTGGCCTGGATCACGAACTTTGCTATAATGATGACCATATGCCAGTCAGCACTCCTCACGACAGGACAGATCCATCGTGTCTGTGCACCAGCGAGTAACATCCACTCTGCCTGGTTGTGTTCTGCTTGTTGCCGTGGTCCTGCTCCACGGCTCCTCCTTCGCGGCAGATCCTAACCCGGCCGATGCTCGGTCCGACTCAGCCTGCGAGTCGGCGGAGGACTGTTATCGGGCCGCGCTAGTCCAGAAGGGCTCGCCTGATAAGACGGTGACTCACGAAGACCGGCTTCGAGCGAAGATCGACCGGCTTCGGCTCGTCATGGAGCAACATCCCGGGTCCTTATGGGCCAAGCGCGCAGGTCTGGTGATGGGTGTCATCTTGGCTGAGCGGGAGCCGGTGGATGCGGTTCGCTTCCTGAAAGCCGCTCAGCGGGACTTTCCTGTTCTTGAAGACTACATCCGGTTCTGGTTGGGAGAGTCGTTACTGAAGATGGGCGATGCGTTACCAGCCGCCATGCTGTTCGAATCGGTTCCAGAGGTTGTACCGGACACGCTCCTCTCGAATCGCGTGAAGTTTCGAGGCGGGGAGGCCTGGTACAGAGTCGGTCAGTGTCGGAAGGCGATTGATTTGTTGACTCGAGCCGTGTCGCAAAGTCCGCAGGATTCTGCTGCGCCATCCGCGTTGTTGAGCCTGGCGGACTGTCAGATTCGCGAGAATCAGACCGCAGAGGGGTACGCCGCCCTCAAGCAGGCTTGGATTTACCATCCTCAGACGACCGAGGCACGCGAAGCGATGGCTCGCTTAGTTGCCGGTATGGGGAGCGAAATGTGGCGTCCGACGCCAGACGACCTGTATGCGCGGGCCCGCGCATTTTTCGCCCTCTCCCTGCATGGGGAGGCGGTGGATGAGCTTCAGAAGTTTCTGTTGGCGGCTCCGCAGCATCCTCGACGCAACGAGGCACGGCTCAAGCTGGGCACATCGTTGGTTCGCCTGAAGCGATACGACCAGGCTCGGCAAGTCTTCCAGGATTTGGTCGCCGACCGCGTCTCGGAATCGAGCGAAGCCACAGTGTGGCTGGCGAGGATCTATCTCCGGCAGGGAGACGGCGATCGATTGCTGGCCATGTCCCAGTCATTTCCCAAGCTGTCCCTGTCCGCTGAGCAGAAAGCCGCCATCTTGTTGTTTGCGGGAATGTGGCAGGAAGATCAAGCGCAGAATGACCAGGCGCTCGCGACCTATCGGCAAGCGGCGCAGATCGGTGGAGACTCCGGACAGAAGTCGGAGGCGCTGTGGCGGATTGGTTGGATTCAATATCGGACCGGTCGCTTGCCGGAGGCGGTGGAGAGCTTTCAGCAGGTCGTGAATGGGAAGGATGACGGGCAGTTTACCCCACAGGTTCTGTATTGGATGGCCCGGGCTCTCGATAGCCAGAAGGACGACAGGGTCGCCGATGTCTATGGGCAATTGTGCCGCCAGTACCCACTGAGCTACTACGGCCAGTTGGCGGGATCGTGCACGTCGGCACCTTCCTCGAATACGCCATCGGGGGCCTCAAGTCCAGAGGCCTCAGCGTCAACATATGAAGGAATCAGAATGGATCTGTGGCGAGACCCCCATTACCGGAAAGCCATTGAACTGAAGCTGCTGGGGTTGGATCAGGAGGCTGCCAGGGAGCTGGCCTGGCTGACAGAAACCTATGCCCGTGATCGGAGAGCCTTGCTGGAGCTGTCTGTGCTGCTGAGTGAGGCCGGGGCCTATTATCAGGCTCTTCGGATAGCCAGGCTGAATTTCCGTGACGGTCTTGAACGTGGAGGGGATTCGATACCGCCGGCCCTCTGGCGTGTGGCCTACCCAACCGGGTACTTGCCTACGATTCAAGCCTATGCCGGGAACCAGGTGGACCCCTATCTGGTGGCCGCGATCATTCGGGAGGAAAGCCAGTACGATTCGCGTGCCGTCTCGCCCGTCGGAGCGGTAGGACTCATGCAGGTCATGCTGGCCACTGCCCAAACAGTGGCTCGGAGGTTGGGTGTCCCGGGCGTGATGCGAGCTGAACTGTTCAATCAGGAGACCAATATTCAGCTCGGGGTCGGATACCTGGCGCAGTTGCTCCAGCAGTTTTCAGGGAACGTCATGTACACGGTGGCGGCGTACAACGCGGGACCTGTCGCGGTATCCGACTGGGTCCAGAAATATAGAGACAAGGAGCCGGACGAATTTGTCGAACTCATCCCTTACCAGGAAACGCGTCAATATGTGAAGCGAGTCCTCCGCAGCTATCGAGAATACCATCGTCTTGAACGCGGAACATGCACTGCCCGTTCCCTTGACAAGGTATGCTGAAGCTTCTATAGTTCGCCCGGACTTTTGGGGCGGTCGAGGCCGGAGACGAGCCATGGCCCTGGAGCGAATGGAGGCACTTGAGGCGCGCATACGGGGGCTGGTCGATCTGGTTCAGCAGCTGAAAGAGAAAAATGCTGTTTTGGATGAAGAGCTGCGAGCGGCGCGTGATCGTCTGTCAAAGCAGAATCAGACGAACCGTCGTT
>VBOJ01000119.1 GCA_005877775.1 Nitrospirota bacterium | reverse complement strand
CCAGACCCTCCCTGGATCGAAATCCCCCACGCCTGCTCCGCCGGTTCGTGCTGATGGATTCGCTTGAAATCCTCGTACGCGTTGACCCGCTCCTCGACCCACTGTCCGATCGGCTGCAGGCCGGTCCGAAGCACGATCTCCGACGCGCTGAAAAGTCCCCCTTCGGTCGTGGCCCCCTTTGCTTTCACTCCACTCCACAGATACTTGGTCGCGACCGGAATGACCATGAGATCGGTGTCCAACGAGACGAACAGGGCCGCAACCAAGTCGGTCTCCGCTGGTGCCGTCTTCAGCCGCCACCGCCAGGTCACGATTGGCGTCGCCTTCGGATCCCAGGCGACTTTCTTGTATACCCGTTGATCGGCTCTTCTGGCTGAGAGGAACGCCGTTTCTTGCTCCGACTGTATCGTGTAGGCTTGCTTGGCCGTACTCTCGCTCCGCTGGGCCTTCCAGCCTGTTGGAAACCCATCACCATCTTTCGCACGGAAGTCTTCCAGGACCACAAGACCCGACGACCCTGCCAGAAGCGATGCCTCGGTCAGCAAGGTGACGACAAGGGCGCCGGCTATCACGCTCATCCCAACCAAACCAGTCATCTTTTTCAGGCTCACACGACTCCTCATCCCGTCTTCGAGAGGCGTAGGGAGTGAGGGGAAGCTACGACCTCCAGCAGATCTCTGTGTTGCCTCACCCCTTACCCCTCACGGATCCTCCCCATGGTGACAAGGGCTAGCGCTCCCGCGATGGAGAGGGGACCATCGCCGGATGCTCCTCCGTGACGAGCTCCCGCTGCGGAACTGGTTGGTGGCCACGACGACTGATCCAGAACAGGAGCAGGACCGTCATCCAGAACACGACCATGTTGAAAGTCACCATTTTGGCGGCAAATCCCAGCGAGGGAGTAAAGGCCCAGGGCGAGAGATCCGGCACCAGCTCATTGACATGCCAGGAGAGGCGCCCTGACGATCTGATATAGCCCATCAGGCCCATGACCCAGGTAAAGGCGGCTGCCAGCCCAAACAGCGCGACCATCCCACGCACCGAGATCTTGCCCCATTCGATCGGGCCATGCACTGTGGCCCCACGCATCATCGCGCGGTTGATCAAGACCCCGAGAACCAGGACTGTCAGAGTCGTGATAGCCTGCGGGGAGGAAAGTCCAACACGGACGCTGGCCGGCAGATAAAAGCCATAGATCGCCAGCCAGACGATATTCAGCATTCCCACCCCAAAGAGCATGGCCAGGCCGATGTTCCCGGCCCTGACCCATGGCACGACCATCGTCCGGTTCGCGCGCCTGTAGAGGATGTAACTCAGGGTGGTAAGGCATATCATGACATTGATCGCCCCGTTCTTGGCGGACATGACCCCGTAATTGCCGATCACCGGATGTTGCGCCCCGCCCATCGCCTTGAGCTCGCTCGCCGACATCGCGAGCGTGTGTGGCGTGAGCCAGACGAAGAGACAGGCCGTCAGGCCTAAGACGAGCATCTTGAAGGCACGCTGGTAGCGCTCACCGCCCCGGATCCGACCTGTGCTCTGCCAGAGATAATAGTTGATACCGAGAAACAAGACCCCGATCAGTAAGGCTTGCACCACAAAGAGCCAGGTGAGCAACCCGCCCATCATCGTCACGCCCATGTTCTGCCGGAAGGCATAGACCGACCGCATGAGCCAGTAACCGGCAAAAGGCATTGGTAGCAACGCGCAGACGGTCACGAACAGGAAGACATACCCCACCCAGTCGTAGTAGGCCCGCTCCTCAGCGGATTTGCTCGTCAGGAATCGGTAGGCCGCATAGGCGATGACCACCGCGCCGCCGGACATCAGGTCAGCCAGGAAACGGTGGACGTTGAGCGGATTCCACAAGGCCGAATGCAGGAGGTGCCAGACATTACCGAGATAGCGGCCTTGCGCGTCCACGCCGGCCGGCGACATCATGAAGGCAACCCAGGCATTCGCCAGCAACAGCAGGACCGCGCCCAGCCCGTTGGCCATGATACCGATCGCGGCATGCACCCATTTCAGCGCAGGCGTCGCCATATGGCTCCAACTGTAGTAGTAGACCACCAGGAAGATGGACTCTGCGAGAAACACGAAGGCATAGACCGGCATCATCGTCCTGAAGGTTCCGCCCATGTAACTCATGAAGCTCGGGTAAAACCAGATGAACAGCCCCAGCATCACGGTCCCGACCAGGGCAGTCAGGGAAAGAGCCAGAAGCGCAACCTGCAGGACGTCCCGAGCCAGTTGATCATAGCGGACCGCAGAGGCTCGATTTCGCATCGTGAGCCCCGCGAACTCCATGATCACACAGAAAATCGGAAGCGCCAGCACAAAGCCGCCGAAATAGGTGTGCTGCTGCGTCACGAACCACACGAGGACCCTATTATCCAGGGAACCATAACGGGGGTAGACAGTCGCCACGGACGATGGAGCGGGAGGGCCGACCGGCACACCTTCGGTCTTGTAATAGATGTCCTGTGCCGCTTGAGGAGTCGTCTGACCATGGGCCAGATCGAGCACGGCCAGAAGGCCAGCCGTCAGCAGCACAAGATTGACGATCAGCACTGGCCGGAGCGGCCGGAACAGAGGCGCGTTCTGCGTGACCCAGCGTGGCATTCAACCTCGCCTTCCGGTTTCTCTCAGAGCCATTCCGCCAGGGGAAATGGACGCCTCGCTCTGTATGACTTTCGGCTTCGACAGGATGCCCAGTACAAACGGACAACGCAGCAGGGATGGTGGAACCGTCTGCAGAATCTGATTTTCCAGATTCCGACGATATCCCAGATAGTAGCAATACAGCGCCATCACGCCCGCGACCGCCCCGGCGATCACACTCTGAACGACTCCACTCCTGACATCCAACCTGAACAGGAACGTGGCAGCTCCTGCAAGCGTCAGATAATAGGTGACGGAAAAAGCCAGCCCCGGCCACCACCAGAACCGGAACAAATCCGACCATCCGACTGTGCCCAGAATCGCTCGCCACCCACCGACATGGGAATGGACGAGGCCCGGCTCGGGGTACCCATTGCTTCCCTCATGCATATTCAAGAGGTCATCGGGTGGTTGTATCCGTTGTGCAGCGGTCAGATAGGCCCACACCGCCACTGTTCCAGCGAACAGGCTGACGGCTACCAGTTGAGCAAGCTCGGCTCGACCGGCCTCGCCGAGATTCGCCAGCCCAAGTGATAGTGCTGCACAGGCCAGCGACGCTGGAATCCCCAACTGGGCAAGGCGTCCTGGCTGCTCCTTGAACAGAGCCCTCAAGGCAGCCCCATCAGGAAATGTCACAAGCTGGCTGCCCTGCTGCTTCAGTCGTTGAATGTGACCGATCTCGAACGCGTCCCTTGCAACAGAGGTACAGGCAATGATGATCGCCATCATCGCGGGGCCTTCAGGGTGGAGGAAAAAATCGTAGTTCACGAGTATCTTCAGCAGGGCCAAGACCATCAAGGAAAGCTGGAAGCCGTAAGCGAAGCCGATCCAGCCGACCAGCCAGCCCACGGTCCGGCTGCCATCCTGCCTCCATATGGTTGCCCAGTCCGCGTTGCGGCCGATCTGATAGGCCCAGGCTGCCGTGGCTGCCGAAATCAGACCGCTCAATGCCAGAAGGATCACCGGCTCGGACAGTGGAACAAGATGCTTGATGGTTCGATAGATACCGAAGGCGATGAGGCCCGGCACCAGCATCACGAGACGTTTTCGCTTCCGAACCGACTCCTCTGTCGCCGCCAGGGTCAGACGCGGCAGCACGCGCAAGGTCATTCGATGCAACATGTCAAACCAGTTAGGCGTGAGGTCTTAGGCGTAAGGCGTGTGGTTGCGTCTTTCGCGTCGTTGTGTCTTTCGCGAGAGACGCGATGACGCGGCACGCGCTGGACGCGCCCTTACCCTTCACGATTCTGCGTGGCCATCCCGAAATATTTCGCTTTGACTTCCTCCATCAAAGAAACAGTCACTTGGGATTGCCCTTTTTCGAGAGCGGTCCGTTCCAGTTCCACCCGCGCCATTGTTCGCACCGGCGCCGGGATGTTCTCGAGTCGGCGCTCGGCTTCCGGCTCCCACAAGACAGCCCCTCCGTGCCGGGCTTGAGCCAAGAGCGCAAAGGTGATCACCAGTTGCCCCTTCGATCTGGCATAGTCCTCCACCTCATGCCTCAGCAACGGCGCAACGTAAGGAGGCATCCGGTCCAGGACATGATGGGCTTCGTCTGTCCACATCAGCCGATCCACCAGCACCATTGCTTGGTCCGGCGCTGCTTCCAACCCCACTCGGAGTCCGCACCCATGGCATGCAGTTCGCACGAACCAGGTCTGCGCGCCGCTCTCATTCAGCCGCTCGTCCACTTCCTCCGTGTGGATCCACCGGCCACAGCCGCAGACCAGCATCGCTTCACCCAACCTTGCCAGGGAACAGAATATAGAGCATCGTGTACGTGGTACTGCCTGTGACGAACAGAATGCAATAGATGATCATCGTGAATCGGCCCAGCACGCGGTGCCGTTGCTCGCCGTTGGGCCAGATCCGCTGGATCGCGATCTCCAGAGCAAAGACGATGGCGAGCAGGAGCAGGAGGCCAAAATAGACCATGAGCTTTCGCATCGAAAAACCCGACGTGACCACCCGCGACGTGAACAGGAGTAACACCACCGCTGTGATGACGCCAAAGATGGTTCCGATCTTGGCCCAGGAGGTCTGCAAGAGGGCGTCTTTCAGGATTCGCTTCCCCGCGGCGATAGCCTGTGCGCGGAATCCCAGCACGATCATGTACACGGCCATGACGAGACCGATGATCACTAGAATGATATGAAAGGTGAGCAATGGGATAAACACGTGGTCGTAGAGCTGTTGGGATCCGCCGAACCCCTCTTTACCCTCAACGGCCAAGACGCCGAGCTGGCGAAACAGGTAGTAGCTCGTGAAAAAGGCCAGCATCGCGACCATTCCGCCCAGCATCAACCAGTGATGGTGATTCCCACGCTGGTGCTTGGCCTGAACCCACCCGATCACGAACAATGTGGTGAACAGGGTCGCCATGAACTGGCTCAGATCCGCTCCGATTGTCGCGTGAGTCCCGAAGAACCCTGGCTGTTTTAACCACTCAAGCATGTGCTTAGCTCATTAACGCGCGCCGGCGTTCGCACGTCCCATGTTCGCTAACCCTGCACAACGCCTCACGCCTGACCCCTCACGGCTTGATGCCCTGGATCACTGCGGTCTGCTCGAGCTCCACGACGGACCGAAAGCCGGCTTCAGCCATCCAGCCTTGGGCGTCGGCCACGCTGTAGCAACAGCCCCGTTCGGTGTTGACCAAGATGTGCACTGCGAAAGCCGTGGTCCAAGCCGGGCTGGCTCCCGATTCATCAAGAAAGCGGTCCTTAACGACCAGGCGGCCACCGGCATTGAGATGGACAAAGGTTTTTTTTACGAGCGCCGCATTGGCATTCGAGTCCTGGTAATGCAGGATGTCCGACATCAGCGCGACGTCATAGAGCCCACCTAGCGGATCTCTGTTGAAATCTCCTGGAAACAGAGTGATCCGGCCCTCCAGGCCTGCCTCCTTGACCGTCCTTTCTGCTGTCTTCAAGGTCTGGGGGAGGTCGAACACCGTGGCAACCAGTTCAGGATAGACCTGACAAAAGGCGATGGCGTTCGTGCCGGCGCCTCCGCCGAGATCGAGAAGTGTCTTCGCCCCTCCGAGTTCCAGACGCTTGGCCAAGGCTGGTCCGCTTTGTTGGCCGATGCGGTGCAGTACGGAGAGCACATTGGCGCCAAGCTCAGGGTCCGTTTCAAACAGGTGGCGCTTCACCGGCGAGCGCCCAGTCCGGATCGTCTCTTCCAGCTTGCCCCAATTGTTCCACTCCGCATCATGGAGCAGGAGCAGATGGCCAACGTACTGTGGAGAGGCTTTCACGAGGTGGGTCCGTGCAACATCCGTATTCGAAAACCGGTCGGCTTCTTTGGTCAGCACCCGCATTGCCACCAAGGCGTTCAGCAGCAACCCGAGGGCTCGTTCGTCTGCATGGATCCGCTGAGCAAGCTCCAGGGCGGCGAGTTGTTTCTCGGCCAACAGCGAGAAGAGATCCAGCTTCACCGCCGTCAGGAGGATCTTTGTCTCCCAGTAGTATCCAAGCTGAAAAATTTCCGCGAGCGAGAGTTCTCGTGGCACCGATGCCCTCGATAAACAAGCGGGTTTTGTTCTCGACCGATTCGACGAAGGAATGCAATCTTACCCGTATCGTCAACTCAAAGGCAAGGTAGGAGACTGCGTGGGGCCGAGCAGGAGTTTTTCCACTGAAGACACCTCCGTGGTCACCCAACTAAGCCTTGTACGCTCGAATCCTCCAAACTCGACCGCGACGGTCTCAAACAGCGCAGTCTTCGCCCTCGCATTCAAAGAGCAAGGTCGCGTGCTGCGGCAAGTTGTGTTCCGCCCCCTCCCGGGTACCCGTTGCCAGGCTTCATGCAATGGGTGCAGGCGGTAAAACTCCTGCTCGGCCTCACGCATGGAATAGAGAATGGAGGTATCAAGAGGAAAAGAGCAAGAACAGTGGGCCATGCCACCGGCATGCTCACAAACAACAAGGGCAGTGGCCTGTGTCGGTCACTGCCCTTGTTGAAAGCAGCGAAGGAATCTCCGCTATGTGAAAAGCACGATTACTTCTTTTTGACTTCGAACTTAGCCTGGGCGGTGCCTCCCTCCGGCACATCCACCTCGGCCTCGATCTTGCCCGCAAACGGATGCCAAGCCACCAGCTTGTGCTTGCCGGCCGGAACGTCCTTGATCTCAAACGAACCATCATCCTTCACAACTGTGTAATGGGGATTCTGCACCGGGAGGAAGAAGCCCTGCATGAACTCATGCTGGTCACACTGCAGCCGCAAGAATGAGCCTTGCTTATCCTTGCGCAGCACCACCGGCTTGTCCAGCTTCGAGCCTTTCTCCGCCAAAGCGATGTTGAACACTGTGCTGGAGCTAGGGCCGAGCACTTCGAACGTATGTGGGTTGTGCAGCACGCCCTTCTTGCCTGGAAAATCACCTTTTGGTCCTGGGTCATCAGGATCGGCGTCGTGGTTTTCCACATGGAAGTTTTTCTGCTTCACGACCACGCCGGTAAACGGCAGAAATTCACAGAACTCCGCCACCACGTCGGTGCCCTTGTAGCCATCCACGAAGGCCTTGTCTTCCACGTCAGTCACGGCCACGACGGCATGCTTGAGCGCGCCGTCTTTCCCGACCTCAATCGTGGGCAGGATTCGCTTTTCTCCCTTCACCAGATCCTTATTCGGATTCTTCGGACAGAACTTCGGGTTCGGGAACTTCGAGAAGAGGAATTCCTTCTCCTCCGACTTGCCGCTATAGGTGACCTTGCCGGTCACCGTCCCTCCGGCGAAGGAGGTGAGGGGCGCCGCCAAGAACGCCACCACCGCCAGAGCAAATATGACAACCACCGCCTTCCTCATGTTACTGCCTCCTTTTGATTGAAAAACTAGACCAGGTTAGAACTTCCTCACATCACGTCTTCTTAGTGGAGGTGTGAGAACCACTTTTTCTATCGCACCATGTCCGGCGCCGTACGTGACAGCATTGGAGGGTTGTTCTTGAGACACCAGGGGCAGAATTTTATACAGCCATTGACAACGGTGTCAAGTCCAAACCTTCCCGAGGGTAAGTTTAGTTTTTTCTCAACCGGTTGTCTCGACTCGCTGTCGAGAACAGCACTCGCCCAAGAGCTCCTCCAGCAGTAGCTCGGACCGCCTCGTCCTGATCCCGCAAGGCTTTCTTCAGAATCGCCACTTGCTTTCCGCCCCCAACGCGGCCCAGCGCCCGGGCCGCGGCGATGCGGGGCCGTGGCAGCGGATCCTCCATTAGCAAGCGTAGCGCCTCAATCGCTTCCGCGGTCCGGCTGCCGGCCAGAGCCCTCGCTGCCGCCGCTCTGATGCCAGGATCGGGATTCCGGGTCAGCACTCGAATCACCGCCGCAGCCTCGCCGTAAGGCACCCCCAGATGGAGGAGAGCAGAAACTGCAGCAGCCTGCACGGCAGGATTCGCGTCAGTCAACACCTTCTTTAGCGCGGAAGTCGACTCCGGCCCCTGAAACTCACCCAAACTGACTGCTGCATTAGCCCGCACGGCAGGAATCGGATCATTGAGAGTCTTGACCAGGGCTGGCACAGCTTCGACAAGTCTCAGATCCCCCAGCGATGCTGCCGCCGCCCCGCGGACAGACGGCTGACCATCGCTCAGCGCGGTCTCAAGAATCTGAAGTGCCCTGCGGTCCTGAAGATCCCCCAGCATCCGGAGGGCCGCGCTTCGCTCCTCAGGATTCGGTGCCGAGGCTGCCTGGCTGATTTTGGCCCACTGGTCGTTCCTTCCCAGCATCACCAGCGCACCTGATGCTGCTACCCGCACCATTGGCTGTTCATCATTCAACAATCGCTCGGCCAGTGCTATCGCCGAGCGATTGCCCGACCGCCCGAGGGCCTTCAGCGCAGCAGCCCGCACGAGTGCAGCCGGATCTTCAACCGCCTTCTGGAGTCGAGGGGATCGCTGGCCTGCATTGAGTCGCCCGAGTCCCTCCACAGCAAGCGTACGGATTAGGCCCGACCCATCACTCAGTCCATCCTCAAAATACGGGATAACCTCCTCGGAATCGAATTCTTTGAGGGCCGTGTAGGCTGCCCCCCGCATCTGTTCACGCATGTCCGTTAACAAGGGAGTGATAAACCCCAAGGCCACTTCGCGCAACAGCGGGGCGTCGTCTTGTCCCTGTCTGGCTTCTAACAGTTCATAGTGGGTCAGGGCCTCGGCAGGACGGCCAATCCGGACAAGACTACGGACCTTGAGTCGTCCGGCGTCAGGGGGCCCGGATCTGTCCTTTGTGAGAGGCTCAACCAACTCCAAGGTTCGTGCATAGTGCTTCTGTTCAAAAGCAGCCTGGGCTTCCTTCAAGACCTCAGCCTGGTTGGGGCTGCCGGCCACGGCGAAAAAAGGCCCGCCCCAAACAAGCACCCACGCGAGCAAGCTGGTAACAAGCCTCTCCACTGTTCTATCCCTTCTCCTGAGGAACCGGCGGTTGCTCCCAACGTCTGTAGCCCAGCGGAACCTCAAAAAAGTAGTCAGCCTGCTTCGAAAACACCACGTGTTGATATTCGACTGACCAGTCCCGGTCCAGGCTTATCAGCTTAAGCGGCAGGTCCTGCTCAGCATCCACCCATTGATAATACCGTTCCGCACCCCCTGCACCAGCGATGGTCAGCTCGTAAAGACGGGCCGGTCGACCACCGGATGAGGCCTCCCCGATCAGAAGCCGACTGGTCTCACCTTCCAGGTGGGAGGCCAGAGGAAGCCGGTGATCGGGCCTGATCGGCACCACAAGAAACTGTCGGCGCTGCGAGAGAAGGAACCAGACCTCTTGTTTGTCCAGCCGGACGATGGAGACTCCCGCATAGCCGAGGTCGGTCCGGACTCCTCCCCGATGTTCGAGCCGATAGCGGTCTCCCTTGACAAAGAGCTGTGCCTCCCGCAACCGACCGTCCGACCGTTGGATGACTTTCGCGGAAAACTCCAAATGAACCTGAGGGCCCTTGTCAGCAGTCTGAGGCGATGAAGAAAGCGGCCCTTCGGCTAACGCAGCGACCATGGTCAAGACTGAGGCAAGACCGATGAGGAGGACGAATTGAAGAACTCGGAGATTCACGATGTAGGGATAAAATCGCGGCTACTGCTGACGTTCGACGAGCGGAACGATTTCAATCGGCCGGCCCAAAGCGCCAAGCCCGAACCTGGGATTGTCCACCACTTCATGAGCGGTACGGCGGCCTGTTGGCGCGCGGAGGGAGAGATCGGCGGTCGCCCGCCCGCCCGGCTCGACTGTGAGACTCTGCTCCGCCATGGTCCCCACTTGCGGATGCCAGACTAGCAGTCGATAGGTGCCTGGCGGGACATCGGTGATCGTAAATCTCCCCGAAGTATCCGTGATGGAATAGTACGGGTTGTCAATGGCAAGGGCCCAGCTTTCCATAAACGCGTGAAATCCACACTGCATGAAGAAAGTCCGCCGCCCCTTGCTCAGGTAGATCGGTCCCAACATGGATTTGCCAGGTTTGTGGCTGTGAGTAGCGTGCAGGTCACCTCGTTTGTGAAAGAAGTTCATCGGAAGCGGCGAGTTGAAGAGGACACGCGCTCCAAGGTGGGACGAGGTTTCGTAGGCCTGGATGTCGTGCATGACCGGGTCCATGTTCACGACCTCGATGGCGTGGCCATCGCGCACGACCGTCATGAACGGCAGAAATCTGCAATCCCGAGCCTCCATCTGCGGAACTGATACTTCGAACGCCTTGCCTGCCTCGACGCCTTCCAGCATCACCACGGCGTCTTTCAGTCCGCCAGTCTGATCGACCAAAAAATCGTACAGCAGTCGCCACCCGTTGCCGTTGGAGATCCGCCCGCAGTATTCGGGGTCCGGGTACATGACCAGGTTGTAGCCCTTCGGCTCAGGGGTCGGACCAACCAGTGTGATGGTCCCGGTCAGCACTCCGCCATTGCGAACCTCAACCACCTCGTACGCGATCGCAGGAAGCGCGGTTCCGACCGCCAAGCTCAACCCCAGCAGGATCGCGCACACCATCCAGGCCAAGATCGTTGCTGGTCGCTTGTATCTCGTCATGCGTCTCTTGCGTCGTTGCGTCTATCGCGACAGACTTAGCACGCGATGACGCGGCACGTGTTGCGAGATACGCTTCACGCCTCACGCCTCACGGTTTCTGCAGTTCCAGTGTGGGTCGGATGTCCAGCGATTTGCCGAGGGACTCCAGTCCAAAGTGAGGGTTCTCCACCATTTCGTGGGCGCTCCGGTGTCCGGTTGGCGCTTTGAACTGAAAGTTGGTCGTGACAGTGCCCTTCGCCGTGACCGTGACCTTCTGTTCAAGGGCTTGGCCAGCCTGGGGATGCCAAGCGACGAGCGTGTAGTCGCCTGGGGGCACGTCCGTGAGGGTGAACGAGCCATCGCTCGCCGTCACCGCGTAGTAGGGGTTCTCGACCGCCATCCCCCAGCTTTCCATATAGGCATGGAACCCGCACTGCATGACGAAGATCCGCCGACCCTTGGTGAGGTGGATCGTCTCCTTCATGGGTTGCCCCGCCAGGTGTTCATGACTGTCCGACCCCACATTACGGCGATGATGTTGGTTCATCGGCAGCGGCGTGTTGAAGAGCACTCGTGGTCCCAGGTGCGAAGTCTCATAGGCTTGAATGTCATGCATGACCGGATCCATATTGACGACCGTCACGTCCTGCTGGTCCCGCACGACGCTCACGAACGGCGAGAACCGACAGTCCCGGGCCTCGATGGTGGGCGGCGTAAAGGTAAAGGCCTTACCCTTCGGGACATCCACTAGCATGACCACGACATCTTTGAGTCCGCCGTCTGGAGCGATCGTGAATTCGTTCAGCAGTCTCCAACCCGTGCCGGTCGAGATCCGACCGCAATAGACCGGGTCCGGGAACGTCACGAGATTAAATCCTTTTGGGGACGGCTTTCCGCCAGTGATCGTCACCTTGCCGGTAACTGCCACGCCGTCCGTCATCGAGATTTCTTCATAGGACCAGACCGGTGAGGCAGTTGCCAACACAGATATCCAAGCCACGACGGTCACAGACTTCATCAAACCCCTCCGACTCCCGTCTCCACTAACTTCGGTCCATGCATGCTCACTCGTACCACAACCGACCTTGATAAAAAAAGGGGGAGCCGTGACGGCTCCCCCCACCTTAGGCAGGTTACAAGTCGAAAGTTAAAAGGCAAAACGTAGAAGTTCTTCCCTTCCAACCCTTCTATTTTTGCCTCTTTCCTTTTGCCTTACCGAGCCGCCACCGGCAAGGCCGGATTTGCCGGCGGCTTGGTTTCGGCCTTCTTCACCCCAGGCACAGCGCCGGACAGAGGCATGACGCGCTGATCTCCAACCGGGAGCACGCGGAGATAGCCCCACTGTCCCGACTGCGAGTACGGCAACCGCTGGTTGCTATACACATAATCGCCCGGCAGTCTGTAGGGCCCGCCCGCGGAGGAGATGAAAGCGTCGATTACCTCCGAGCCGGAGAACTCGACCACGCTGATCTGGTCGGCTCCCCGCATGTAGGGCTCGATCGGCCACTCATGTTTCTCGAGGCTGAACATCTGATTCTGTTCATTGTTCGCGCCGAGCACATGGATTCGGACCGGGTCGCCCGCATGCGCCTCGATGAGCGGCGTCACCGGATCCTCCGGCTTGTCCGCCACGCAGGGCTGGAACATCTTACCCAACGAACAACCGGTCTCCTCCCGGTATTTGTAGGGCTCCGACCGGTAGTTGATACCGGTTAAGCCGGCCACGTTCTGCACATAGGGCATGAAGCTGGTCCCGATGATGTTGTCCTCATCTTGGAAGAACAGCGCGACGTCCCGGTAATTGGCCCGACGCTCGTTCCCCTGAACGCTGCGGTCGATAATCACATCCGCCGCCCAACT
>VBOJ01000117.1 GCA_005877775.1 Nitrospirota bacterium | reverse complement strand
TCAATCAGGCAAGCCTGCTCGCTCATAAACCGACCTCAGTTGTGAGTTATGAGTTCTGAGTGATGAGTTCCTTATAACTAAAAACTCACAACTCACTCGTTGCTTGTCACTTTGAAGCAGAGTATGCCGGACCAGCCTTCCGGAATGCAATGGCCGATGAGGCAGTGCTTGACGGTCACACGTGATTTCCGGTATCTGAGGGTCCTGTGCGGACACTTGCACGAACCAGTCACCTGACCGGGTTATTCATGACATTGACGGCTACGCTGGCCATATGCACGCCAGCCTACCAACAAGGCTTGCCCCCATCGAGTCCGTTCCTGGCCCACCAAGGCCTCGCTCACGGCGTGGCAACGGGAGATGTCACCAGTCACTCGGCGTTGGTCTGGTTTCGGACTGCCGGACCGGCGAAAGTCCAGGTCCAATGGCTTCCTCAAGATGGCTCGTCTCTCCCAGCCAGTAGTGAGCCGGTCCTGACTGAACAGGGGCGTGACTTCACCGGGACCATCCGGTTGAGAGGCCTCGCCCCTGCAACTCAATACCGCTATGAGGTCTCTGCGCAGACACTGAACCCTGTGAATCGGACGGTCTTGAGCGGCTGGTTTGCGACGCCCTCTGCTGAAGATGTCTCCCAGCCGGTCACCTTCGTCTGGAGCGGGGATCTTGGAGGCCAGGGTCGGTGCCGTGATTCGGGCGATGGATATCCGATCCTTGATCGAATCCTCGCGATCAAGCCAGCCTTTGCCCTGTTGTTAGGCGATACCATTTATGGGGATGAAGTCTGTCCCTCCCCACCCAATGCGCCTGGTAGTGACTTCGTGGCGAAGACCTTGGAACAGTTCCGCGCCAAGCACCGATACCAGCGCGAAGCCCCGGCATTGCAGCGACTTCTGGCGGCCGTGCCGGTCTATGCCATCTGGGACGATCATGAGGTCCGGAACAATTTTTCTGGCCCCCATGATCCCCTGATGCCGATTGGACGCCAGGCGTTGCTGGAATACTGGCCCATCGGCACTCCACCTGACGATCCATACCGTCTCTATCGGCAGGTCCGTCGAGGGGCTGATGTGGAGCTCTTCATCCTGGACACAAGGCAATATCGCAGCAGCAATGCGGAGCCGGATGGACCGAGCAAGACGATGCTGGGATCGGCCCAGCGAGACTGGCTGCTGGCCGGACTTGCTCGCTCCACCGCCACCTGGAAGCTGATCGCCACCAGCGTACCGCTGTCGAACCCGAAGGGCGGGAAGACGCTTGTTCCGGGAAACGATAGTTGGACGAGGGGGGCGGATGGAACCGGCTTTCAGACAGAGTTGCGCACCATCGTCCAAACGATTCTTGACCAGAAGATCCGGAACGTGGTCTGGCTCGCAGGAGATGTCCACTATTCCCAGGTGAATGAGTACGATCCGAATGGAGATGGTATCCCGGACTTCCACGAATTTATTTGCGGTCCGCTTTCGGCGAGGCCAAACCGCCCAATCCCGCCCGATCCTGCCTTCCGCCCCACGACGTTCTACAGCGAGGGAGGATTCTCGAATTTCGGCCTGGTGACGATGGAAGGGACCAGCCTGCGGTTGAAGATTATGGACGGAACAGGGGTGGCGCATTTTGAGCGAACGTTCTCCGGGCAGTAGGGGAGGCCTGTTGACACCATGGCCGAAAATGCGCTTGCAATCTTCAGGACAATCCAGGTACCGTGACCCTCTGCGCCGCGTCCGTCCCCTGCGGGTAACCAAGCGGGGAAGACACATTCAGGAAGTCTTCGTGAGGCAACAGGGTGAATCGACCAAGGAGCACGACAATGGCAGGCCTGCTGACAGCAGAGGAAGTCTTTGAGAAGGCACGAGAGGCCGCAGCGGCTGCCACCGGGCCCGATGAGCGCGCCTTGCAGATCGATTATGCAGCCCTGGCGGCACAGATTAAAGCGGCGCTCGGCGATCGCAAGGTGGCCCGAGTGCACTTTAATCGGTTTCTGCCTGAGGGATATGAAGATCAGGGCCGCTTTAACCTCCTGGTCCTCACCAGCGGGAAGGTGCTCTACGACATCGTCATCGGCGATTCCTATTTTCGCTATGATGTCGTGTCAGCCAGCGATCTTGATAAGGTCCAGGTCATTGATGCGGTTTGGGAAAACCGGGAAAGACGCCAGGAGGAGCCCTTTCTGAGCCTGCGACTGATGCACGGCGACGAAACCCATCTCTTGCTGGCCCTCAGCGACGACGAACGAGCGAGCTTGCTCGCCTTCGCCGATGCGGTCACCGCAGCCCGCCATCCGGAGCGGTGAGTCGCAGGCGCGTCGGTCTCTCTGGTCATTCCCCTGCTCCTGCTCTGTCTGCTTTTCCCTTTCTTTACCGATACATTGTTGTCTGGGTTCTAGGGGCAGGCCTGGCTGGCTGTGGATGGTTTGGCTCAGACGTCAGGCCGGAGGTTCCTCATGACCAGCGTCTGACGCTGGCAGTGCTGAGGTGCGGGATAGACATCGAGATTACCAAACTGTCCTCGGTGCAAACCGTGACCGAGGACTTGTCGCCTGAACAGGAATCCCTGCTTATCACGAAGGCGATAAGGGAAGTCGAGGAGAATGCCCGACGCCTACTTTATGACAAGCTGCGGTCGGGCGAGCAGTTTCGACTGATCTCGCTGGAGGAGACCGATGTGGCTGTCCAGGATCTAGGCTTTCCGCTCGAAGGCACTCTCAATCAGGAACAGATGATGAAGCTCAGGGACCGGTTGGGAGTGGATCTGCTGATCACCGGCACGGTCCTGGATTACGGCAAGGTCCGATGGCAGTGGCTGGCGGCGGGGATGCTGGCGGACATGACCTGGGAAAGCATCGCTCTAGGGCTCGCCACTTCCTGGAATCCTGCCGCCATTTTCGGGAATGTCGGGTTCGAGCTGCTGACGAGCACGCCTGTCTGGTTCGGAGGAGGCTATCTCTTCGGCGTGGCCTTCCGCCCTGTCCGGGTTGAGGCGATGGCAGTGGACCCCATCGATGGTGAGGCTGTGTGGAAGGAGACCGAGGTGGCGGTCTATCTGTGGAAGCGGTTAAAACAAGTACCCGAAGAAGACCGGAAGAAAAAAGAGGTACAACTTGGGCTCAATCTCAAGAAAGCGATGGAGGATCTCGCTGAGTCGTTACTCGACGCTGGACTTACCAGGTCCACGCTGTGGGAACGTAGGCTTCCGGCCCAGGATGTGGTCGCCTTCTGAGCCGTGGATTGCTCTGTGGCTAGGCGTGCATAACAAGGGGGAGGGCTCGGACGGTCGCCTTGTGGCGCTGCCCTTCAACATCCACGGTCAGCACTGTGCCGGGCGCAGTGAAGTCGCGCAGCGGAAAACCGAAGGCAATGGAGCACCCTAAGGATGGAGAATGGGCTGAGCTGGAGATCCAGCCGACCTCCCGTTCGCCGCTGAAGAGTTTGGCGCCCTTAGGAGGGAGCACCGCATCCTGGAGAACCAACCCGACGAGCCGGCGGCGCACACTCCCATAGGTGTCCATGCGGGCGACCACTTCCTGGCCAGGGTAACAGCCCTTGGTCAGGCTGAAGGCCTTGCCTTCCAGGTTCGCTTCCGGCGGGACGATCTCTTCAGTCAAATCTGTTCCAGCTCTCGGCAGACCTGCCTCAAGGCGGAGCGTTTCACGCGCCTGCGTGCCGAACGGCGTTAAGCCCATCGGTGCCCCAACGGCCCACAGTCGCTCCCAGGCCGAGGCCAGCCCATCGGCTGGAATCAGGAGTTCCATATCGGTCTCGCCGGTTTCCTCCGTTCTGATCAGCATGGCCAGCTGACCACCGATTTCCTGCGTCACGCATGAGAGCGGCTTCAGGCCACTGACGTCGGTGCCAAAGGCTGTATGGATGAGTGCCCCTGCTTTGGGGCCGCTGATGAGCAGGAGTCCCCAGGTCTCTGCGCAGTTCTCCATCTTGGCCTTGGTGCCATAGAGTAGAAACTTGCGCAGTGCCTGGAACGTTGTCTCGCCAATCTCGCCGACATCTTCTATGAACAGGGAATCTGGCAGGGCATAGACCCTGAAATAGGACAGCATCTTCCCTTTATGGGTGAGGAAACTGGAATAGAGACCCTGCCCCGTGGTCAGCGGAAGAATGTCGTTGCTGATCACGCTCTGTAACCACTTCACCCGATCCTCGCCTGTCACACGGATTTTGCCGCGGTGCGACAAGTCGGCAACGCCCACACCATTCCGAACGGCGGCATACTCGGTCGCGGGGTCGCCATAATGGGCCGGCATCTGCCAGTCAATCACTTCAGCGAGCACGGCTCTTTGCTTTAGATGTTGTTCATGCAGACGTGATTGCTTCATTTTCTTATGGCGAGTGGCACGAGGCTAGAGGCGATGGGTGAGAGGCTCTTTACCCTCCTATAGCCTATTACCTCTCGCCCCTAGCCACTTTTCACCAGCTCTTCGACTAAGTCCCGTGTTCGAGAGGAAAACTCGTTGCGCGAGACAATTTTCGTGATGCCCAGCTCCTTGGCGCGTTTCCAGGTCTCGACCTCCTCATGGTTGGCAAACGCCAAGACAGGAATGGTCCTCAGACGGTCGTCGCCTTTGATCTGTTCGAGCGCCCGAAAGGCGTCCAGCGTTTCGTCGTTCATGTTCAGGATGATGGCGGCCGGCCCTAGAGCGGTGGCTTTCTCCATGACTTCCTGCTGGGTACGGGTCCGCTCCAACCGGTATCCGCGAGGGAGCAGCGCGTCGCGAATCTTGGTGTAGAAGAAAACGTCGCTCACCGCGACGAGGATAGCTTTATTGTTCTGATCTGGACCGTTCCCTTTCAATTCAACACTCATAACTCATCGCTCATCACTGGGCTTCAATTAAGCATGCTGACAAGCCGCCCTAGGGCGCGCTTTGCCAATGCGTAATTCGGGTTGAGTGCGAGCGCTTTCTTGTAACTCTCGAGGGCCTGATCCCACTGTCCTTTGCGTTCATAGACCCGACCGAGGTTCAGGTGGGGAAAGGCCGGACTTTCATAGCGGTTCGCCTTCATGGCACGCTCGAACCAGGGAATCGCCTCGTCAAATTGCCCTTTCTCGATGAGGTAGGCGCCAATGTCGTTATAGGGGTTGCCGAAGTCGGGATCCACCTCAATAGCGCGGTGGCACTCTTCAATCGCTTCATCCAGCCTGCCCATGAAACTATAGGTCCAGCCCAGGAAGGTATAGGCCTCCGCGGTTGGATGGCTCTCAATGGAGCGCTTATACATGTTGACCGCTTCCTCCAGCTCGCCTTTCATTTGGTGTTCGTAGGCCTTCTGAAAATAGTTCCAAGCCTCTTTCTTGTCTTCTATGCTTCCCTCTCCCTGAATTAAAAAGTCCTGAATATCCATGGGTGACGATCAAGAGCTAATGGCGTATGGCACGAAACAAGAGCAAATGGCCTATAGCGTATGGCAAGAGTGCTCCGGCCATAAGCCATTGGCTATAAGCTCTTGAGGCCTTGCCATTCGCTATACGCCATAAGCCATACGCTCCTGCCCGCTACTCGTGCTTGAGCTTCTTCTTAATCAACTCCGCTCCATATCGGCCTGACAGCAACATGGATCCGAACGCAGGGCCCATACGGGGAGTGCCGTGCACCGCTGCCACGGCCAGACCTACCACGAAGCAGTTGGGATACACCTCGCCGGTGTGCTCCATCACTTGTTCTTCTGATCGGGAGACCCACATGGCACCATTGCCTGGCACCGGTTTGTATAAGTTCCGACGGTGCAACAGGCCCACCACGACCGCATCGTGGCCGGTCGCATCCACCACGAGTTTGCTTTCGAGCGCGATGGGATCCACGTGAATCACATCATGTCCCGCTGCCTCGGCCGTCGTATTGTTGACGACAACTCCCTCCAGCACGCCGTCGTTTCTCAAGATGAGGTCCACCACGCGGGTCAAGTTCATGATTTTGGCGCCAGCCTTGTAAGCGCCGGCGATCAAAGCCCCAGTCGCGTGTGGCGGGTCCACAATATACATACCCTCGCAATCTTTGACCTGCTTGCAGGGGACACCCAGCTCTTCCAGGATCTCGTTCGCGGGGGCGCAGATCGTGGCTTTGTTCATCAAATAGCCACCTGACCAGAACCCACCTCCCAACGCAAGGGCCTGCTCCACAACCAGAGTACGAAAACCCATGGCCGCGAGATCACGAGCGCAGATCAAGCCGGAGGGGCCGGCCCCTACGATGATGACATCGCTCTCGATGAGCTGATCGAATTCCTTGTAGTATTCTCGCGCGATCTGTCGGGTGATGTCTCGCTCCCGCAAAGGCGCCGGCTTGGGCCTCTTCATAAAAAACCTCGTTAATCGTTACGCGTGAACCGTTAACCGTGACAGCAAATCGGAATAGACGGCCTCATCATGTGTTTAACGTTGAACGAATAACGGTTAACGGTAAATTTCCGCTCCTCCATTCAGGAACTCTTCGGCTTTTTCCTTCATCCCGATCTGGAGAGCTTGTTGTTCATCAAGCTGCTTCTGCGCGGCATAATCACGGACATCCTGCGTGATCTTCATCGAGCAGAAATGGGGGCCACACATCGAACAGAAGTGCGCGACCTTGGCGGCGTTGTCAGGAAGCGTCGCATCGTGGAAGGTGCGAGCCGTGTCAGGGTCCAGAGAAAGATTGAATTGATCTTCCCACCGGAACTCAAACCTGGCCTTTGACAAAGCGTTGTCCCGCGCCTGGGCGCCGGGGTGTCCCTTCGCTAAATCGGCCGCGTGAGCCGCGATCTTGTAGGCGATCACTCCAGCCTTGACGTCCTCCTTGTTCGGGAGGCCGAGATGCTCCTTGGGTGTTACATAACAGAGCATCGCGCAGCCGTACCAGCCGATCATCGCCGCACCGATGCCGGACGTGATGTGGTCATATCCCGGCGCGATGTCGGTCGTCAGCGGACCCAGCGTGTAAAAGGGCGCCTCGTGACA
>VBOJ01000116.1 GCA_005877775.1 Nitrospirota bacterium | reverse complement strand
GCTGTGTCCCAGGACACTCGCAGCATGTCGTCCAGGAACCGGGAATCGAATTTGTATTTGCGCTTGACCTCCGGGGTCAACTCCGGGGAGCCGTCGTCCATCCACTGCTTCCAGCCCTTGCGCATCAAGGGGCCCTTGAGCCGATAGGGGCCGTACACGCGCCGATGGAAGGTGTACCCCTTCAAGCACATGCGCGGGTTGTGCGCGAACGTCCCGCGGTTGCCATAGAGGTCTTCGTAGGTCTGGTGATCGTAGTTCTGCTCGACCCGCATCACGACCCCGTTCCGGACAAAGGCCCGGACCCGGCAGGCATGTGTGTCATTGGGCGAACAGACCCACGTGAAGGAGGAGTCGTACCGATATTGATCGTGGTAGACTCGCTCCCAGGACCGGTCCGGGTAGTCGCCGAGGGGGTTGCCCACCTCGATGACCGGCTGCAGTGCCGTCAGCGCCAGGGCCCTGTCGGCCACTGCGACCGCCGCCACCGTCCCGGCCGAAACTTTCAGGAATTGTCGCCGTGAGAGAAACATCGTCTGCACCTCCTGGATTAAATGCTCCAGCTCTTCAGCATGTCCATCATCCTTTGGAACTGACTCTTCAACCACCTCCCTCTTCTAAACTCGCGCTCTTTAACAAAGATTGAAGACACACCACACTCTTCCCCCTGCCTACCTAGAGCAAGCCCGTTGCCAGTCACCGACCACTGATGACATATTCCAGAGATGTTTTCTAAGGTATTGATTTACAAATTTATTTTATGATCTTTTGAGTTGGTCGCAGACACAGGATGAGCGTGACGGTTGGCAGAAATGAATATGAACTTATGCGAGCCTCGATTGGCTATGGGAAAGATCCATAGGACTCCATCACTTCGATGCTGCATAAAAAAATATTCGGACAGGGGCTTCCACGAATTTGAGGGTCCTAGGGGAAAATTTAGAGCAGAGAGGGGGGAGAGACCACTCCTTTCGTCACGGTTCCGAAACAGTGGTCAAGGAGGAACTTCACTGGCAGGAGGCAGGGCTAGGTATGCGTCACCGATTCGCAACGAGGCAGTTCGTGAGGCTCTTCAGGCCCTTCACATGTTACCGGACTCCCTTTGGTCGAGAAACCGCTTCATCAGAAGAGAAAAATGCTGCCGTGGAATACCACTCTCTTCGGCAGCCTTGGTGATATGGCCGTCATGCATCGCCAGCTTGACCCTCAAGTAGGCGCTTGTGAAATCTGCCAGAGCCTTCCTCTTCGCTTCCATGTACGGCAAACCTGTATAGGAGGTATCGTCTGCCAATCCGGTTTTCTTCGCTGATGGAAGCAACTCTGTGATTTCCGAGCCGGTTATGGCGTCTCTCGTCGAGAGCATGACCGCCCGTTCCACCACGTTCCGAAGTTCCCGCACATTGCCTGGCCATACATAGGACGTCAGTTCCGAGATCGCCGACGAATCGAGGTAGCATCCGGGCTTCCCCATCTCCCTTCCGAGCTGACCCACAAAATGGCGGGCGATGATCGAAACATCTTCAACGTGGTCCCTCAAGGGCGGGACGCGAATGACAATGACGGCGAGCCGGTAGTAGAGGTCCTTTCGAAACGCTCCGGTGCGGACTTTTTCCTCGAGATCCTGGTTTGTCGCCGTAATGAACCGCATATCCACTCGTTTCACGCGGGTTCCCCCGACCGGACGGAGCTCGCTGTCCTCCAGCACCCTGAGCAGCTTGGACTGCAGGGGTAGGGGCAACTCCCCGATCTCATCCAGAAAGACGCTTCCACCGTCGGCCAGCTCGATGAGACCTGGCTTGTTGGAGACCGCCCCGGTGAAGGCGCCGCGCACGTGACCGAACAGCTCACTCTCCACCATGCCCTCCGGCACCGTGGTGCAATCGATCGGCTGGTACGGCTTGTCTCGTTCGCGGCTCTGCTCGTGGATCGCCCGGGCGATCAGCCCCTTGCCCGTCCCGGTCTCACCCATAATGAGCACCGTGGATCGCACCAGTGCCGCCTCACGGACCTTCCGCATCACTTCCTGGAACGCACTGCTTGACCCAACTAAACTGCCGGCCTGACTGTCTTGTCTGATACTTCGCTCGAAGGCGGAGTTGCGCCGGAAGATTTCGGAGAGACGGATCGCCCGGTGAAGGCGCATCCCCAGATCCTGCGGATTCACCGGCTTCAGAATATAGTCGTAGGCGCCGCGTCGCATCGCCTCCACGGCCGTGGGAACCCCGCTCATGCGCGTGACGACCAGGACCGGCAGATTCCGGTCCAGTTCCTGGATGTGGCTGACCAGGTCCAGGCCATCCATGCCAGGCAGGACCATGTCGGTGAGGACCAGATCGATCGGTCGCTCACTCAGCAAGCCAATCCCTCCTTCGGCAGTGGCCCGCACCTGAATTTCAAGCTCTCCCTGCAGTGCCTTGAGGTCCGCCTGCTCGATGGCATGGAGCATCAATTCGGTATCGGAGGGGTCGTCCTCAATCACGAGGATAGTAAAGGGTGCCGGTGCCCTCCGCAGGGCAGACAGGGATTCAGCGGCTGGATTGGTCATGACGCTCCTCCCCTTTCGGCAAGGAAACCGCCTCGTTCGTTTCATCCGACAACTCAGCCGTGCGAGCTGTCATCGGCTTCCCCTTATAATTAGACCGACCGATCCTGGAGAGGTCACCGAGGGCCGGAAGCGTGAAGATCACCGCGGAGCCCGGCCCGTCCGGCGATTCAATCCATACCTGCCCGCCGTACAGCTCGATGATGCGCTTCACAATGGCCAGCCCGATTCCGCTTCCCTTGACCGACCCCGAATTCAGCCGGATGAACGGCTCGAAGACCCGCTCACGCAGTTGCGGAGGGATGCCTATTCCGTTGTCTACCACTGAGCACTGCACCTGGCTGTCCACCCGCGTCACTGTAATACGGATGAGGGGATCGGGTCGATCACCGGAAAATTTGATGGCGTTCGAGATGAGATTGTCGAACACCTGCCGAAGGTAAGCCCGATGACAGGCCACCATCCGGAAGGCGGTCTCAACGGAGACCTTCACGCGGCGGCTTTCAAGCTCACCAGCTCTCGCCTTGAGCACGTCCTGCAGCACTAGCGCCGGGTCCACCGCCTCGACTGCTTCCCGCTGCACGCCCACCCGCGCCACTTCCAGGATGTCGTGGACGCGCTTAATCAGGTCTTTTCCATTCTCCTCGATCAACTGCAGCCATCGAGTCGCCCGTTCATCGAGTTTGCCACCATACTCCTGCCGCAGCATCGACGCCAGCCCCTCCATTCGTTCTCCTGGAGCCTTCAGATCATGAGCCAGGGATTCGGCCAGATGCTCGAGCTGGCGGAGGCGTAGCTCAAGGCCTTTCTCTTTCTGGTGCGCTGCTTCATAGAGACGGGCGTTCGCGATCACGATGGCAGCATCACCGGCGAAGCCCTTTGCCAAGCGGACATTCCAGCTCTCTCGGGAAACTTTGCGGTTCTGCAGGAACGCCAGGACACCGAACGGCACGCCCTGGGACAAGAGTGGGACTGCCAGCATGCTCTCGCCGACGAGGTTTGGCCTCACCACCTGTGGCCTGAGGTCTTTCCGGAGATCCTCTCCGAGAACGGGCTCTCTGGTTTCGAACGCCCTCACTGACGCCGGAAACTCATCCCAGAGCATGACCGTCTTTTGTAACTGATCATTCCATTCCCCTGAGGCAGCCTCGACGACCCAGCACCCCATCCGTTCATTCCGCAGCATGACGAGACAAACGTCAACCTGCAGGAGCTCAGCCGCACGCTCGGTAATCCGACGGAGCACCCCATCCAACCCGTCCGGTCCGATCGTGCTGATCTCATGACCAATCGCGTTGATCGCCTCTAGTTCCCGAATATGTCCTCTGATGCGCCGGGCCATCTCTTCGAAGGACCGGGCCAGTTTCCCAATTTCATCGGACGAATGGACAGCGATGGAACCAGGATGACGATCCAGTTCGGCTGCGCGCTCGCCCAATGTGGTGGCCGACGCTTGGAGGACCGCCAACGGCCCGGTAATGGACCTGGTCAAGAGTCGGGCGCCGACCAGGCTGAGCGCTAGCCCCCCGACCACCGCCAACAGTAAGCCCCAGAAAGCCCGTTGCGCGAGACCGCTCTGATCCGCCTCGAAGATCCGAAGCCTCTGGTCCAGGCGATCTTCAATAAGCCGGAACTCGTCTCGCAATTCATCTGAGAGGGCGAGACCTTTCCCCGACCGGACATAATCCAATACCTCCTTCTCATGGCCAGCTTGAAACTGCCGAATGAGCGCCTTCTTGGACTCCAGCAACTCTTTCAGTCGTTCACTGACGTTCTGAACGTCTGCCGCAAGGTCCGGGGTAGGTTCAGCGACCGCCATCGCACGGGCCACGGTGGGGTTGAGTTTGGTCTCCGCCTCTTCCAGAGGCCTCAAAAACCAGTCCTGCCGCGCCAGCAGATACCCCCGGAAGGCGTCCTCGATATCCACGGCGAGGCGGCGAAGCACGAGAATTTCATGGCGGGCCGACACGATTTGGCGATGCTGCTGCTGGATGCTCAGGAGGTGGTTAATGAGCATCACATGAACGCACAGCGTCGCGACCAACGGTATGAACAGAGCCAGGAGAATGGTCCAGACCTTCTGTTGAACCAGGAGCCGGCTCCACCATTCGCGCAACAAGATGCCCATGCCTCTCCTTAACAGAGCCGCGCCAACCCCTCGAGGGCCGGCTGCAGCAGCAGACCCGAGCTGAGTACGCAACGTCCTATGATCCTAATTGTCGCGCTAGAACCTGTCAAGAAGCTACGCCGCTCCTGGAACCCAATTGACTCGCGGAACCTCTGCCTCCTCACACAGGCCATGGCAGAGCACTGCTTTCTGGTCGGACCTGGATTATGAGATAATAGGACCATGCTTCTGAAGCGTCTGCTGGTCGGTCTCCCCCTCAAGACGACTCAAGCAATCCACGAGCGGTTGTCCAAGCGTCTCGCCCTGGCGGCATTTGCCTCCGACCCGCTTTCCTCGGTGGCCTACGCCACCGAAGAAATCCTGCTGGTCCTGGTGCTGGCTGGCACCGCAACGGTGGTCTGGTCTATCCCCATCAGCCTCACGATCGTCCTACTTCTCTCCATTCTCACCATGTCGTACCGGCAGATCATCTTTGAGTATCCCGAAGGCGGTGGCGCCTATACCGTGGCCAAGTCCAATCTCGGCGAGCTGCCAGGCTTAACGGCCGCTGCTGCGCTGATGATTGACTATGTGCTCACGGTCTCGGTGAGCGTGGCCGCTGGGGTGGCAGCAGTCACCTCCGCGGTGCCATCCTTGTTTCCCCACCGCGAGCTGATGGGGCTCCTGGCGATCCTTCTCGTCATGATCGTGAATCTCCGGGGCCTCCGCGAGTCAGGCCGGATCTTTGCCGTGCCCACCTATCTGTTCATCGGCGCCATCCTCGTGATGCTGGCCGTCGGGCTCGCACAATTCCTGTTTGGGCGGTCAGGACAGATGGCGGCGGGGCAAGGCGGCAATCCTGTGCCGGCCGTTGAAGGCCTGACGCTCTTCTTGCTCCTCCGCGCCTTCTCCTCCGGCTGTACCGCGCTCACCGGGATGGAGACGATTTCAAACGGTGTGTCGGCCTTCAAACGGCCTGAATCCAAGAATGCGGCCCTGACCATGGTCGGCATGGCGACGATCCTGGGGACCATGTTCCTTGGCATCAGCGCCCTGGCCTACCACTTTGGAATACTTCCGAAGGAAGACGAGACGGTTGTCTCCCAGATCGCCCGAGCGACCTTTGGGCAAGGGCCACTGTATTACCTGGTTCAGGCCTCGACGATGATGATCCTCATCCTGGCGGCCAACAGCGCCTTCAACGGGTTCCCTCGTCTGGCCTCTATCCTGGCCCGGGACAGCTACATGCCACATCAAATGGCTCTCATGGGCGACCGGCTGGTCTTTTCGAACGGTATCATGATCCTTGGCGTTTTCTCCGGCCTCCTGATCATCCTGTTCCAGGGTGATACGCATGCGCTCATCCCGCTCTACGCCGTTGGGGTCTTCCTGTCCTTCACGCTCGCGCAGGCCGGCATGGTCCGCCGCTGGGTGGTCAAGCGAGGGCGGCACTGGCGCAAAAAGCTGATCATCAACGGTGTGGGAGCCGTGGCGACCGGCGTCGCCACCGGGATCATCGCCAGCACCAAATTCCTGCATGGGGCTTGGATCGTCGTAGCCCTGATTCCGCTGATCATTGTGTGGTTCCGTACCGTGCATGGCCACTATCGGGCCGTAGCGGAGCAGATCGTCTTGGAACGGGACCACCGTCCTCCTGTCCCGAGACAAAACATAGTCCTCATTCCAATCAGCGGCGTCAATCGCGCTGTGATCAGGGCGGTGGACTACGCGCGAAGCCGACCGGGAGACATCCGCGCGGTCCTGGTTGACGTGGATAAGGAGGACACCGCTCGGACTGAAATGCAGTGGGCCCAATGGGGATGCGGCGTCCCTCTGGTCGTCCTGCCGTCCCCCTACCGTTCCGTGCTCCGCTCACTCCTGGACTACATTGAAGAGGTGCTCGAGAAGGACCCGCAAACCTGGGTAACCGTCGTCCTGCCTGAAATCCTGCCGGCTCGATGGTGGCAAAACATTCTGCACAACCAGCGAGCGCTAATGCTCAAGGCGGCGTTGCTCTTCAAGGAACGCGTCGTCCTCACCGATGTCCCGTTTCACCTGGAGCGATAAGAGACTGTGGAGGTTCCTATGAACGCGATGGATCGAGCCCTGGTCAGACGGACGATCCGGATCGCCCTGATGAGCGTGGTCCTTGTCTCTGCAATACCGGCAATGGCGTTCAAAATCGTGGAGCCGGCTGAGAACAGCGTCTTAAAATCGGGAAAGGCAGTCACAGTCAAGGTGGACTTGGGTCAGAACCCGGGGGTCATCAAGGTCCGCTATTACTGGTATCCCGAACTTGGCGACACGCTCGTGGAACAGGACGAGGACGAGAAGTCGGCAGGGCCAACCCAGAATAAGATCGCGATTGACAAGTTTTTGACGAAAGACAGTGCAACCGGAGGTTCGATCGTGGTGACGCCCCTCCTGGTTGCCACCGCAGAAGCCGATCCACCGTTCGGCGGGAAACTCCCGGTGCCACCCGAAGCGATCGGTGTCGTGAGGCTGCTGGCGGTCGGCGATATCTCCCGAGGGCGCCTTGGGACCAGATCCGTGTTCGATGAGATTCTGGTGCGAGTTGAGCCGGAGGCCGAACTCACCTCCATCGAGTTCGAAACGGACAAGCCGCTGCGCCTTGGGCGGGCAGGTCAGGTAGCGACCTACGGCCAGGTGGATACCCTCGGCAAGATCATCGAGCTGCCGGTGGTCGGCCAATTTTCGGACGGGGTGGTCCGGCCTATTGGGTCACCAACCACTGGAACCTCTTACCGGTCCTCCAATGAGAAGGTCATCAAGGTTCATCCGCAGTTCGGACTCTTGCAATTGGTGGGCAACGGCCGAACCACCCTGACCGTTACTAATCGAGGCAAGAAGGAGGATCTCGAGGTCATCGTTGAGGTGGGTGACGAACCAAACGAATCGCCGATCGCCGATGCCGGTCCAAACCGGACCGTGAAGGCCGGCGCGAAAGTCGAACTGAACGGGCTGAAGAGCCGAGATCCCGAGGGAGAAGCGCTGTTCTACGCCTGGAGCCAGGTGCGGGGAAGCAAGGTCCCGCTGCTGGACGTCAACATGCCACGGGCCTCGTTCGTGGCTCCCCAGGTATCCGAAAAGCGGCTCTTCCGGTTCAAGCTTCGCGTCTCCGACAAGAAGGGGGCGGATTCTCTGCCGGCCTTCGTGGACGTCGTGGTGGAACCCTAATTACCGTGACGCGTGATTCGTGAAGCGTGATGGGTTGGACAAAGCAGTCAATAGTTCCCTCCTGCTTATCATGATTTGCCCTCTTAAGGTTATTTTAAATATACTGAGGGTAATTCTGAATCCCCCAAAAACATGTGAGGAGACCGCAAGCCATGGCGACTGTGAAGGTGTCCTTGTCAGATGAAGAAATGCGGCGTCTGGAAGAGCTGAGCAAACGCGAGGGCCTCACCGTGGAGCAGATGGTGCAGCTCGGCATTCACGACTTCATCAGCCAGCCAGACGAGGCGTTTCGCACCTCTGCCAAGCGGGTCATGGAGAAGAACGCTGAGCTCTATCGTCGCCTCGCGTGACTCGCTATCTTACCCTTGCCGAAGTGTTGGAGCTTCACCGGACCGTGATGGAACGGTGGGGCGGAGCCGGTGGGATTCGAGACATCAACGCTTTAGAGTCAGCTCTGGCTCAACCCCGCCAGAGCTTTGGCGGGCAAGACCTCTATCCTGATCTGGCAACAAAAGCCGCGGCTTTATGTTTCTCGCTCGTTCTTAATCATCCCTTCGTCGACGGCAACAAACGAGTTGGGCACGCGGCCATGGAGGTGTTCCTGCTGCTGAACGGGCACGAACTCCGCGCAACCGTGGACGAGCAGGAACAGCTTATGCTTCGACTGGCAGCGGGTCAACTCAAGCGTGACGCCCTGGCCGAGTGGGTCAAACAGCATATAGCTCAAGTGAAGCCGTAGTCACTGTGCTTCATGCGGCCGCGTTGGATGACCTTTTTGAGCAGGCTGTAACTCAAAAAATGAACCGAAGAAAAGCAGAATGGTTAGCCCCTTTTCTCCTTTGACTCGCTTTAACTTAAGACCCCTTATTTTCTTCAGGTTGCAGGATCGGCCCGCCCCACTGGCCGACTATTGTTTTGAGGGGCTCAGAAAGATCCGAACCGGAGTATTGTACTTCCAACCCAAACCGCCCCTTAACCACTTCTACAATTTGAGGCTCTCCCTCACTCTCGGGAGTCTCTCCTTTTCGGAGCCAATACCACCCCGGCTTTGCGGGCAGCTCAGGGGTCCACCGTAGAATTCTAAGCATCCCCGCTGGCTTGGGATTCGACCCTTTTCGAAGACGGTTAATCCACATTTTCCTGCCGCTCATTAAAAAGGTTCCTGAATAGATTTGTAGGATTCGGGTAGGGTAATCCTCGCGGACTATGCTGACCGTAACCTCGGCTTTCTCTAACTCATACAAAGGAACACCTTGAAGAACACGTCGGTTTCTTGGGAATTCCACTTCAAAATTGACAATCTCGCCCTGCCGCTCTTGGGGAATGAGAAGAAATGGGAAAGGTGAGTATTCCTTATCCTCCAATACGACTTTCTTTCTGGCATTCACAATTCGGAGCGGAAGGCGACGTCCATGAGGAGTAAGGGAAACTAGATACAAGACCGCGATCGATGCGGGAGAGCCACTACTCATACCTGATCCCGAATCTTCTCTTCATGGCGAACGGGTAACCCCTCCGGTGATCCAGCTACACCTCCGCCTCGTTCCTCGATGTGTTATTGCAAAATCTGATTCCTCTCTTCTCTTCTTGATTCATACTCCCTAATCAAATCTTACCGGAAATTTGGATTGATTGTCCTTGCTATTTCCATAATATGCCTCACGCGTCTTTTCCTCTCTGCGCCAGTCAATTCGGCTGGAGACGCGTGGAGTAGGTTGCCAATTCTTTTTCCCATTCGCTTCTTGGCTAATTTACGCTCAATCAATGCCTTTCGATAATGGGTCCCCCACAGAAAGTGAACATAAAGTGTGTTGGCATCTTCCCTGATGATAAAGGGCTCCATTTGAGAACCGTGAAACTTTCTTGCATCCTTGACATAAGTCAACTCAAGCTTGGTGTTAATGAAGATGCTTTCCCATACTTCCAGGTACTCTTCCCATCGATCCAACTTATCCAGCATTCTTAGAACGAACCCATATAATTTCATAAGATTAGGCTCATACTCCTTACTTGTAAGCTTATCCGGATTCTCTTCAGTAAATTTAACCAACAAGAGTCCACCTTCAAGACCTTCTTCGTAAGAGCGCGTGTAACCCATAGCCTGCAATAGATAGTTCCACATGGGATGAGACATTATTTTTCGGTATTTAACCAAATCTAGCTCTTGCCTAAGAGCAAAGGTAAAGCTGGCGAGTGCTCTTTCCGAGTCGTAATTGTCACTTATCACTTCAAAAAACCTTTCAGAACTAGATAAATGGGAATAGGGTACATTTTCGACGAGTTTACTCTCCTACAGGACCATATGTCTTCCGCGCCATAACCAGTTCCTGCCGATGTCGGTTGAGTTCTGCTCCATAGTGTGTGCGGAGGACCGCAGCCTCAAAGGCCGCGATTCGCTTCTCGACCCCTTGGATTTCCCTTTGGAGCGAGTTCACCAGCGCCCGTCCCTCAC
>VBOJ01000115.1 GCA_005877775.1 Nitrospirota bacterium | reverse complement strand
TAGCCCGCCAAGCCGCAAAAGCGATCCACAAGCTCGGTTGTAAGAATGTGCTCATCAAGGGTGGACATCTGATTTTGGAGCGAGGCACCGACCTGCTCTACGACGGCCGGTTCTTCAACGTGTTCAAAGGCGAGTTCATCGAGACTCCTCACACCCACGGGACCGGCTGCACCTACGCGTCGGCCATCGCCGCACACCTGGCCAAGGGAAAATCATTGCCCGACGCGGTGCAGGCCGCCAAGACCTATTTGACCGAAGCCATCCGGCACAGTCTGGCGATCGGTCACGGCATAGGCCCGACGAACCATTTTTATTTTCTGAAGGACTAAGGACTCAGGATGCCGCGTGTGCAGTGCTCACCTCTGTTGTTTTTGCTCACAGGGCTGGGCTGGTTGACCTTTTCAGCCGTGCTTGGGTTGGGGCTCTTTTTGGCCATGACGCTAGGCCAGCATGTCCCGCCCCACTACCGCTCGCTCCACGTCCATCTCGCCTTGGTCGGGGGGGTGGCCCAGTTGATGCTTGGAGCCACGCTGCCCTCACGTCTCAATCCATCCCGTTCCACCTCATCCCCGGTCCTCTATGCCGCCCTCAACGTGGCAACGATCGGCCTGCTGGCCGGCTTTTGGCTGGGACAGTCTGCGGTCATCGGCGCGGCAGGCTTACTCGTCATCCTTGCGTGTCTCTCCCTGTTTCGCGACTCGTTCGGGCAGACGCAAAATGGACCTCGCTCTTTCCTGCCCTGGTTATACGGCGTCGCCCTTCTCTCGCTGCTGGGAGGACTGGCGGTGGGAGAGGGGATGATCCTGCGGCTCTTCTCGCACCAGTTCATTGGTCAAGCCAGACTTGCACACATCCACCTGCTTCTCATCGGATTCGTGACGGTGATCATCGTGCGTACCATGTACCACTTGTTTCCGGCCGTCCTGAACGGACGCCTACACAGTCTGTTGCTGGCGCATCTCAGCGTTGCGCTGCTGCCGCTCGGCATGCTGGTGCTGACGTGTGGATTCCTGTTGTCCAGCCTCTGGACCCAACTCGCCGGAGGAATGATCACGCTGGCGGCCGCAGCGATCTACGGATTCAATCTCCTTCGAACGTGGCGGGACGCGGGCCGAGCCACCAATGCCGCAGCCGATCATTTCATGCAGGCCACGGCTTTTCTCGCGGTGGGGATTGTGACCGGTATGCTGGTCTCAATCAACTTTCTCTTCGATCCGCCGGCTGTCCCGTTCGGCGACATCCACCTCGTCGCTTACACGCACCTGCTGCTGCTCGGGTTCTTCCTCCACACAACGTTCGGCGCCCTCTCGCACCTGTTGCCGACCCTGCTCGCCACCCAACGAGTCCAGAGCAACAAGCAACGTGAATCGTACCAGGCACTACTCACCGCCATCGTCGAGCGGTGGCGCCCGGTCCAAGTCAGCACGCTGAGTGTGGGCACCATGGGGCTGGCCGTGGTCGCCGCGCTGCTCTGGCAATTCCCTCTGAGATCGATTCCCGCTCAGTCCGCGACCTGGATCAGCTTGAGTCTGCTCCTTGTTAGCTTCGCCCTTTTTGCCGGGAAGATCGGCCTGATGTTCACCGAGCGGCCCAACAAGTAAGGACCAGCGCTGTACGCATTCCCAGCTAGCTTCGTTCCCAATTGAACACTCTGAGAAAGCCCGCCCGCTCGGTCTCTCCGCCAAAAGCGCGTCTAACCGACTGATTTTGCAGAAGAACGTCAATTCCACACTTCCTAGGCAAGGCAGATGCATTCCCAACCCCAGACCCCCAGCCATTAACCAAATAGAGGACACCAATGTCTGACCAAATGACCGCTATGGTCCCCCAACCGTGGCAGAGCCTCTTCGAGTTCCTGACGATCCCCCTTTCCTGGATTCCTGGAATGCAACAGTCGCTCCTTTCGTTCGTGCTTTTCTCCCCCTCCGGCTGGATGGCCGGAGCCTATTATCTCTTTCTTCTGTTCCCCATCTTGCTTTGGATCGGCGCCGTCTGGTGCACCCAACTCTCGATCTACACATTGCCGTTCCGCTCAGGACGCATCGACCTCATTAAGCTGATGTTGATGGCCTGGTGGGACGCCGCGCTCGCGGTCTGGATGTTCTGGGTGGGGCTGGCCAGGTTTGTCGTCGTAGTCGTGGGCTGGCTCTTCACGCTGGCCCGCCTTGGGCTGAAGTTGCTCGCGGAAAGCGTACGCCAGGTCGTGATGCTTCCCTTCACGATGACCGGGCAGATGACCAAGAGCTACTTTCAGCCTGGTGTGCCCTGGATTGCGTTCCTGTTACTGGTTTTTTGGTGCCTGCTCGAGGCGCTGGTCTTCACCTACACTCTCTTCCCGACCATCACAGAGGTCCTGGCCGGCATCGTGGGCGCAGAAGCATCTCCATCTACCGGAACGGCTCTGTACCTGTGCCTGTTCCTACTGATCATGGGCAGCTTTGCTTGCCTTCAGGTCCTCGCGGACTCTATCAAGAACCGGGAATACAAGTTCCTTGTACAGATGATCCTGGTCGAACTGTTCGTGATGACCTTCGAGGTGATGTTCCTCTACCGGGAGCTGGTGGACGCGATCACTCCCTGGATCGCCCAGCAGACCGGCGAACAATTCCGGCCTGGAATTTTCTTCACTCTGTCGCTGGCGACCTTCGGATGGGTCGGAGTCCGCGGCATGACCTGGTTCCTGTTCGGACAATTCGGCACACCGCCTCTTCTCGCCTTTATCTCACGCCAGCCGCTGGTTCATGCGAAAGGAGAGGGTGTGGAGACGATCGACCCGGCGGAGACGCCAAACTGGTGGCGCGCCCCATTGGAGGACTTCAAGCGAGAGATCGGATGGTTGCACGAGAAGGCCAGCGAACTTATGGAGTATCTCACGCTGCCGTTCCTCCATGTGATAGGCGCAGCGTTGAACTTTGCCATGATCCTGGTCGCCGGACGCCCGGCCTTCAGTATCCCGTTCAAGAGTCTCAAGGAGGTTCTGGACACCAGGGAAATGCTGCCAGTCATGCGCTTACAACCGAAAAAGGCAAACACATGAAACAGGTTCGTTCTACCCTCACCGTTCCGCTGATCAGTATCGCGATCCTGCTGGCTGTCATCGCCGGGTGTTCGATGCAACCCAGCGAGCAGCATAAACCACGAACGACCCTGTTCATCGGGGTGGATGCCAGCGGCTCATTCAAAAACTCCGGGTATTACGACAACGCTCTGACCTTCTTGGCCCACTATATTTACGGTCACCTCAACGAGTTGGGTGGTCTTGAGAAGCCAAAAATGCTGTTCGTCGCGAGTGTCGGGGGCAAAAGCCGCAGCGAGCCAAAAACCTTCCACCCCATTCACGACTTCGAGGGCAAGAACATCGCCCAGATCGAGGCGGATCTTCGGAATTGGTTTCCTCCCTCGGACACCTTGACGGACTTTAACCCGTTCTTCCACGAAGTCGCACGGATCACGAAGGAGAGGAATTTGGTCCTCTCCCCGATCACCTTGATGATCGTAACCGACGGCATCCCCGATGCGACCACATCTGGCGTCAAGGCTGGGTCGCGGGCTCTGTATGAGCAGATCAATCTGAGTCCGCTTGAGTATCTCTCCCGGAATGTCACGCTCCGGCTTGCCTATGTGAGCCCGAAGGTCGGGGACCAATGGCGTACCCACGTGCCCCGAAAGCGCGTACGCCTGTGGACCGTTGATGCCGAGGTCATGAAGGGATGGAAAGATAAGCTTCAGCCCGGTGTTGACGAAGGCCGGCAGGACCGGTTCTGGAAGTGGTTGCGGGATAACGTGGACTTCCGCGTACGGGCAAACAAGGTCTAGCCAGCGTTCGGTCTTGCGGTCGGCTCATTCCCGACTCCTGCCTCGATAGTGACCTCCTAGCTCATCCTGTTGCTGCCCAGCATTCCGACTAGTGCCCTTGAAAAGATTTCTTTGAGGGCAGATAATCCCACCCTCGCGCCGTCACTCATGAACAAGACGACCACCATACCAGACCCCCGGCTGATTGCCGCCACAAGCACACTCGCCGCCGGACTGTTTGTCCTGGACCTCTGGCTTCCCCTGGGGGTGGCAGTGGGAGTGCTCTACTGGGGCGTCGTCCTGATCGCGTTGGCATCCCCGCAGCGGTGGTTTCCCCTGACTGTCACCGGAGCCTGCTCAATCTTAATCATTGTTGGCGCCCTCTTGGGGCCAATACATTCTGGTGTTCCCTTGTGGATGGCTGTCACCAACCGACTTTTGAGCTTGCTTGTGATCTGGGTGCCGGTCGTAGTCTTTCTGGAGCGGCGACGAGGCGTGGAGGCCCTGCGACGAGCGTACGACGAGTTGGAAAGGAGAGTAGAGGAACGAACCGCTGAACTGGTCAAGGCCAACCAAGCTTTAGAGGCTGAAATTGCTGAGCGCAAACGTGCAGAGGCATCGCTGTGGGAAACCCAGCACGCGCTGGAACAAAATCGTTGGCAACTCAGGGCGCTCGCAGCCCAGCTCCTGACCGCTCAAGATGACGAACGACGGCGCATCTCACGTGAGTTGCATGACGACCTGAACCAGCGGCTGGCCATGCTGGCGGTCGAGATAGAAACATTTCAGCAACGTCTCCCTTCCTCGAAACTGATCGCTGAAAAACTCCGCTCGCTTCACGAGCAAGTGGTCGAATTGTCGGATGATGTCCGCCACCTGGCTTATCAGTTTCATCCATCAATTCTCGATGATCTCGGCCTCCCTATCGCGTTACAGCGTTATATTGAAGACTTCAGCACCAGGACAGGGATCAACGTCACGCTTGTTCATAAGGACCTCCCTGACCCGCTGCCGCAAGACATCGCTTCCTGTCTCTACCGTGTGGCGCAGGAAAGCCTGGGGAATGTCGCCAAGCACGCCCATGCCTCCCACGCTGCTGTGGAACTTCTCGGTTCAGAGACTGGGGTCAGGCTGTCTGTACGAGATTCTGGCGTTGGGTTCGATCCCACGAAGGTCAAGCAGCCACTGATATGCCTGGGCTTTACGAGCATGAAAGAGCGGGTGCGCTTGGTGAATGGAAGATTGGAAGTCAAATCAAGTCCCGGACAAGGAACTGAGGTGCGCATCTGGATCCCGTTGGCGGGGAGCAGCCCATGACCAAGCCACGGGTGATACTGGCCGATGATCACACGCTGGTGGTGGAAGGCTTCCGGAAGCTTCTGGAGGAGGAATTTGACCTGGTGGGAACCGTCGAGGATGGTCGAGCCCTGCTGAAAACTGCGCCGACGCTTCAGCCCGATGTCGTCCTCTTGGATATAGCGATGCCTTCCCTGAACGGCATCGAGGCTGCGCGCCAATTGAAGAAGATGATGCCGGAGGTCAAAATCATTTTTGTCACCATGCACGCGGATCCTGCCTACGTAACCGAGGGGTTTCGCGCAGGTGCCTCCGGCTATCTGCTCAAACGTTCTGCGGCAGCCGAGCTTGTCCAAGCCATTCAGGTAGTCCTCAAGGGCCAACATTATGTCACGCCGCTGATTACCATGGATCTCGTTCGCGCTCTTCTTGAAGATTCCCCTGAGCACCAGTCCAAACCTGCCCCCCTGACCCCTCGTCAGCGCGAGGTGCTCCAACTGGTCGCGGAGGGCCAATCGTTGAAGGAAATCGCCAATACCCTCAAAATTTCCGTCAAAACAGTGGAGTTCCACAAGGCGCAGATCATGGAACAGTTAGACCTCCATACCACTGCCGAGCTGACGAAGTACGCCATCGCCCACGGTTTTACCTCCCCCTAAACGATCGCTGGCCACGTAGGAACCTAGGGAGTTTTCTGTCGGCACCTAGGAATTCCCCGAGTTCATCTTTTTCAACGGCTGCCGTAAGAGAGCAGGTGCCATGGCGTTGCTCGAGCTGGTCACCGAAGAGTGAGTCCAGGCTTGACCTCCGTAGGAGCAAGGAGGAGGATATGAAGCAGCCGCGAATCCTCTTGGCCGATTCCAATCCCTTGATCCTTGACGGCTTACGAAAGCTTCTTGAGTTCGAGTACGAGGTGGTCGGCGCGGTGACGGACGGTCGGACTCTGGTGAAGGCGGCGCGGCAGCTCCAGCCCGATCTGATCCTCCTGGATTTCTCGCTGGCTCTACTGACCGGCCTCGAAGCGGCTCGCCAGGTGAAGAAGATGCTCCCGGCAATCAGGTTTCTCTTTCTCACCACGTTCGACGACCCGGCTTATGCCACGGAGGCCGCCCGCATAGGAGCCTCTGTGTACGTCCTGACACGGCCCACCGGAGGGTTTCTCTCGTCGATTCGTAAGACACTCAAGGGCCGAGAAGTTGGTGCTCTCAACTGACCAGTGGGTGATGTTGTGAGAATTGAGGATTCCATTGGTTCATGCAGCCAAGTCTCACTCAACCAAATGCGCAGCATTCTGCTGCCCAGGCCGCTAATCCCCGGTCAGCCGACCGGGACAGACGGCACTCCAATGGAGGTCGGCCATGAGCCCAGTGGTACAGAAATGTTCCCTCTGTAGGAGAGTGCGAGACGATGGAGGAACCGAAGTTGGCCAGGAAACCTGGGGTGATCTCCGAGACTTTCTGATCAAGTATGACCTCAGGCCGATTGATGTCGACTTCTCACATACCTTCTGCCCGGAGTGCGCTCACGCTTACAGGAACGCCTTGCTCTACAGGACGCCTCAAGCCCTGAAAGTGTCGGGCGATGCCGGATCGTGATCGAAGACCTTATCCTTATAAACACCCCCCATGAGGAGGTGAGACCATGCAATGCCCTCGCTGTCACAATCTCATGGTTGAACAATCATTTGAAGATCTCCGAGATGATACCGGCTCTTTATGTTTCAAGGGTTGGCGATGCATCACCTGCGGAGAAGTGCTGGACCCGCTCATCCTCAGCAATCGAGCTGCTCATCGAGAACCTATGAGCGGCCGCGCGCGGCAGAAGAGGTCATTTATCCAGATCGGCTCATAGCGTGCGCAAGCCAATGACCCCACTGCCATAGGGCCCTCCCTCGCCTGTTCCTCCTGCATAGCCATCGTGCTTCCTGTCCCAAGCACGAGAGACTAGAAGTCCTTGCCCAACTGACTGGCGAGTGTCCTGCCATGAAGATTTTTACCAGAGAGCACCCCACCACAGTCTTCTTGTCTGCTACAATTGCGCGCCATGGCTGTCGTTGAGCAGGCACTTGCCTTTAAAGACCCCGAAGGCCATCGGGTCTCTGGCATCCTGGCCTTCCCGTCGAGCCACACCGATCGGGTCGCTATTCTCTGTCACGGTTTCCTCTCCAACAAGAACAGCACGACCAACAAAGTCCTGAGCACTCTGCTCCTGGAACGGGGAATCGCGACCTTCCGCTTCGACTTTTTTGGGCAGGGCGAGAGCGACGGCCCCTTTGAGCAGATCACCGTGTCCCTCGCCGTGAAGCAGGTCTTGGCCGCGTTGGACCTTGGCGCCTCGACGGGCTATAGGAAGATCGGCCT
>VBOJ01000068.1 GCA_005877775.1 Nitrospirota bacterium | reverse complement strand
ACCCCTTCCCGTGACACATCCGGTCCGACGCTTTTCTCGCGTCCCGCGATTTTGTCGATCTCGTCCAGGAATACGATGCCCGCTTCTTCCACCTTGGTCACCGCTTCCCGGATTGCCTCGTCCATGTCGATCAGTTTCTGCGCTTCATCCTGCGTCAGGTGCTTCAGCGCCTCGGGCACCTTCATGATCCGTTTCTTTTTCCTACCGGGGAACAGCCCCCCCAACATCTCCCGGAGACCGCTTTCGAGCTCCTCCATACCTCCGACGTTCGAGATCACGCCGATGGGAACACTCCGCTCTTTGACGTCCACTTCTACGGAGCGGTGATCCAACTTCCCTTCGCGCAACTGAAGCCGAAGTTTTGAGCGCGTTGCCTCATAGGATTCGTAGCCCACCGCGTGAGCGCTCTCCTGGCTTGTCTCGTCAAGAACGCCCGCTGCCGGCTTCGGGCCTGTCGGCGGAAGCAGGAGGTCGAGCAGCCGTTCTTCTGCCATTTGCTCAGCCCTTTGTTGGACCAGCTCAAGGTAGCTTGCCTTGACCATACCGACCGACAGTTCCGTGATGTCGCGGATGATGGATTCCACATCACGCCCGACGTACCCCACCTCGGTGAACTTGGAGGCTTCGATTTTCAGAAAGGGAGCCTGCGCCAACTTCGCCAGTCGTCTCGCAATTTCAGTCTTGCCGACACCAGTAGGGCCGATCATGATGATGTTCTTCGGCATGACCTCTTCGCGAATGTCCGGGCCCAATTGTTGCCGTCGCCAACGGTTACGCAACGCGATGGCCACCATGCGCTTGGCGTCCTGCTGGCCGATGACATAGCGATCCAGTTCCTCCACGATCTGGCGAGGAGTCAGGTGGTCGAGGATGGGCGGCTTCGTGCGGGGCTCAGGGGGCATGGCTGAATGGCCTCAGCGTTTCAGTTCTTCGAAGACGAGTTGCTGGTTCGTGTAGATGTCAATGCCGCCGGCGATCCGCATGGACTCTTCAACGATCGCTCGCGCGTCCAGGGTCGAATTGTTCAACAAGGCTCGCGCAGCCGCCAGGGCATACGGCCCCCCGGAGCCGATCGCCAGGACGCCGTCTTCCGGTTCGACCACGTCGCCGGTGCCGGAGATGACGAAGGAGGAATCGAGGTCCGCCACGGCCAGCAGGGCTTCCAGCCGTCTCAGCACCCGGTCGGTCCTCCAGTCCTTGGCCAACTCTACCGCGGCCCGTTTCAGGTTACCACGATATTCTTCGATCTTGGCCTCGAACTTCTCAAACAAAGTGAAGGCATCGGCCGTGGCGCCGGCGAAACCGGCCAAGACTTGGTCATGGTGTAAGCGTCGGAGCTTGCGGGCATTGCTCTTCATGACCGTGGTTCCCACGGTGACCTGGCCGTCTGAGCCCATGGCCACGCGACCCTCTCGCCTCACGCAGAGAATGGTGGTGGATCGAATTTTCATGGCGGCGCTGTTCCACCATTGTTCTGAGTGCCAGGCCCCTTCCCAGCCCGCGGGTGGGCACGGTCATAGACGGCCATCAGTTGATCCGTCGCCAGGTGTGTGTACTTTTGGGTCGTGGTCAGAGAGGCATGGCCTAGCATCTCCTGGATCGCCCGGAGGTCTGCGCCCTCGTCGAGGAGGTGCGTGGCAAACGAATGGCGAAGCGCGTGAGGACTTATACGTCCTCCTGGCAGGCGACTGGAATAGGCTGCTACGATCCGTTCCACGCTGCGCACGGTCAGACGGCCCCCCCTGTTGTTTTGAAATGCCGGAATCGGCTCCAGTGCTGAGTGCCGGAGACCAGCATGATATTCTTTAATCGCCTCCACTGCCACCGCTCCGACCGGCACCAGGCGCTCCTTTCGCCCTTTGCCCCGGAGCCGGGCCAGCCCATCGGACAGATTGAGGTCGTCCTGATTCATGCCGACCAGTTCGCTCACCCGGGCTCCGGTGGAATAGAGGGTTTCGAGGATCGCACGGTCCCGCAGGGACAGTACCGTGTCTCCCTCGGGGAATTCCATGAGCGCGGCAGCGTCGTCTTTGGTCAGGACTTGCGGGAGGTACTGTGATTGTCTCGGCGTCCTAACGTCGGCAGCAGGATTCTGCCTGGCTCGGCCCTCCACCGTCAGGAACCGATAGAAACTTCTGAGCGTGGCCAACTTCCTGGCCAGCGAGGATTTCTTCTCCCCTTTCCGGTCCAGCCACGCCAGGTAGCTGCGGATGGCCAACGAGTCCACGTCATCGGGTGAAAGCGCGGGAGCGGTGGCCGGACGGAATGTCCTCATAAAGGAGCAAAATTGACGCAGGTCCGATTGATAGCTGCGAATCGTCTCGCGCGACGCGCCCCGTTCTATCTCAAGAAACGTCACGAAAGCTCGAATCGCGTCTTCCATGCCTCGAGATCCTCCAGCGCACGCTGGCTAATCAGGCGCCGCTTCTGGTCCTTGTCGCGGATTCGGCTCGGCAGAGGAGGGAAGAGACCGAGGTTGGTGTTGATCGGCTGGAAGTGGCGGGGATCGCTGGTGGTGATGTAGGTGATCAGACTGCCATGGGCCGTCGTGGGCGGAGGGGTCACCAGCGGAAGCCCTGCAAGCCCCCTGGCTGCATTGATGCCGGCCAACCCTCCCATTGCGGCGGATTCGGTATACCCTTCCACGCCCACGAGTTGCCCTGCGAAAAAGGCCGTGCCGCGGGCCTTGAGCTGGAGCGTTTCTCTGAGCAGTTGCGGTGAGTTGACAAACGTATTCCGGTGCAGGCTCCCATACCGCAGGAACTCGGCCTGCTCAAGGCCCGGGATCATACGGAACACCCGACGCTGCTCCGGGTAGGTGAGTTTCGTTTGAAACCCCACCATGTTGTAGCAGGAGCGATGGGTGTTCTCGGCACGAAGCTGAACGACTGCATATGGACGAGTGCGCGTTTTGGGATCTTCCAGCCCCACAGGCTTCAAGGGCCCGAACTGCATAGTCTGGCGGCCACGTTCTGCCATCACTTCGATGGGAATGCAGCCCTCGAAATAGGGGGTCTTCTCGAACTCCTTCGGCTGGACTTTCTCCGCCTTGACTAGCGCGTCGTGAAACCGATCGTAGGTCGCCTCGTCCATGGGACAATTCACATAATCCGCCCCTCCTTTCTCGTAGCGAGAGGCCCGGAACACCACATCCATGTTGATGGAGTCCGCGTCAATTATGGGCGAGATCGCATCAAAGAAATAGAGGTTTTTGGAATGAGTGAGATTCCGAATGGCTCCGGTGAGGCTGTCGGATGTTAAGGGGCCCGTGGCGACGACGCAGACACAATCGGTCGGAATGTCTTTGATCTCTTCCCGAATGATCCGGACGTTCGGATGACTTTCCAAGGCCTGTGTGATCCGTTGCGCGAACAGCTCGCGATCCACAGCCAGAGCCGACCCAGCAGGCACACGAACTTCCTCGGCGACCCGGATCACCAAGGAGTTCAGTCGTCGCATCTCTTCCTTCAGGATTCCCGGCGTGCTCAGAACGTCGCCTGATCCCAATGAATTGGAGCAGACCAACTCGGCCAGCAGCCCAGTCTTGTGAGCCTGGGTCTGCTCCTTCGGACGCATCTCGTAGAGCGTCACCCGTGCGCCGCGCGTCGCCGCTTGCCAGGCCAGACCTCCTCCCACGATGACCACATCATCGCGCATCTACTTGAATCTCCATCGAGAAGCGATTGTACGGGCCGTATTTGAATGATGTCAAGTTACGGCGAAGCAGACGAGGCACGTGGCGAAAGGCGCTAGGTAGTGGGTGATTCGGTGATAATGATGAGTAATCAGATTTGAGCTGTCAGTGACTCGCACTAGACTAAGAACTCCAGCAAAAGGCTACCGTGCTATAGCCTCGCGCCCCTTGCCCCGCGCCCTCTTGCGTTCGTTGACTGACCTCTGAGCAGCGTGTTAGACTCGCGTGCACATGGGCGATTAGCTCAGTGGGAGAGCGCTTCCCTCACACGGAAGAGGCCACTGGTTCGATACCAGTATCGCCCACCATGACCACGAACAGACAAGCATGAGACACCACGTTAGCCCACAGGAGAAGCGCAACTGCTGGATTTTGAGTGATCATCCGGCCGTGGCAGGCGTCTCCCACTCGACTGGACAGACTCGCGAGCTTGAGCTAAACTTATTGATATTTCTCCGGTAGGTCTCTAGTCTCTCAAGAAAAAGAGAGGTGTCGCATGCGGGAATTACGAATCCTGGCAGGACTGGCCTTGGTGGTCGCCTTGCTCGTAGTGGGCTGCGCTGGATCACAGGTTGGTTATACCCAACCCGTCAGCATTTACTCCACCATGGATAGCACGTCCCTGATCTATACGAATCCCCGAGCTGCTTCGCAGGTGTACGACCATCCTCTCCGGTGGATCGCGTTCATGATGAACCCGCTTGGGGTCGCAGTGGATTACGGCGTCAATCGCCCAATCTATACGCTGTCGTCTCTGGCCCCAGGAGCGTTTGGGTACACCAGCGAAGACGCAATGCTGGATTCACAGCGGTGGTCTCTGTTGTCCCCCTAATCCATTGAGGTTGTCGATTCATCGGTTCGGTTTCCAAGGGCCCTTCCAAGAAGGGCCCTTCGTGTTTAAAGAGAAGTCCCTCTCGGAACCCCTTGCAGAGCGATGGCCTCTTGCTTCAGTGACATCCGGAGCTTGAGTCGGGTTGTTCTCTCTCTGTCTGCTCTCGCCACAGGGCTGCTTTCGTATGCCTGCGCGGCCAGCGCCCCACCCTCGAACCTTCCCGCTTCGGCCAGCGACCTCATTCTGCTCAAATCTGGTCGGCTCTGTGAGAAGAAGGCGGCCTTCCTTCAAGGTCGAGAGACAGCCTCCCTCCGTCGAGACGCCTGGGGAAGTGGGGAGGAAGTGCGTATCGCTGCGAGCCAAAGTGAGTCGGGAGCTGAGGAGTCGTTTTTCTTCGACGAGGATGGGTTTTTGGTCGGCGCGCTCTTTACCTTTCCAACTGGTCTCAATCTGAAACCCTATCCGGTTCTACGCGACACCCTGACCCAGCTCAAGCCCACTCTTGAGTTCTATCTCAACGTCGCTCAACTGGCGAGTCGAACCAACCTCGATACCAGCGCGCTGTACATGACGGGAGACGAAAAGACTACGACTCAATATATCGTGCTCAGCGGGGCCGACTTTCCCTCTCTGCTGCTGGCGTCTTTTTCACTCGACCCCTATACGACGCTCCTGTCCCCTCGCCGGAAAGAGTTCCTGGCCCGGGTCAGGGGGACCGACAAGAGCAACAGCGGCCTGCGCACGGATAGTAAGGGCGACGAGGATAAGGAGCTCTTTCCAGCGCTGCAACAGTTTGCGAGGGGGGAGGCCGCTCACTTAGCCTACTGTGGCACACGCGACGATGATATCGCGGTCGTGGCTTATCAAAAGGCCATTGCGCACGGTTTCTCCAATAAGGTGCAACTCGCGGAAGCGCACCACAAGCTGGGGCTGGCCTTGAAAAGGAAAGGGCAACTAGAAGAAGCCAGGGACGCGATCCAGCAGTCTCTCGTGATCCAACCCAACCGACCGGAGGTGCTGAACAATCTCGGCGATGTCTATAGAGAGCTCGGCGATCAGGAAAAAGCTCGCAAGGCCTTTGAAAAGGCCGTAACCCTCCGGCCGAACTATCCGCTCGCGCGATTCAATCTGGCGGAGGCCTATGAGACAGTCAACCCCAAGCTGGCTATTTCCGAGTATGAAACCTACCTGGCGCTCGTGGAAGGGATTCCGGAAGAAACTGACCGAGCCACCAGAGCCAAGCAGCGGCTGAAGGAATTAACCCGCTAAGCAGGCTGGTCATGAGGGAACCAGCCGCCGGCTGAGAGATGGTCGCCTCGCAGCGTTGGGAAGGGCTCTACCGGCGGATTCGTTCTTCCTGCTCCTGGAGGGTCTTGCACTCGATGCAGAGGGTCGTCACAGGGCGAGCCTTGAGGCGCTTGTAGGGGATCTCCTGCCCGCAGCGCTCGCAGATGCCGTAGGTATTCGTTTCCATTCGGTCGAGCGCCTCGTCAATTTTTTTCAGTAGTTTCTGCTCGCGTTCCTTCAGTCTTAGCGAGAAGTTCTGGTCCACCTCCGCCGTGGCCTGGTCGCTCTGGTCCGGGAACGCTTCAAGTTCAGGCCGGTGCACCAACATCCCGCCCACTTCCTCGAGGAGCACAGCCCGTTGCCGTTCGAGGTCATTGCGGATGTCTCCATACTTGCCGGCCGGTCGCCGGTTGAGCTTCTTCATGCGCGCGGCCGGAGCGGCTTTCGCAACGCGCTTAGGAGCGACCCTGCTTTTGCTCGGCTTGCGTGCTGGCATGGCCATGGGGCGGGAACTATAACAGTCTCATGTATGCGCCGTCAATTACCACAGGGCTCCTCGCATCCACCAGTTGTTGCGGAGGGCAGAGGACGCTCACAGATCCCGTCTACCTTCGATGGATTTAATGAGCGTCACCTCGTCCGCGTACTCGATATCCATCCCCACCGGAATGCCATACGCGATCCGAGAGGCTCGCACGCCGTAGGGCTTCAGCAGCTTCGTCAGATAGATGGCCGTCGCCTCCCCCTCGATGGTCGGATTCGTGGCAACGATCACTTCCTCAACCCCTCCCTCCTTCAAACGATCCAGCAGATCCTGCACACGAATGTCAGCGGGACCGATCCCATCCAGGGGAGACAGCGCGCCGAGCAGAACATGGTAGAGGCCACGGTACCCTCCGGTGCGTTCGATGGCATAAAGGGTGCTGGGTTCTTCCACCACAAGAATCTTGGCCTGGTCACGCTTGGGATCGAGACAAAACTCGCAGAGGTCGCCCTCGGCAATATTCCGGCACCGACGGCAAAAGGTCACTCCCTCCTTGACGGCTTGGATCGCTTCCGCCAGGCGCAGGGCCTCCTCTCGCTCAGCCTTCAGGAGATGGAAGGCCAAGCGTTGGGCGGTCTTCTGTCCGATTCCCGGCAATCGGACCAGTTCCCGAATCAATCGAGCCAGAAGCCCTTGTTGATCAATGCCCATGAATTCTTCAGTGATGAATGCGGAAGTTCCAGTTTTGAGTTTTGAGTCTTGCGTCTTTAGTTCGGAGTGAGAACTCAGGACTCACAACTCAACACAGCTTTTGTCATTCAGCGTGGCCTTAGAAGAGGCCTGGAATACGGAGGCCTCCTGTGAGGCTCTTCATCTCTTCGGTCATCATCTCACGCGCCTTGCGCAAGGCTTCGTTCGTCGCCGCCACGACTAGGTCCTGTACCATCTCGAGATCGCCGGACTTGAGCACCTCCGGATCAATCCTCACCGCAACCACCTGCATCGCGCCAGTGGCGGTCACGGTCACCATCCCGCCGCCGGCTGTGCCCTCCACTGTCTTTCCGGCAGCCTGTTCCTGGAGTTTAGCCAACTGCTCCTGCATCGCCTGGGCCTGCTTCATGATGTTGCCCATATTGCCGAACGGAATCTTGGTCATTCACGAACCTCCTTCTGCGGAGCGACCTGGCGCACTTCGACGACCTCCACGCCAAAGATATCCAGCGTGCGCTTGACCAGTGGATGGGCACGAGTCTGTTCCAGAAGGACCTGTTTTTGGTCTTCTTCCCTGGCCGCACGGATCTGAGCCGGGCTCGGGCCGGCTGGCTGTCCATCACCCAACTCCATCACGCGCAGTCGAACGGCTTGTCCGGCCAACTCAGCACAGAGGTCTGTGACCACGCGAATGTTCTCTTCGTTCTGAATTCGCGCGAGCGCCACCGAGGCGCTCTTGGGATAGCCGATCGTCACCTGATTGCCTTCGACACCGACCAGTGTACCCATTTCCAAAAAAGGGGCGATGTTCGGATGGACGCTGGCCACTCGTTCCAGGACCTGTTCCCAATTGAATTGAAACGGAGGAGTCGCGTTTGGCGCCTGATTGGCACCGGGCGGACTCGGCAGTGAGCCTTCGGATCGGCTGAGCGGTGTTCCGCGACTCGAATCATGACCCAAGTTGGATTCCCCAGACACCGGTCGCGGAACCGAGCTGGATGGAGCGGCTATCTTCTCCGATCGTGGAACCGATGTGTCAGATGGCAACGTGGTGGCTACGTCGACGGATGAGCGTTGTCCTCCATGTGCCGGCCCTTTGGGGGTAGAGGGAGTGGTGAGGGGAGCGGAGGGTTGTGTCGCTCCGCGAGTGTTGGGCTGTGGCTGGACAACCGGAGCACGATCGGACGAAGCCGATGTCGCGCCGAGCAGGAAACGCGTGGCCCGGACGGCCGCGACTTCCAACACGAACCTCGGGTGTGCGCTCATCCGCAATCCATCCTCGGCTTGTGAAAAGACCCGAAACAACTCCTGGAGCTGCTCGGCGGTGAAGGCCTTGGCGTCGGCCGCAATCTGGAGGATTTCTTCCTCAGACAACTCAATTAGGCCACGCAGCCCTTGCGGCGACGGGACCACCGCGGCCACGAGCATATTGCGGACGTACTCGACCAGATCGCTGCAGTAGGCCCGAAGGTCATGACCTTGATCGAGGAGCTGGGCGACGATCCGCACCGCCGCTGGACTGTCCTGCGTAATGATGGCTGCAATCATGGCTCGCACGTGTTCCTGGGGGACTGCCCCAAGCAACGTCTCCAAATCGGCATGCCGGATGGCCTTCCCGCCAAACGCCACAGCCTGGTCCAGGAGACTGAGGGCATCCCGCATGCTGCCCTCGCTGGCTCGCGCCACTGCGGCAAGGCTGCGGTCTTCCACAGCAATGCCCTCCTCAGCCGCGACGTGACGCAGGCGCTGGATGATTTCGGACCGCGGGATCCTCCGGAAATTGTAGTGCTGGCAACGTGACAGGATCGTCGCGGGGATCTTGTGGATCTCGGTGGTGGCGAAGATGAACACCACGTGGGCTGGCGGTTCTTCGAGCGTCTTGAGTAGGGCGTTGAACGCCGAATTCGACAGCATGTGCACTTCGTCAATGATGTAGATCCGGTACATGCCGCGAAACGGCGTGAACTTGACGTTTTCGCGGATTTCCCGGACGTCATCCACGCCCGTATTCGACGCGCCGTCAATCTCGATGACGTCCACTGAGGTGCCTTGGGCGATCTCGGCGCAGGCAGGGCAAGTATTGCAGGGCGTGCCGGTGGGGCCCTTCTCGCAATTGAGCGCCTTGGCGAGGATGCGCGCGACCGTCGTCTTGCCGACCCCGCGCGTGCCGGAGAATAAGAACGCGTGCGCAATCCGCTTGGTCGAGATCGCGTTCACCAACGTCTGGACGACGTGTGGCTGGCCGATCACTTCCTCGAAGGTGCCAGGCCGGTATTTTCTTGCCGAGACTTGATAGTCCATCATCCTCTGCTCGATTTAAGGCATCTACATCGAATGACCGACGCTCGCAGACCCGTAGCACAGGTCGTGAACAGCTCAGCCTGGAAGTGGATGAGGCCCATTATTTTGGTCCAACTCGAAAAGTCGCTTCGCGACACCTTTTCATGGGCAAGGACAATCACTGCCTTATGGTACAACTGGCGCGCCATTGCCTGCTGGCTCACAATCGGAAAGTTTCTCTCGCGCCAAAGAGAAGCGGGGCCAGGTGATCCTGCGGCACCCAGACTAGCCTGCTTACCGTTGCTTCCTTCCGGACCTGGCGGGGTTCACAGGATTCTGCTGCACAGGGCCCAGCCCCTTTCTGGCTCGTCCTCGCGCGCCGACGTTCCGACGACCCGTACTCGCCACCGCATCCCACGGGCCATGCCATTCTGGCCCGAACAAGGTTGGGGCCCATCTTTATTTCAAAACGACGTCGCGGAGCGACACCCTTTCCGGTGATTAGCTGCCGCGACCTGTTGGTACTCTGGCGCGTCACTGCCCCACGGGAGGACACAAGAGGAATCGCGCGCCAAGTAGTGGCGGAGAGGGTGGGCATTTGAAGTCGCGCTCGCAGTTTCAGCTCGCGCTCCCACTGAAGGGGCCAGCCCCCTCGTGCGCTCCCCACGCGGGGGCACACCCCCCGCGATCCCCCCATTCAAATCCCACCCTCTACATGCGACTATTGCCGCCCCATCGCTCCAAGCTGAATCTTTTTGGGCCATTGGTTTCATGGCGGAGAGGGTGGGATTTGAACCCACGGTGCCGTTGCCAGCACACGTGCTCTCCAGGCACGCCGAATCGGCCGCTCTCGCACCTCTCCACACCTTCCCGTTTCAAAGAAGAGGCATCTTAGCACGCAGTCTTTTCAGCGGCAAGACAGGAGCGCCACGTAGCGAGAGACCGGCTTGACTGCACGCACTGGGTGTGGTTCTCTCAATTGAGACAAGTGAATAGTCTCTGCTTGCACAATAGGTAGCGATCCCGTGACGACCCCACCATTCGACCCAGTTCAATACAAGGCAGGGCAACGGCAGGACTGGAGCTCTGTGGCTGCCGGCTGGAAACAGTGGTGGAAGACCATTGAGCAAGGGGCGCAGCCGGTCAGCGACCGCTTGGTCGAGTTGGCCGGGATTCAACCAGGGCAGCGGGTGCTGGACCTGGCCACCGGCATCGGCGAGCCGGCCGTCACGGCCGCTCGGATCGTCGGTCCGACAGGGCGCGTCGTCGCCATTGATCAGGCCCCACAGATGTTGACGATCGCACGGGAACGCGCGGCTAGTCTCGGAGTGCAAAACATTGACTTTGTGGAAATGGACGCGGAGGCGCTTGAGTTCCCGGCCTACGTCTTCCACGGGATCCTCTGCCGATGGGGCCTGATGTTCCTTCCGAATCTGCCGGCTGCGCTACGGAGGATGCGCGGGCTCTTGACGGCCGATGGACGGTTGGCAACGGCCGTCTGGGGGCCACCAGCGAATGTTCCACTGATCAGCGTCGCGATGAACACGGTACGGCAACAGCTCCAGGCGCCACCGCCACCACCAGGCGTCCCTGGGCCATTCAGCCTGGCTGATGTGACCGCGCTCGAGCAAGCGCTCTCGAGGGCCGGATTCACCGGTATCCGTAGCGAGCGGCTGACTGTCACCTTTGAATGGGCATCCGCCGAGGCCTACACTGGATTCCAGCGGGCGATCGCGGCGTCGATCAAAACTCTACTCGCCAATGAACCCATGGAGCGCCAGGAGCATGTCTGGCGGGCCGTGACCGATGCGGCGCGAAACCACGCCGGCTCGGACGGTGTGCTGAAGTTGCGAAATGAGGCCATCTGCG
>VBOJ01000067.1 GCA_005877775.1 Nitrospirota bacterium | reverse complement strand
TTGTCACCTTTGATGACATGGTCGGCCGGCAGGACCAGCATCACGGCCTCAGGGTCCCGCTTGATTAACTCGATCGCCGCCAGGGCGATCGCCGGAGCGGTGTTCCGTGCTTCCGGCTCAATGACGAAGTTGTGGCTGAGCTCATCTTTCCATTCGCCCAGTTGGAACCGGATCGAGTCGGCTTGCGCGGGATTGGTTGAAATGAGAATCCGCCCGGCTGGTACACAAGGAAGGACACGGTCCATAGTCTGTTGAATCAGGGTCTTGTCTCCCAAGATCCGAAGCAGTTGTTTCGGATACAGCTGCCGGCTCAGGGGCCAGAAGCGAGTCCCGCTTCCTCCAGCCAAGATGACCGCATAGAGATGAGGGTTCATTTCGTTATTCGTGAACCGTTATTCGTTAACCGAATATAAGAGGTACCACGTCAAACATGCGTCGTTCTAACCCGCGAACACCTTCGGCACGGTCTTCATCAAAGATGAATCGTAAGAAATGTTCAGACTTCACGGTTAACGGTTCACGATTAACGTTTAACGGGTCCAGAGGCCTGAGCCGCCAAGATGAGATCAACCACTTCACGCACCGCTCCCTCTCCTCCGCTTTTCCGGCAAACGTAGTTTACTACCTTTAAGACGGACGGCATCGCATCGGCCGGCGCAGCCGAGAAACCGACGGCTTTCAGCGCCTCCAGATCGTTCACGTCATCGCCAATATAGGCCATTTCCTCGAGCGTCAGACCGTGCCTGGCCGCCAGAGCGCGCAGGACTGCCAGCTTGTCCCGTGCCCCCTGGTGGACTTCCGGGATTGCCAGCTTCTCGGCCCGACGCATGACGAGCTTGGTTTCCTCCATCGTGATCAGCGCGGTGATCAATCCAGCACGCTGCAGCAGTTTGATCCCCATGCCATCCCTGGTATTGAATTTCTTCAACTCATCGCCCGATTCGGAATAATACATTCCCCCGTCCGTTAAGACGCCATCGACGTCGGTCGCGAATAGCCGCACTCGCTTCAAGGCGCGCATGAGCGACGCGCGGCGCTTCTTGGCAGGTTTGGTCAGCCGTGTCTTAGGCATTGTGTGTGAGGCCTGAAACTGGCGGGATTTTAGCAGAATCGGTTCGGAAAGTTAACTGACTATTAATGTTCGGTGATGTCAAGCCGCTTGTGTAAATTGCCGACGGGCGTGAGGGCCGCCGGCAAACGCATGTGGCGGACGATCGTCAAGGCGGGGCGGAGACAGAGATTCTTGTGTGCTTGACGCTTGAGACCCGTGCGGCGTCGTTCAGGTTGTAAAGATATCAAAGCCTGACCCTATACTCACCTACGGAGGCCTTGGGAGAGATTGGGCGACGGGGTCTCCAGCAGCAGACGGTAGTGATTGTCCATCAAGACCCAGGCATGGCAGCGCACCCGATACCGCTCCACCGTCGCGGCCACGTTGTCCACGAAGTGGGCCCGATCGGTGTCATCCCGGATAATCGCCTTGCGCTCGTTGCCCCGGGTCGTGACATGATAGACGCCGCCCGCATACGCCAGCCGTAACGGTCGCGCCATAGGTCGGGCAGGGTTGGCACTTCAATTGGCAAAGTCAAGACCCGACCCCATCGTACATCCTACACTCGTTGCCCCGCTGGTTTAAACCTTTTTTCCGACGGCCGTGCCTCGTAGATGATGCCTCGCATTCCCCGTGGACAGATCAGCGGCGGCGCCTACCATGTCCTAAGCCGCGGCAATGGGCGCGCGACCGTCTTTCACACTGCTCAAGACTACCGCGGCCTTCTGGAGTTGATCACCACGGCAAAAACCAAATTCCCGGTCAAGGTCTTGGCCTTCTGCCTCTTGCAACATTATTTTCACCAGCAACCTCAAGGAGTTTCTTATAAATGATCTCTTCAATTCTACTGATCTCATCATTGATTTCCAGAATATCATCACGGTCTAGATTAGCTATTGAAATCCCCATGTTTTTATAAAAGGCGCTCTGAGCATCGGTTTCTTTGAAACTCAGCATTATTTGCACCCGACTGTTAATTTGGAGTGTTGATATTTCCTTCGCATACTGGGTGACAATGGCTCCTTCATAAAAGTAATTATCTTTAGTAATTCGTCTATAGCCGTTGCCTAAAATAGTCTCTTTGATCGTTTCAACTTCGCTTTTGGGGATTCTCCATGAAAAAAGTTCTTTTTCCACTGGTGGATACTGGAAAGCGGCACACGGATAAATGATACAAAAACTTCCGAATATTATTGATGATCTAAAACAACGTTTTCTCATGTTTTCAAAGGGAATCCCTATTCCGTCACGTGTATTGAATTTCTTCAACTCATCGCCCGATTCGGAATAATACATCCCCCCGTCTGTCAGGACACCATCGACATCGGTCGCGAATAGGCGAACGCCCTTCAACGCGCGCGAAAGGGACGTGCGTGCGGCAGTCCGTCGTCCCCGCTTCCTCACAATCACCGGCTCACTCTCCGTCTCATCGTGAACCGCCAAACAACCGCAGGTCCGCCTCGACCATCTCGTGAACCAGTTCCTTGAAGGTCACCTGGCAGGACCAACCCAGCTTCTGCTTCGCTTTGGTTGCATCGCCTAACAGAGTTTCGACCTCTGCAGGTCGCAACAGCTGGGGGTCAAGCGCCACATGCTTTCGATAGTCGAGGCCCAGATGTGAGAAGGCCGTCTCAGCGAACTCCCGCACCGTATGTTGCTCGCCGGTCGCAATGACGAAGTCCTCCGGCTCGTCCTGCTGAAGCATGAGCCACATGGCGCGCACATAATCGCGGGCATGGCCCCAGTCGCGGCGGGCCTCGAGGTTGCCGAGCCTGACCTCCTTGGCCAGACCCAGTTTGATCCGGGCGGCATGGGACGTAATCTTTCTGGTGACGAACTCGAACCCACGACGCGGTGATTCGTGATTGTACAGAATGCCTGAGGCGGCCTTGACGCCGTAGGCCTCGCGATAGTTTCTGGTCAGATCAAACCCCGCCACTTTGGAAATACCGTAGGCGGAACGAGGATGGAAGGGAGTCGATTCCGTTTGGGGCGTCTTGGCTACTTTTCCGAACATCTCGCTGGAGGCAGCGAAGTAGAACCGACAGTGTGGCGCACAGTCCCGAAGCGCGGCCAGGACATGGTGCGTGCCGTTGATATTGGCATTGAGCGTCGAGAACTCGTCTTCAAACGAATAGGCGACAAAGCTTTGCGCAGCCAGGTGATAGCAGTCGTCCGGCTTCACCGCTTGAAAGACGCGATACACACTGGGCAGGCTTTCCATGGAAGCCGCGTGAAGTTGGAGGCGATCCTTAAAAGGCAGGAGGCGCCAGAGTCGGTGCTCCGGATCTTCGATGGCCACCCGTCGCACGATCCCGTGCACTTCATAGCCCTTGTCCAGTAATAGCTCAGCCAGGTAGGACCCATCCTGACCGGTGATTCCTGTAATCAGCGCCCGTTTCATAAGTAACTACAGGCTAAGGTTGAGGTTAAGGATAGAAGCTCCTTAGCCAAATAACCAGCATTAACTTGTTAAGCTGACTCAGTCGCAGCCTCAACCTTTTTCTGTTCGCTCATATACCGGGTCAGGGCTTCCTTCCAATGGGACAGGGTGATCCCCGCCTTCGCAAGCGTCACATTTGCAAGAACCGAATAGGATGGGCGAAGCGCTGCCCGTCCTGCCTCCGCAGTCGTAATCGGATACACCGGCACCCTGCTCCCCATCAGTGAGACGATGGCGCAGGCAAACTCATACCAGGTACAGTCGCCTGCGCCAGTGGCGTGGACAACGCCTCGCAAGTCTGTGTCCAGCATACGGGCAAGAGCCATTGCCAGATCACCAGCGTATGTGGGACACCCTCGCTGGTCCGCCACGACTCGAAGCGCCGACTGCTCAGATGCCAGCCGCGTGATCGTGTTGACGAAATTCTTCCCGTGCACCCCATACAACCAGGCGCTTCGCACAACCAGCGTGCTCGGACAGCATGCCAGTGCTCGTCGCTCTCCCTCCAACTTGGAACGGCCATAGGCATTCAACGGGTTTGGCTCGTCCGTCTCCACATATGGTGAGGCCTTCCGCCCGTCAAACACGTAATCAGTCGAGAGGTAGATCAGACGGGCGCCGGCCTTGTCCACAGCCCTGGCAACTCGTTCCGTTCCTTCGGCGTTGACGGCCATGGCCTTGCTTGGTTCCCGCTCAGCTCCATCCACGTCGGTATAGGCGGCGAGATGGAATACAGCGTCGGGACGAGGGGCTAGGACCTGTTTCTCCACGTCAGTGTTCAGAAGATCAAACTCAGGCCAGACAGCGCGGATGAGCGTATGGCCCTTCAGCACCAGCTGCAAGTCACGACCAAGCTGTCCGTCAGCCCCGGTGATTAGAATTCGCATCTCTCAAAAGGTTAAGGTTGAAAGTGGCTGAAAAGCGACTTCCCGTCATGCTTGAGGAATGCCACGTCTGCTCTTCGCCTTACTCAGCCTCAACCTCAACCTTAGTCTTGGCCTCATCCTGTCCCTTCCAGCCGCTGCCGATACACTCGCTCGTAATAGGCCCTGAACTCACCTGACTTAATTTTTCTCCACCAGGTCAGATTGCTCCGGTACCACTCCACCGCGGCTTTCAGGCCCTCTTCGAACGGCACCGTCGGACTCCAACCCAAAGCTCGCAAGCGGCTGCAGTCCACCGCATAGCGGCGATCATGTCCTGGGCGATCCTGCACGAAACGGATCAGGCTCATCGGTTTCCCAAGCTGTTTCAAGATCATCCGGGCCACCTCGATGTTCTCACGCTCGTTACCACCACCGATGTTATAGACGCATCCAGGCTCACCGTGACGCACCACATGCTCGATCCCTCCGCAATGGTCAAAGACCGACAACCAGTCTCGCCGGTGGCGACCGTCTCCATAGAGCGGAAGCGGCTGATCCTCCATTGCATTGGTGATGAAGAGCGGAATGAATTTTTCGGGGTACTGATTCGGCCCATAGGTGTTGCTTCCCCTCGTGATCAGGACAGGGAAGCGATACGTAGTCCAATAGCTTCTGACGAGCAAATCCCCACCAGCCTTACTGGCAGAATAGGGACTCCGGGGGACAAGTGCATCATCTTCCTTGGACGACCCAATCTCGACGCTCCCGTACACTTCATCTGTACTGACCTGCAGAAACCGAGCGACCCCAGCCTTCCGAGCCTCCTCCAGCAGGACGGCAGTCCCGACCACATCGGTCCTGGCGAAGCTGTTCGGGTCCAGGATGGAACGGTCCACGTGCGTTTCTGCGGCGCAGTTGATCACCACCTCCACGCCCTGTTCCTTGAGCACCTTCTCAACCGTCGTGGCGTCACAAATATCTCCGTGCACGAAGATATAGCGAGAATGGGCAGCCACATCGGTGAGGTTTTCAAGGTTCCCAGAATAACGAAGGGCGTCCAGGTTCACGACGTGATTCTGTCCCTTCGCCAATAGCCGGCGCACCAGATGCGAGCCAATGAAGCCAGCTCCGCCTGTGACCAGAATTCGCATAAGGACCGTTATTCGTTACTCGTTAATCGTCATTCGTTAATCGATAAAGTCGTGAATCGTTATTCGTTAATCGAAGGAGACTCCTTACGTTTAACGTTTAACGAGTAACGTCTTCTTGCGCTTCACGCTTCACGTCAACTTTATTGGCGCCTGTTTGGGCAACAAGCTGATTCGCCCGGTGCAACGACTCAATGGTTCCCGCGTCGGTCCACCACCCATCCAGAATGTCCCACGTCAACTGCCCTGCCTCAAGGTAAGCGTTGTTCACGTCCGTGATCTCCAACTCTCCTCGACCTGACGGTTTCAGAGTTTTGATGATGCTGAACACACGGGCATCGTAAAAATAAATCCCGGTCACGGCATAGGGCGAGCGGGGTTGCTTCGGCTTTTCCTCGATCTTGATCACCCGATCTCCCTCCAGCACTGGCACCCCGAAGCGCTGCGGGTCCTTCACGTTCTTCAACAGAATCTTGGCGCCAACCTTCTGTTCACGAAACGCCTGTGTGGCACGCCGAATATTTCGCTCGATGATGTTATCACCCAGCATGACGCAAATCAGCTCGCCATCGGAGAAATATTCTGCGAGCCTAAGCGCATCCGCGATGCCCCCCTCTCCCTCCTGGTAGGTATAATCCAAGTGTCGGAGCCCGAACTCCTTGCCATTGCCGAGCAGTTTGAGAAAGTCTCCCGCGTTGTTCCCGCCAGTTACCAACATGATCTCATTAATCCCGGCGTTCACCAAGGTCTGAATTGGATAGTAGATCATCGGCCGATCGTGCACCGGCAGCAGATGCTTGTTCGTCACCTTGGTCAGCGGGAGCAGCCTGGTACCAAGCCCACCCGCCAGTACGACGCCTTTCATACGGAAGCCATTAGCGATTAGCTATCAGCTATAAGCTCTTAAGATCACAGCACCTTGCGAAAGTACTCGATGGTCTTTTTCAAACCATCCTCCAGCCCGACCTTAGGTGTCCAGCCCAACAATGCCTCGGCCTTTCGAATATCTGGACGCCGTACCTTAGGGTCATCGACCGGCAGCGGCTGATGCTGGATGGAGCTGCTCGATCCGGTGAGTTTGAGCACCAATCGGGCAATCTCCATCACGGTCAGTTCACGGGAGTTGCCGATATTCACTGGGTCATGCATGCTCTCAGCCGATGATTCGGTTCGCTGCGAAAGAAAGCCCGTCCGATCGGTCCGCTCGGTCACGCTCTTATCCGATTCAGCCAGGAGCAGCTCGACGATCCCTCTGACTAGGTCGTCCACGTAACAAAAGCTCCTGGTCTGTGAGCCATCGCCAAAGACCGTCAACGGTTTGCCCTGGAGCGCTTGGACGATGAAATTCGACACCACCCGCCCGTCGTTCGGCCTCATCCGCGGACCGTAGGTATTGAAGATCCGCGTAATCCGCGTGTCCAGCCCGTGGTAGCGATGGTACGCCATCGTGATCGCCTCGGCGAACCGTTTGGCTTCGTCGTATACTCCACGCGGGCTGATTGGATTGACGTTTCCCCAGTAGGATTCCGGCTGGGGATTCACTAACGGATCTCCATAGACCTCTGACGTGCTGGCCAACAGGAACCGGGCTCCCTTGGCCTTGGCCAGACCCAGCGCCTTGTGCGTACCGAGAGCACCGACCTTGAGTGTGGCGATGGGCAGTTCCAGATAGTCCTGGGGGCTGGCGGGCGAGGCGAAATGCATCACGGCATCGAGTGGTCCGTCTACATGCAGATAGTCACACACGTTGTATTTGATGAAACTGAATCCCTCATGTCCCATCAGATGAGCGATGTTTTCAGGTCGGCCGGTGATGAAATTATCCATGCAGATCACCTGATGACCTTGGTTTATGAGAAGGTCACACAGATGACTGCCAAGAAAACCGGCCCCCCCAGTAATCAGATTGCGCATCGTTCGGAAAGGCTAAAGCCCTTCTCCCGTTCTTGACGATGAGTTAGGATACTCAACCTCCGGCTTAACCTCAACTGAAACCTGTGCCCGCCAT
>VBOJ01000066.1 GCA_005877775.1 Nitrospirota bacterium | reverse complement strand
GAAAGGCTAAAGCCCTTCTCCCGTTCTTGACGATGAGTTAGGATACTCAACCTCCGGCTTAACCTCAACTGAAACCTGTGCCCGCCATCTGCGGCCCAGATCTCCTCCCCGCGCAGGACTCGGAGCACTGCACGCGGGCCCCCTTCGATTCGCGCTGGCCACTGACCGCCAAAGCTTTACACATCAGCCTAAGCCCGAGGCAATTCATACTGGAGTAAGATACCATTTCGCCCTTTTTCCGATAGACCGCAAAATCTTGAAGCGCGTCAAGAAGTCTCTGACTCTTCGCCATTTGTGAATTGGGAGCCTCTTGAGGTGACGAAGATGATGGGCTATTTGTGGTCCCAAGTCCGGAACCATTTGGCGAACCCTATGACATATCTCCTGCGCATAATCATCGTAGTCATAGGCCGCACAGATGGCGACTGCGGCGGTTAGGCAGGATGGGTCGGTCGTCCTGAGGTCTTCGACTACACGCGTGGGTGATTTAAAGTACAGGGCGTCGGCCGACAACAGGTGACTTGGAGTACCTCGCCCAGATCCATACTCCCGGCCCCTGATTCGGACCGGATTGAGATAGTCCATTAACTGAAACCCGAGACCGCTCATAAAATTGTGAACATCAGTAAAGAGCGCCTGGTTCTTATAGAAAGGAAGAAATTCGACTTCAGCCTCAACGGCAAAAATTGAACGACGGAGGCACCTCCCCCCCCCTCTAAGAATATCTATTTCAGTTCCCTGGGTGTCCAGTTTGATGACATGTGGGACAAGATTTTCTTGACAGAGCCCGTCCAGGGTTCGGCATCGGAGTGGGACCTTCCGAAGGATGTCAAAATCGCTTAAAGGAACGTTCAATGTCTGGATGAGCTCAAGGTTAGGCTCTAAGAGGGAGGTGTTGGATGAATGACGCGTCACATTCAGATCGAACACTCCTTCGGACCCATAGAGGGCCACCTGAAGCCAACGATGGCGTTCGGTGTTCTTGAGTTTCGTGAATTCTCGTTCATCCGGCTCAAACCCTATCACTGTAAGATTTCTGAATTTCCCCCAGCGTCTGCGGTTGATCCCCCCTTGCGCCCCGACATCAATAAGAGTGAAAGGATAATCGACGAGAGAACCAAGGGAGCCTAAGTTCTGATCGGAACCTGAGTCTGACATGCACGGCACCCTTCCTTCAGCCAAACCTTTCTACTAGTGCATGTCCGTACCGGACACGTTCGTAGCGGTCTCTGCACGATGTTTTGAGATCATCCCAGCGACGGTGGACCCAATTGCCCCGAACGGTCCGTTTCCACTTTGTCAGGAAATGAGACTGATTCGCCTCCGGATAATGCTGCTGTCCCATCCGCTTGATGGCCTCTTGCGTAACCATGCCGAAATGGTGAATCAAGACAGCCCCTGTCGTTCCCACGGAGAAACCAGACTTCGTTGCACGCCACAAGAAATCCACGTCCTCGCAACCCCCATAGGAAAACCCCTCATCGAACAATCCGATTCGGTCGAACACCTTGCGGTGAATCAACATGCAGGCCCCATAAATCGTGGCACGGCTCGCGCCAGCACACCGTCGCACAAAGTCTGTCGCATACTGCTCTAAATTATAATCGAGACGGCCCTCACGAGCGGCCGGACTCACGATGCCATGTCCCTTCTTGTCCATGAATCGAAGGAGTCCGGACAACCAGCCGGGAGTCACCACGATATCGTTGTTCAGGATCCCGATCACCTGGCCCTGGCTCGCCAGGATCCCCTGATTCCAGGCTTTCGCGCAGCCGAGGTTGGAAGGATTCGTGATCACCTTCGCGTCCAGGCGATGCAGGATTTCCCCCGTGCCGTCGGTGGAGGCGTTATCCACGATCACCAACTCACAGGGCACATCCGTGCAGCGCGCAATCGAGGCCACGCATTGCTTCGTGTAGTGCACTTGGTTGTAGACAGGAATGACTAAACTGACCTGCGGGAACGTGGTCATGAAATCACGGTGGCTAGGTGAGTTTGGATACGGACCAGGAGAGAATCATACGCTCCGAGAAGCTGCCCCATCATTGCCTCGACAGTAAAGTCCTTGAGTACGCGTTCGCGACCTGCCCGACCAAATTGTGCACGCCGCTCAGGCTCGGACAAGAGGTCAATAACCGCGGAGGCCAAGGCTTCGGAATCCCCACTCGGCACGAGGAGTCCTGTCTCCCCGTGTCTGACAATCTCAGGCACTCCCCCCACCACTGTCGCCACCACCGCCCGTCCCATCGCCATCGCTTCTAGGACTGCGATGCCGAACCCTTCCATAAGCGCTGGATGAACATAGAGGTCCATCGCGGCAAGGTATGGCTGCACTGATGGTTGAAACCCCGCGAAATGCACTCGGTCGGCGACGCCGAGCTCTCGGGCCAGTGATCGCAGTCGCCTCTCGTACTCAGTATCCCCTTTTCCGACCACGAGGTAATGCGCTTGCTGAACCGAAGCGAGAATCCGTGGAAGCGCCTGGAGCAGCACATGATAGCCTTTGCGTGAGAAGAGATTTGCCACGGTACCGAGGACGAGCGCATGAGTTGGAAGACCGAGCCGGGATTTCGCTTGCTGACCAGAATCATCCGACGACAACGTCGAGCAGTCAATCCCGCTATAGACCACGCGGACACGTTCAGGTCTGACCCCGCCCATTTGCAGCGACCAGCGGACCTGCTCGGATATGGCGATCACCAGATCAACTCGTGCCAACTCATAGCGGGACACTTTGGAGGGCTCTATTTCTTGCCGCACATGTGCCGCGATGGAAATGCCCCTGCCCGTAGCTGCGCGGAGGGCTTGTGGCACCCACCAGATATCATTCACATGGAGAAAGGATGGCTGTTCCGTGTCGATGACTTGCCTGAGTCCTCGTATCGCCGCAGGGCGCTGGAGATAGCCCCAGAGTTTTCGCCAAGGAACGAACATTGCCTCTTTTCTGGGAATGCTTCGCCTGGTGAGTTCTTCCGCCAAGGGGCCATCGCTCGGACAGGCCACGACCGGGCAATACCCATATCGAGGCAGGCTCTCAAGAATACCCAGGAGCTCACGTTCCGCTCCACCGATTTCGGTAATGCCGTGGACGAATAGGACTTTCCTCTTGGAACCCTCTTTCATCCCATCAGCCTCTCTCGCACCGCTTCCCAGACTTCCTCCAGGGAAATCAGCTTCATGCAATTCTGTTCGCCCCGAAAGCAATCCGGATGAAAACAGGCTCGGCAGTCCAGCCCTTTATAGAACGTCCGGTGCCCTTCTCCCCACGGTCCCCAGATCAGGGGGTCTGTTGGTCCGAACAATCCGACAATGGGGACTCGCATTGCCGCTGCCATATGCATCGGTCCGTTGTCGTTGCTGATCATCATGGAAGCCCGTTTCAACAATCCAGCCAGTTCCTGGAGCCCGGTCCGTCCAGCTAGATTCCGATGGACCGTCCTCATGGACTCGGCAATTTGACTCACGATAGCCTTGTCCTGGTTAGAGCCGAGAAACAAAGCCGGGGTATGTGTTTCCTGCTGGATACGGTCAGCCAAGGCGGCAAACCGCTCCGCGGGCCAGGACTTGAACCACCACCGGGCCCCCGGATGCAAACAGACGAACGGCTGATGGGGGTCTATCCCGGTTTCCCTGATCAGCTTCTCGGCCGTCATCACCGGTCCTTCCCCGACGATGAGCGAGGGCGAAGGAAGGGGGCCGGCAAGGCCCAACTCGTCCGTCACCGCGAGGTGGTAGGGTACCGTGTGCATCTTGAATCGGTCGGCTTGGACAACAGTCGTGTACAGCCGACCTCGCCACCGGGCCTCACTGTTGTACCCGATCCTGACTTTCGCCCCTGTGGCCCAAGCCAGGATGGCAGAACGATCTCCATCGGTCAGATCGATCACCGCGTCGAAATCTCGCCTTCGCAGGATCCCAATCAGTCGCAGACTGTTTATGAAGCTCCGCTCGTTTACCAGCACTTCATCCACATCCGGGTGCCCCTGCAGCACTTCTTCCGTGCCCCGGTTTACCAGCATGGTGAGGCGGGCCTTGGGCCAAGCTCCCCGAAGTCGGCTCAGCACAGGAGTGGATAATACTACGTCTCCGACGTATCGGAGCTTGATGACCAGGATGCGTTCAGGAGATTTATCCAGTCTCGCACTCAAGACCAACCCTCATGGCGGGAGACTTCGGAAACGGCGTTTCGCGAGCCCGCCTGATCGGAGGTCCCTCGCCCCCAAGGCCATAAGCCTTCAATCCACACGGTCAGGGACAAGCTCCTGATAAACCCGCAACAGATCATGTGCGGACTGGTCCCAGGAAAAGGCCTTGGCACGAATCGGGCCTGTCTGGCGAAAATGATCCCGCAGCTGTCGGTCTTCCTGAATGCGCGCGATGGCGCTAGTAAGGGCCTGGACGTCAAGGGGGTCTACCAGAAGAGCCGCCTCCCCTGTTACTTCGGGGAGGGACGCTGCTCTGGAACTGATTACAGGGGCCCCACATGCCATGGCCTCCAGCACCGGCATTCCAAACCCTTCGTACAATGAAGGAAACACAAAAGCCAAGCAAGCGGAATACAGAACCCTCAAATCAGCAAGGGGCACATGGCCGGGAAACAGGACCGATGCCCCCAATCCGGCACGCTGGACCACTTTAAAGATCGCCTCACTTCCGCGGGCCATCCCGCCGACAACCACAAGTCTCAGGTCTCGCCGCCTGGGGAAGAGACTGAAGGCTTCGACCAGCCTGGCGATATTCTTTCGGGGCTCGGATCCTCCACCGGACAGCAGAAATTCGCCCTCGCCGATTCCATACTGCAGTTTGATAGCCTGAACGAGGCTGGGCTCGTCTAGCCGATAAAATTCAGGCCCGACCGCGGGAGTCACGATCGCGATCCGTTCCCTGGGCACCCCATAGAGTTCGCGAATATCTCTAGCTGACTGCTCAGAAATGGTAATCACTTTCGTGGCACGTCGCGCGGTTCGTCTGGTCCGTAGAAAAGACCATCGTTGTCCCAACAGTTTCCTGGACGGAAGCGCAAGGCGGTCAAGGGCGAGGTCATAAATGGTCACCACTCCGCCGCATCTCCCCCACCCGCGGAGCCTGAAATTCATCCCATGAAAGAGATCCACACGATCCCGTGCAGCGCGCCACTTCATCAGAAGGGGATGGCAGCGAGAGATATGGACTGATGAGGACCCTCCAATGCCTGATAGGCGGTCTTGGGGAATATCGTGGCTGGTATACAAAAAGTATTGATGGTGGGGTGCAGAGCGGACCACTGCCGCAAGGAGCTCCGCGATGTAATTGCCGATCCCCGCTCGATTACTGGCAAGAGGGCTGACATCAATACCAAGCCGCATACTCCATCCTCATATCCCAAGGCGCATCAGTCATTCTCCGAGAGCCTACTGCATCTGAGGATCAAGACCTCCCCAAATAATAAGGGCTTTGAAAGTAGGATTTGGCGGACCCTGGCCTTGGCGAGGTTAGCCCTGACTTTGGATCGACCTCTGGTTTTTAGGAAAAGCCTGAGCAGTTGAAATAGCAGAGAAGCTTGCTTGGGATAGCGATTGGCTTCGATGAGATCCACGACAAAACCGTTGCGTGCAAGGACGTGCCTCAATTCGAGAAACCCAATGGGATTAATATGGTCAATCGCTCGCTCCATTCCGCTTTGGTCCTGGTCAATCATGTAATGAAAATAATTAGGATATCCATTAATGAGGTAACTGAGCCGGCTCTTGATTGTCAGGACGTTCGGGGTAGACAGAAACAATTTCCCATGATCCTTTAACACCCGTCGTGCTTCTTTCACGTAATGCCAGGGATTTTCTAAATGCTCGACCGCCTCAATAGAGACGAGGTAATCAAGGGATCCGGACGGGTAAGGCCAAGAAGCGTTCAGGTCCAACCTGGCACATTTCAGATCCTCCACACGGAACCGGGTGGGGTCGAGATCACCACAGATCACTTCGTGACCGAGCGCTCTGGCACGTTCGGCGAACGCTCCTTCGCCGGCTGGTACATCCAGCAAACGGCCGGGCTTCTCCAACTTTAAAAGCGAGAGTACTTTCTCGTGCACGAGGCTGGCAGTATCGGGACGAGCGGGGAACTGGTCGTTCCGTTGGGCAGGGGTCTCCCCTTGGGAAAGATTCATTTGAATGGGAGCGGCTCGGCGGACCTAGTAGTTCTCAAAATGTTGGTCGGAATGACTCCTTGGCCCATGGAATGTTCATATCGCACTGCTGGAGCTCCGCTATTGTAGGGTATCCCCAGTGTGTCCCGAACCGAAGCCTCCAGCCAATCACGAAGCTTGACAAGCTCTTTTGCATTGAGGAAATCCGTATACACATAGGACGTGTACTCACCTGGCACGCCCTTATAGTACTCAGCCACCTCACGGTAGTCTACTTCAAGGCTGTGCAATCGGTCGCCACTCTTGGGATAGGTGTAGGTCCACACGCCAGGGCTGGTCTCCATGGCCTCATCGAAATAGGGGGTCCCGGGGTACGTTGTGATGACAGTGGCATCGAAATCGTCCGGCCTGACCTCTAGGAGCCAGTCACGGGTCGCCCGCACTGTGTCTTCCGACTCACCAGGGTGACCTACCGACATGAGAGCTTTGACTTTCAATCCATGACGTTTGGCAATTTCCATACAGCGGGAATTGTCGGCCCTCGCTGCCTTTTTTTGAATATTCGTCAGTATGCGTTCATGGCCTGATTCAAAGCCGACCAAAATCCAGCGGAAACCTGCTTGATACATAGCCTCGGCCTGCTCATCCGTGAAGAGCTCGGCCTTAATAAAGCCTCGAAGTCGAAACTCTACGCCGAGCTGCTGTTGAGTCTTGGCGATGAGATTCATCAGCTCGACGACCTTGGGATTGACGTTCAATTCGTCATCGTAAAGCATGAAGCCTTTGACCCCATAGATGTCATGGAGGTGGACCATCTCCTTGATGATGTTCTCAGAGGTTCGCATCCGAACCCGTCGCAAAAATGGGCTCATCCGCCCTCCACAAAAACCACAGCCGAAGGGGCAGCCCAACTGGGCGATCATGGACAGTGCCCGGACGCCGTCAATGCTGTACCGGTAACTGTCCACATCCACCAAGTTCCTGGCGGGAAAAGGCAGCTCGGTCAGCTTTTCGTTACTTAGGAAATAGGACGCTTTGGGGTCATCCCCATCGACAAGTTTTGGTGGATCCTCAATGAGTGCCTCAAAAATCGCCAGCTCACCATCTCCTACGACTAGGACATCAAACATCTCTTGCAACTGATGGTATGCTGTGGTGGCGCGCCCCTTTCGCCCACCCTTCTGCTCAAACTTGTATGCAGCATGGATCAGCGTCACGTGCGGTCCGCCGAGAATGATCCGCGCTCCAGGTTTTTGTACCCTGATGACGCGGTAGATTTTGGTGGCAGCCGGCATCTGTGGAGTCGTTGCCGTCAATCCAAAGCAGGTATTGGGAGAGGTCTTGACATAGTCACGAACAACTTCTTCATAATTTTCGACGCCGGAAAGGTCTAGCATGTCCACGCCGACGCCAGCCTGTTCGAGGACAGCCGCGACTTTGAGGATGCCAAGGGTCATGAAGACACGCTCATCGAGGAGAAAGATTGACGGAGGGATCACGAGGCAGATGCGATGGACAGCTAGCCGCTCTCGCGATGGTTTTACTATTTCAAGTGGTGTAATCATAGTTTACACGCAGCATCGGGGATTTCCACGACCGCTGGACAGGAATCAAGCGCTCTTGGGCCGCCATCTTCCCACACATGCTCGACAAGGTCAATATTTCCACACCGCTCCGCTATCAGGCGATACCAGAACGGGGCAGCCCTCATAGCGTACAGAGAGGTGATCCGCCCTCCCGCCAGGTCCGTCGTTGAAATCAGACGCGAAAGAGGAACGAGTCAGGGGCCTTTGACCACCCGTAACGTCACAGTCATGTTGTCAACCACGTTCCACAAGTAGCGACGGAAGCGTTTTTGGAAGTACCGCGGAAAATAACGAAAAGGCTTTCTGATGTCGTACTCAATCTTTTCAATACGGAAATTGGTTTGAACTCCGTACGGCGTTGGTGGTTCAAAATACTGAAAGGTATCCTCGGTGATGTACCGGACGTGGGTCGGGTCGCGGAAAGCCCCGCGCGAGGTGTAGTAAGGAACGACGATTCTCACCTCACCTCCAGGTCGGCAAATTCTGTAGATCTCTTCCATAAATCGCACGAGGTCTCGAATATGCTCGACGATGTGGCTCAGATACACAACGTCCA
>VBOJ01000042.1 GCA_005877775.1 Nitrospirota bacterium | reverse complement strand
AGACGTTTCTGGCAGGCCACGGATTCCCGGTCGCTCCGTTTCATGGGGTTCCCTCACCGGAGGCACTCACGGTGCCGGCTGCCGTCGGCTTTCCCTGCCTCTGCAAGACTGCCACGGCTGGGTACGATGGCAAAGGTCAGTGGCGATTGACGGGATTAGACGAGGTTCCCGTTCTGCAGGAGCAGCTTCGGCGACTGAACCAGGCGCATGCTCGCTGGATTCTGGAACAGTTTCTCTCCTTTGAAAAGGAACTCTCGGTCCTGGTGGTGCGGGCCGCGGACGGAGACCGGCGCGTCTTCCCGGTGGCCGAGAATCTGCACGAAGCTGGTATTCTGCGTGTGACCCGCGTACCGGCCGACATCGAGCCAAGGCTTGCCGAGCGTGCCGCGACCCTGGCTGGCTCAGTCGTGGAGGCGCTGGACGGGGTCGGCGTCTTCTGTGTGGAGCTGTTCCTCATGCCGGACGGTCGGGTATTCATCAACGAAGTCGCCCCGCGCCCGCACAACTCCGGCCACTACACGCTCGATGCCTGTTCGGTCTCCCAATTTGAACAGCAGGTCCGGGCGGTTTGCGGCCTCCCGCTCGGAGAGGTGCGCCTTCTCTGTCCGGCGGTCATGGCAAACCTGATCGGTGATGATCTGATCCGGGTCGGCTCAGGAGAGGGCTTGACGAATCTGCTTCACACACCGGGCGCCAAGCTGCATCTCTACGGGAAAAAGTCCATCCGTCCCGGCCGCAAAATGGGCCACGTCACCTTCCTCGCCGAGAAACCCGAGACGGCCTGGAGCTCAGCGCTCGTGCTGAGACGAATGCTCGGCAACAACGAATTGCCTAAAGGCACTCCGCAACAGGGACGCTAATCACGTGCATTCGGGTGAATGCCTGCGTGTCGGATGTGTCAAAGGCCCAGGCGTCGTCGACTTCATCGCGGGGTGATACTTCGACGACTCGGAAGGCTGAAGCATCGGGATCAAAAAGGAATACCTTTTGAGCGATGGGCTTACGTGATATATGCTAAGAGCGCTGCGACAAATGATGGCACTTGTGTGTCGCGTGTAAATTTCCAATGGATTTACGCAAGCACAAACGGATTCGCGTGCAATTCCGAAGCTCTTTCTCAGGAGGCCCAATGGTAGGGGGAGAAGGAGTACTGGTCGACCTGTCCATAAAAGGTTGTAGAGTTGAAAGTGACGTGCGCGTACAAACAGGCAATCAACTGGAGGTACGTGTCTACCTGCCTGATCACGATTTCTCGTTAGACGTGGAGTCGTCAGCAGTTCGGTGGTCACGTGGACGAGAGTTCGGACTTGAATTCGTCCGTTTGCGAAGTGAGGCGCAGGAATTATTGCACCAGGTTGTCAAGACTCTCGAAAATGGTGCGAGTCAATAAGGGGATCATCCGATGTGCGTGCATGGCCAGCGTAAAGGTGGGTGTTCCCGTAGACTTCATTTTTATAATCAGAGAATGACAAAAACGTAAGAATGGGTTATTTTTAGTCTATGAAACAGCCTGCACAGTCCCGGAGCTACCCCGCCAGTTGTCACCGAGCCAGACTTTATCCTGTCTGTCTTTTGATCGTTGCCGGAACTCTTCTTTCAGGCTGTGCCGGGGCAACCCAGGAGCAATCTGATAAGGTTATAGCTGAACGCGAAAAAATCGAGAAAGCCTACCAGATGCTCACTGCTACCAACCAAGATCTGGAAGGGAAGCTCGCGAGACTTCAGTTGCTGCTGCTCGAGAAAGAGACTCTGAGCAAGGATCTCAGCAAAATGCTCGAGGAAGCCATTTTGGAGGTGGTGCGGGCAAAAGCGAAACTACGTAGCATGGAAAGCAAGGCAGAGGCAGCCTCGACCCTCGCAGAGGGAGAGATTGCCTTGAAAGGTCTTGGGACAAAGGTAGCCGGGTTGGAGAAGGACACGGATTTTATCCATGCCGAGGAGCTTTTGAAGGCGAGCGGTCTGGAACTAAAGAAAGAGAACTACAGCGGGGCCCTGTACCTCGCCACCCAGGCCAAGGTCATCATTAACCAGGGCCAGGAGCGATCGAAAGGCCGGGAGAAGACGCCGATGATCGCGGGCGAAGTGTCTTTCGCCATACCCCTCCCGCTTCGAGTAGTCGGTCCGAGCAAGGTCCGAGAAGGCCCTGGTCCAGACTTTAAGGTCGTCTTTGCTCTCAAGGAAGGCACTGAGCTTGTGGGCTATTCTTACAAGGGTCCGTGGGTGCGCGTGAGAGCCGAAGACGGTCGTGGCGGCTGGATTTACTATAACCTGATAGGTGGACGAGAAAAGTAGTCTTGAGCCATTCATCAATTAGCCAGGGAGGATCACTTAGCCACTTCTATATCCGGTTGTAGATTACTGGTGGCAAGGACCACCCGGTTGCGCCCGCTCCGCTTGGCATGGTACAGCGCACCATCAGCAGAGGCAATTAAAGTTTCGGGATTCTCGCCGTGCTCTGGGAAGGCCGCCACGCCGACGCTGATCGTGATAGCGACCACTTTGGCATCGCTGCTCAGCGCCTCTGTGTCTACCCTTTCGCGAATACGTTGTGCGACCTCGAAGACTCCCCCTGACCCGACTTCTGGAAGCAGGACGATGAACTCGTCGCCACCATAGCGTGCAGCATAATCAATGCTTCGTAACGATTCCGTGAAAATGCCCCCGATCTTTTTCAGCAGATCATCGCCAGCTTGGTGCCCAAAGGTGTCGTTATACTTCTTGAAGTGATCAATATCGATCATCATGACCGAACAGGGGTGCTTGTGGCGCTTGGCTCGGGCCACTTCCGTGGCAAGGGCCTCCATAAAATGCTTTCGATTATAGAGCCCTGTCAGGCTGTCGGTGATGGAGAGCGTTTGTAATTCCTTGTTTTTTTCAGTCAGCGTCTTGTTGATGGTCGCCAGTTCTTCCCGCCCCCAGCGCAAGCGCGCCACCATATCATTAAAAGCTTCGGTCAAATAGCCGACTTCGCTGCGGCTGACCACGGGGAGTTGCACTTCCAGATCGCCTGTTGCCACCTTGGCTGCCCCATTGGTCAGGCGATCCAGGGGGCGAACGATCGTGAGTCCCAGGAGATACGCGGTCAGACCGATGGCCAGGAGGAGTCCCAAACATATCGTCAGGATCAGGGTCCGGATCCGCGCAGTCTGAGCGTAGACTTCCTCTTTCCCGATCTGGGCGACAACTCCCCAACCCAACTCGGACAACCGCCTGAGGGCGCCGATCACCTCTCTCCCATTGAAGTCAGGGTATTCCAGCGAGGCTATCTCCAATTCGGATGGTGGGTGGGCGGTCGTGAACGGATGCTTGACTGTCAAGGGTTCCGGGGAGCTCGAGCGGGAGACGGCGAGCACGGTTCCATCCTTTGCGATCAGGTAGTTCTGCCCTGTTTTTCCGAGGGGAGAGCGGTTTAGGATCTCCTCGATTGTCTGAAAGTTGAGCTTGGCAGCCAGCACGCCCAAGAATCGACTGTCCTGAGCCTTGATCGGTACGGCAATCAATATGACGATCTTATGAAGGGCCTCGTCCCTATAGGCCTCACCCAGGATCGGAATATCTGCTTTAGCTCGCTTCTGCCAATCCGACGGAAGGCTCAGGGCGCTGACTTGGCCAGTGCTGGTGGCGATCACCTGTGCCTTGGTGTCTATGACCAGCAGCTCTTCGTAGTCGCTAAACTTTTCCCGCACTGACTTGAGATAATCGTTAAGACGGCGCAGTGCCAGCGACTTACTGCCCTGCGCAGGGTCCGCGCGAGTGGTCTTTTCAAGGTTTTCCGAGACCTCATAGGAGCTGGAAAAGACCCGCATCTCGTAGGTACGCTCCTTCAGCCATAGATCGAGTTCCCGGAGATTCTGAGCGGTCACGTTTCGCAATTCCTCAGCAACCTTTTCCGTAAGAAACTGATTGGCATATAGAGAATAGAACCAACTCATGCTGAGAGAAGGGATGAGGGTGGCCAGCAGAGAAAAGACAAGGATTTTTCTCTTGATGCTATCAAGGCGAAGGAGATGAAGAACGTTCGAGAGACTCTGTTCCCAAGAAACCAATGGACCCCTCAATGGACCCCTCTCTGTCTGCACAAGGTAGATTGATTTCAAACGACTACCTCTAGTCTAGTACAGGCTGGGAGGATGTCAACTTCTTCCACGTTTTCTTCACCTGATGGCCAAAAGGGAACACAGAAACAGGGCATCCTGAAGCAAAATGCAGGTAGAACGGATAGCCAAACATCGTAAGCTTCACGAGTTCGTGGCTCGCCTCAGTCTTGGCTAGAGTTGGCTGCAGTGAATTCCAGGGAGGTAGAGTTGGTCCGTGTCGCGCCTTGTTTTACCGCGTCTCGTTGGTTCAAATCCGGCTAGTTGTTATATCATTGAGGGGAGCCATGCTGTCGCGGGCCGTGTACGCGACCGATTGTCTGGCTCCGACCGCTCAGCGTTCTTTCAGGTTGAGTTTGACGCTGATCGCTCCGCCAAGGTCCCCTTCCTTTCCTCCCTCCTTTGGATAGCCCGAGATATCCCGTTCACCCTTGGGTTCCCCATGGCAGCTCAGACAGGCCTTCCCAAAAAAAAGCGGCAGCAAGACCCGTACAGCCCTTCCGTCCTCTACGGTCTCACTGAGAATGTTCTCGCCGACACGGGGGTAGGAGGGATCGGCAAACTTTCGAAAGGCGGCTGCTTCAAACTCGTCAGCCTTGTTTTTGGGATTTCGCAATAGCTGATCCGGCGCTGTCTGCTTGAGATAGATCCCTGACCAACGTTGGAATCTGGCTGCTGCCTCAGTTCCAAAGGTTGCGGGAATCAGCCCTTTATACTTGACGCCCTGGATGTTGATGGTTGCCTGATAGCTGGCGACGGTTTTCTTGCTCTCCTCGACGAGCTGAGCCAGCATGGGTCTGGCTATCTCCGGCACCTGCGCGTTCTTGAGATCAGCCAGATCAATGCCCGTCCGCTGCTTGAACGAGGCAATCAACTGCCGTTCGAAGACTTCCGGGGTAAACCCTTTGTTCCCCTTGGTAGGGTCGTTGATGAGCGGCTGGTTTGCCCCGATCGTGACCCGCCCCGAATCCAGTAGGACAGCCAGCAACCGTCCGGTTTCAATGACGTCAGGGTTGGCAGGCGCTGTGGCCTGTGACAGTCCGACCCCGAGTAGCACGAGAGTCGTCACCATCGTTCTCACTCGGTTCATAATCTCTCCCTGATTCCTAAGTGCGCCGAGGCGATCCAGCAGTCAGTGGGGTCGCTGGAGGAGTCCGCTGACTCAACCATCAGGTAGCATACGGTTCGAAGCGCGCGTTGCCGGAGCGGCAGGACCACGCCCGGCATTCGGAAGAGGAACGCCGGTACTGAGCACCGCACCGTGGCCGTAGACCACGCGGCTACCCGCCTTGCTCGTGGTGGAATTCCGGAAGGCTTCCGATCCGGACTGCCTGTCCACCCGTTACAAGGAAGGAGCAACGGGTGCCCGGTGCCACAAGAGGTGCGGAAGCTGAGAGCCGTATGGCACCTGCCCCCCTACCATTCAAAATTTCGCCAGGAGGCATGACGGCGCGGGGCGAAGAAGTGAACATCCGGCCGCTTGAAGAGGCCGATCAGCGCCATGCCTGCGACAAACCCTCCCACGTGGGCGAAAAACGCGACCCCTCCACCCTGTCTCCCCAGACTCAACCCACCGCTAAGGAGTTGCATCACGAACCAGAACCCGAGGACCAAGCCGGCCGGCACATACATCATCCTGGTGAACAACCCGAGTGGAATGAGAACCAGCACCTGGGCACGTGGAAAGAGAACGAGATAGGCGCCGAGCACGCCGGAGATGGCCCCGCTCGCCCCCACCATCGGCACGGTGGAGGCCGGATCGGTCAGCGCGTGGCTGAGAGCGGCGATGACTCCGCAGGTCAGGTAGAAGATCACGAATCGGGCATGGCCCATGACGTCCTCGATATTATTGCCGAAGATCCAGAGGTACAGCATGTTCCCGATGAGATGCATCCAGCTTCCGTGGAGAAACATGCTTGTGAACAAGGTGGTGACTGCGGGGAGGCTGGCGACCTCAGGCGGAATGGCTGCCTGCCCAAACACCACAGCGGGGATGGCCCCGAACCGATACACAAACAATTCTGCCGGCTCCGACGGGAGCGAGACCTGGTAGAGGAAGACCAGCGTACAGGCGACGATAGAGGCGATGGTCATGACCGGTGTGATCTGAGTCGGGTTGTCGTCGTGAAGAGGAATCACCCGATGGCCCTCATCGGGGCGGCCGGTTGGCGCGCCTCTTCCGAGGCGGTGATTGAGCTGGGCGGGGTTGATGACCAGATGCCTTCCTGATCGGCCTGATGAGGTCGGTAGGCGAAGGGTGGCCCGTCGGCAGCGGGACCGAGAACCCGGCGGCGTGCGTGTGACCGCCGCCTCCGTATGAGGCGGCGATGGCGGCGACGTCCGCCCCCTCTTTGCGCGACCGCATACTGTAGTATCGGCGGCCGTCCCGATCATGCCAGATGACGCAGAATGGATAACCGGCTGAGAGCCGTTCGCCGAGTTGGCTGGTGAGCACGGCGCTCTGGACCGCCGGCACGGTCTCGTTGTGGAAGGAGACCAGCGCAGCTTCCGCCGCGATCTTGCCGACCAACTCGTTCTCGTACCGTAAGATCGCCAGGCCTTCAGCTTCCAGCGTTCCCTGGCGCAGCTCGTCCCAGACGCGAAAGTCGGATGGATAGGATGCGAGGGCGGCGTTGATTTCGCGGCTGGACGGCAGGACCCAGTGCCACAGATCCTTGTCCTGAATGTATTGAAGCAGCCAAGGCACCGGTTCCGGGTGTGCCCATTCCCAGGCCAGCACCGCGCCGGATTTCTTCTGATCGAAGTACGCGAAGGGAAGACCAACCAGGGCTTTCTCAGCGGTGATGTGATGATCCAAGACTTGCAAACTGGCGGCTTCCTTCGCCATGGCTTCCAGCGTCTGGCGTGAGTAGCTGAAGTCCACGATGACGACGTGGCGCCCGGCGAGACCGGCAGGTGGGGAGATTCCGTGCTTCACCGGCATGAACCGGGCCGACGGAAACTTTTTCCAAATGGCCCAGGCCGCGCCGAAGCCGTCGGAGCATTCTGCGTGGTACAACACGACATCAGGGGGATAGGCTGGGCCCTTCTGCTGATGAGAGCGGTTCATATAACGGGACATCACTATATCATGACTGGCTGGTCGGACAAAATGTCTCTGTGAGTGGGAACAGGATCGTCGTCGGTCGGGGAGCGTGAGGGCGTCGGCAGTTAGTTCGCCGGGAGCCCCTCGGCGCGTGACGTTCCGTCGCCAAGGGTCGGGAAGGAGTTGATCCGATCGATGAGCTGCCGGAGTCGACCAGCGCTCCGCCGGTTAAAGAGAAAGACCAGACGAGGAAGATCCTTCAGTACCGGTTCGTCCAGCTCCTCAGGTAGCGGGCCTCGTTGTTCGAACGATCCTTCCACCAACAAGTCGCTGAACTCCTGCCTGACAGTTGTGAGCTGATCGTCCGAGAGCCGATGCTTGATCCGCATGGCCAGTTGCCGATCCACGAACCGAAGCGAATGGTAGTTGCGGTAGAAGGTCTCGATCTCCTCGACCGCCGCCTCCTCCGAATCCAAGATCTTCATCAGGCCGAGATCTTCCTCGTTGATCAGTCGTCGCGAAAGGAGCTGGTCTGTGAGGAACTCGTGCCAGCGATTCCAATAGTCACAGCCCGGAGCCTGGAGGCAGATGATCGGCTGCGGGTCGCTCTTGCCGGTCTGGGCGAGCGTCAGCACCTCGAACCCTTCATCATGCGTGCCGAATCCGCCGGGGAAAAGCGCGATCGCGTTCGCTTCCTTCTGGAACATCAGCTTTCGCGTGAAGAAGTATTTGAAGGTGATCAGTTTCGGATCATCCGCGATGACGGCATTGGCTCCCTGCTCGAACGGCAGCATGATGTTGACGCCGAAACTATTCTCCCGTCCGGCGCCTTCCTGAGCCGCCTTCATGATTCCGTCAGCCCCTCCCGTGATCACCATGTACCCGCGCTGAACCACCTGACGGGAGAACCGATAAGCCAACTGGTAGTTGGGATCGTCCGGTTGCGTCCTGGCCGACCCGAACACGCTTACTTTGGGCCGATCACGATAGCGATAGAACACTCTAAAGGCGTAGCGAAGCTCCTTGAGGGTCCGATTCAAGATCTTGAGGTCGAGCGTATCGAGCTGGGTCTCGCTCAATTTCAGAACTCCCGCGAGGATTTCCTTCAACAGGACCCTCTGCAGGTCGTCCTGCGGCCCCTCCAACAGAGCCTGGACCTGTGTCAGGATCTCCTCGTTGCTGAGAGCTGCTCGACCTGATGCGCTGACCGCTTTCACGTACCGTTCCCTGGTTCCTCGACAGCTATCTCGTCTCTCGTGGGTGCATTCTATCAATGCCGGGGCGGGCCGGTCAAAAGACCTGTGTTGTTCCAGAGATTATCATTGCTCGCCGGACTTTTTCGAGAGGGTCCGCGTCACCCAGGCTTTGATCTGGGACTGGTCTGACACCGAGAGGTGCGTGAACAGCATTTCCACGCCGTGCTTGAGCGGGGGCTGGCCAGTCTTCCCTCTGTGCGCCTGGTCGTCGCTTTTCAGGACCGTCGCGTGGGCCGTGATGAGACGATTGGAGCCGGGCAGCGAAAAGCTGAGGCTCACACTGGTGCCGGATTGAACGGAGGCGGAGGTTTCGACCAGAGCGCCAAGATGGCTCAGCTGCGTGATGGTCGCAGTCGGCCCGGCCTCATGGGGCATTTCGTCATGAACCTTCAACGAGGTCGGAATGCGGGACTTGCACCGCTTCGGCGAGAGGACCAAGTCACGAGCGGTCAGGACTCCGATGGGTTGGCTTTGTTTCGTGACGATGAGCAGGGGAACCCCTGTGGAAACCATGGTGGTGGTTGCATCCTCGACTGGTCGGTCGAATTCGATGGACTGCACCGGTCTGGACATGATGCTGCGGGCCTCTACGTCATCTGGATTGAGTCCCTGCGCCACGACTTTATGGACGATGTCGGCAGGGGTCATGATGCCGATGCTGCTCTCGGTGTCCTTGATCAACAGGCAGGGGACCCGCTCCTTATGCATGAGCAGAGCGGCCTCGCTGACCGTGACATCTCCGGGGATTTGTATGACGCCCGGGGTTATCATGTGGATCACCGCAAGAGATGAATCATGCCCTGCTGCATCGCGGGAGTTGTCCTTGGCCCGAGTCATCGTTCGGGGGGCCCTTCCGCCTGCAGTGGGTTCTGGTCGTGTTGCGCTTCGATGAAAGCGACGTATCCACAAGTATAGCAGATCGATTGACGGTCGTCAGGCCCAATTACCTTGTCAAACAGCGCCTTTCACGATTACACTGTCGCCCATGGTTCCGGATCTCTTTGCCCGATGGTGCTGATATATGACCCCTGCCGACCGAGAATTTCTGTGGCGCTGGTCCGGGATTCCGTCCCATGGCCTCGGCCTGTCCGTGGATGTCTATTCGCCTGATCTGTTCGAGCTGCTCGCTGCCCTGGAGGCACGGGGGCTCCGGTACGGGTATTTGGAAGTTTTTAAGGCGGCGCAGCCGGCCTTGGCCCTGGTGCGGCAGCGGCTTCCCAACATTTTATTGGCCTATCATGCCGAAGGGTTGTGGATTACCCAACCGGACTGGGAGGCAACCTATCCGGTGGAGACAGAGTTGGTCGCCGCGTCAACTCACCTCCGCACCCTTGGCAGTTATTGGATGAATCATGAGTGCGCGACCAAGCAGATGGCTGGCTACTCGTTCGGGACCTATCTGCCGCCCCTGCTCACACCGCTGAGCGCCGACGTCACAGCCCGGAACGTTGGGATGGTGCAAAGCGCGCTCGACCGGCGCTGCAGCACGCCCTCGGGTCCTGGGCCCTTGCTATTGCTCGAAACGCCGCCGCTGACCTATTTTGGATTCGGCCAGCTTTCCATGGCGGAGTTTTTTCGCCGCATCACGGAGTTAGTGCCATGCGGAGTGGTGCTGGACATCGGCCATCTCTGGACGGTCTATCGATACTCAGGCGAGAGGCATCGTCCCGTCATGGAATTTCTCTCCGAATTCCTGGATACCTTCCCGCTGGAGCGGGTGGTGCAGATCCACGTGGCCGGCCTTGCTGAACAGGGAACAGACAGGCAGGCTGGGAGTCTCCCCTGGTGGCTTGATGCGCACAGCGCGCCGATTCCCGGTCTGCTCTTCGACATGCTGGCGCAAGTCCTCTCCCACCCCAGGCTGGCGCATCTCAAAGGTATGGCGCTGGAGGTGGACACGAAGTCGGTCTCCCAAATCGTCCTGGAGTTTGATCGGTTTTGCGAACGGTTCGGCCGATGGTGCGGGCGGTGGAATGGGGACCGCGAGCCGGCCTGTTCGTCTGAAGATGTTCGCGTGGGCTTGGCCGCGCGGCCTGCTTCGACTTGCGCCACCGATCGAGCGGGGGCGAACGAACTGCTTCGGCAATACAATCTCTACGCTCGTGTCGTAACCGGCACGATTGATGCGTCTGCGGCTGGACTTCCGTCACCAGGGTTGGAGCCGGAGGCCTTGACGGTGTATCGTCGGTCATACCTGCCGCGCGAGATTCTGGAATGGGGAGGCGATCTGCGAGACATGTTTCCGCAGACCTGCCGCTTGCTGGACCGCCATGAGATGACGCTCGCTTCATTTCTAGAGTACTGGTTCAGGGAGCCGAGGACGGTCGAAGGTCCCTACGACTTCTTCCTGCTCAAGCTGGATTGTTTCTGTGAATTTGTCGGCGAGATGCTGCCGAGCGCGGCTAACGTCGCGGCCCATGAAGCGGCGGAGCTGAGGCTTGGGTACGAAACGGCCTGCGAACAGATTGGGACGTGAATCGTTCAACGTGACACGCAGGAAATGAATATGCCAACGAATAACGATTCACGAATAACGGTCAACGGTCCTAACGCAGGCTTCTGGAACACGCTTCCCCGACCCATTATCGGGCTTTCCCCGATGGACGGTGTCACCGATGCTGCCTTTCGGCAGGTCGTGGCCATGCAGGGTGCGCCGGATGTGACCTTCACGGAATTCACGAGCGTGGGGGACATCTGCCGAGGCCCGGAACATCTCTTGAGCTCGCTCCTGTACAGTGAGCACGAGCGGCCAGTGGTGGCGCAGTTGTACGGGAAGGATCCTGTCCTCTTTTATCAAGCCGCTCATGTCGTCTGCGAGTTGGGATTCGACGGGCTGGATATCAACATGGGATGTCCTTCCCGAAACGTGGCCTCGTCTGGGTCCGGCGCCGGCCTGATCCGGACGCCGGATCTTGCCCATACCATCATGCGGGCAGCACGTCAGGGCATCCTGGACTGGGCCGCCGGCCAGAGCCTGTGCGAGGCCGGCTTGAAGTCGGCGCGGGCGGATCTTATTCAGGCGATGAATCTGCGACGACAGAAGGTGTCGGCTCCGCCACGCCGAATGATCCCGCTCTCGGTGAAAACGCGTCTGGGGTACGGGACGGTCGTCATAGAGGAATGGGTCAGTCATCTGCTGGAAGAGCAGCCGGCAGTCATTTCGGTGCATGGTCGGACGTTAGAGCAGATGTACCGAGGAGAGGCGGACTGGAACGCGATCGAGCGGGCGGCCCGGTTGGCTCGCCAGACCAACACCTTGCTGCTGGGAAACGGTGATCTGCACTCGATGCGAGATATCGTTCGCCGGGTTCGATCCAGCGCGGTGCATGGCGTGCTGGTCGGACGTGGCGCGCTCGGCAGTCCCTGGTTCTTCCGTAGAAAAGAGATGGCGCGAGCGGCATTGGGGGTGAGGTCCTTGCCTGTGCATGATGAGGAGATACCCCTCGCCGAACGGTTCCTGGTGATGCTGGATCATGCCCGCCGGTTCGAAACCCTCTTTGGAACAGAGCGGTTCCCGCGAGTGCGGAAACATCTCGGCTGGTACTGTAAAGGGTTTCCCCATGCAGCGGCGATGCGCGGACGTATGGTTCGTGCGGTCAGCAGCGATGATGTGGCGCGGATTGTGGCCGAGTTTCATACAGCCGTGTCACTGTCCTCCGGCGCTCTGACTCACCTCTCTCCTGACGCCCCGCTTCCATCCGCTCTGTCATGCGCGTGATTTTGGCCTCGACGTCTCCCAGGCGTAAGGACCTCTTCACACTGCTGCACATCCCCTTCGAAGTCGTCGCGCCTCCGTTTCAGGAACAGATCCGCCAGGAGTGTTCTGCTGCCGAGCAGGCGCGACGGTTCGCGCTGGGTAAAGCGTGGTCCTGCGCGCAGCGCTACCCGGACAGTCTGGTTCTCGGGAGCGACACTCTTATTTCGGTGGGCGACGAGGTGTTGGGAAAACCGGCCGATCGTAAAGAGGCCAGAGCCACCTTGCAACAGCTCCGGGGTCGCGACCACGTGATCCATACTGCCGTAGCGATCTGCCGAAAGCGAGATGACCTTCAGGATCTTGCGGTCGAAACGGTTCGAGTCTGGATGCACAACCTAAGTGACGCCGAGGTCGAAGCCTACCTCCAGACCGAGGAGTGGAGAGGAAAGGCCGGGGCCTATGCGATCCAGGAATCTGGGAGCCGACTCATTGCCAGGATCGAGGGCGATTACACGGCGGCGGTTGGCCTTCCGCTCAGGCTCGTGGCTCATCTGCTAAGGGTTCGAGGCGTTGACGCACCGGATATTCAGCAGCTCTATCAAACGAAGTCCTACCCGAATTGGGCGAAGTTTGCACAGTGAGTTTTGAGTTCTCGGTTGTGAGTGTCAACTCAAAACACAAACTTTTCGACTCAAAACTAGGGATCTCCTTGCTCAGCATTGCTTTGGAACGAAGGTTTCCTTAAAATGGCGCGCGATTGGCTTGAAAGGATGTCCCGTGCCGGTTCTGTGTTGGAGCGGGAGTCATGCAAGGAGGGTACTCATGCGTTCAGCGTTCATAGGATTCATAGTGAGGAGGAGTGGGCATGGAGTCGGCCTCCGTGCGTTCATTGTGATGGGGGCGGTTGCGATGTGGACCGTTGCGATGGGCCAGGCTCATGGCATTGACGCGAAACTGACCATGGAGGAGGCGAAGAAGGCCCTGGCAGCCGGTCGTGAGCCGATGGAAAAGTCGAGCACACCTGAGGAAGTGAAAAGAGTCTTGCAGCATGCTTCTCTGGCGACACGGATCGGAGCTGATCCGGAGAAGGATTCCTGCGGAGCGAGCGCGATCTTACGCACCAAGCGGTTCTGGTTAGAGTCGTTCGGCAGGAAGGAGGCCACCGAGTCCAAGAAGCAGAAGCAAGAGATCCGCATGCCCGATGACAAAATCCAAAAATATTTGGACATGCCCAACCTGGAAATGGAAGTCCAGCTCTGCGGGGACGACGAATACTTTGCGGAGGGAGTGCAGGTGGCGCTTCAGCAAGGTACCAAGACCGTCAAGCCGGTCGATGTGAGCCCGGCTGAAAAGGGGCGCAAGAACGAAGGTCAGGGCCCAGCCTATCGTTCCCGGTTCACCGCCCGGTTTGCCTATGATAGCTTCGATCCGAATGCCAAGACCAAGGTGATGGTTTTCTTTCCCGATGGGAAGCTGTCGGAGATTGAGGCAGACTTTTCCAAGATCAAGTGATGGGCGATAAATGATGAGTGATGAATGGGGGACGAGCGCGGGTGATCTTCCATTCAGCAATCGTCATCCAGCATTCATCATTTCCGTGAGGCGGAGCGTATACAGATAGTGGTACAAGCCTCTTTTCTCCATCAGCGAGACATGGGTTCCCTCCTCTACGACCCGTCCTTTGTTCAGAACGAGAATGCGATCGGCCCCCTGCACCGTCGTTAATCGATGGGCCACGACGAAGGTGGTTCTGCCCGCCATTAAGCGATCAAGGGCCTCCTGCACCAGCATCTCGGACTCTGAGTCCAACGCCGAGGTGGCTTCGTCCAGAATCAGCATCCTGGGGTTCTTGAGCACGGCCCTGGCGATGGCGAGCCTCTGGCGCTGTCCGCCAGACAGGTTCACTCCTTTTTCTCCTACCACCGTGCTGTATCCGTCCGGCATCTGAATGATGAAGTCGTGCGCGTTGGCTGTTCGGCTGGCGGTGATCACCTCTTCATCGGAGGCCTCCTCTCGACCATACCGGATGTTATCAAGGATCGTGCCACCGAAGAGCACCGTTTCCTGAGGCACCAGCGCGATCTGGCGGTAAAGGCTCTCGAGACGAACCGTGCGCAGATCATGCCCGTCAATAGCCAGAGCGCCCTCAGTCGGATCATAGAAGCGGTGCAGCAGGTTCACCAAGGTGGTTTTGCCCGCACCGGTAGGCCCCACGAGCGCCACCATCTCGCCTGGCTTGACTTCGAACGAGACCTTGGACAGGACAGGCTGCCTGGGATCGTAGGCGAACCCAAGCTGGGCGGCCTGGACGTGTCCTTGGATGGGAGGCATATCGACCGCGTCCGGCCGATCGCTTACCTCCGGACTGGTGTCGAGAATCTCGAACAGGCGTCGCATGGCTCCCTGCGCCTCCTTGAACTGCGCAAAGACCCTGGCAGCCGAGCCGAAGGGACCGATCAGAATGCCGGCAAACAGCACGAAGGCGAACAGGTCGCCGGGCGAGACCGTTCCATGAATGACCTGGCGGCCTCCGTACCAGAGAACAGCGGCGGCCGCGGCGAACGTCAGCAGCGTAATGGTCGGCACAAACACGGCCAGGACCGCCGCCCTGCGAAGCGTCGTCTCAAGGGCTGTACGCATTTGGGAGGCGAATCTGAGTTCCTCACGACGGGTCTGTACAAACGACTTGACGATACGGATGCCGGACAGCACCTCCTCCACAAGAGTGGTGATGGATGCGGTCTGATCCTGGATCGTTGTGGAGAGCGCCTTCAGCCGTTGGCCGAAGAGGCGGGCCGCCAAGACCAAAATGGGCAGCAGCAGAAGAATCAGCAGGCAGAGGCGCCAGTTCATCACCAGCAGAAAGGTGACGCCGCCGGCAAAGGTCGCGAGCTGTTTGGCCGAATCGATGGGGGTTTCCGTCACCATGGTTTGGATGACGGTCACGTCGTTCATGAGACGGGACAAAATCTCCCCTGTCCGTCGTTTTGCGAAAAAACTGAGCGACAATGTCTGGAGATGAGCGAACACGTGCGTCCGGAAGTCTGCCAGGATGTTCTGGGAGACCCAGGCGGTGAGATAACTATGGCCCATGGTGAGCAGGCCTTGGAGGAGGACCAGTCCGAGGAACAGCCCGACCGTGTTCGTCATCCTCTGCAGGTCGCGCTGGACGGTGATGATGTCCCAGAGGAAGCCAGCCAATCGCAGAAGGGCAAGGTTCAGGATGGCAACCGCCATTACCAGCACAGCGGCTCCAGCCATCTGGATCAGGTACGGCCTCAGGAACGGAAAGAAGCGAGCGTAGTAAGACATTCAGGCCGTGCTTGAAGGCGTGCGGCGCGACGGCCGTGCTTCTGCGCGAAACGCGTGACTCCGGCGGGGAAGTGAAGGAATGAGAAGAACCGTGGTCGTGCGACTATATCTGAGTGATGGACTCAATCAGATGCTTGTTGATGGCGACGAAGTCCGCCTTTTCTCTGTCGTTGATCACGACGTCCGTGAGACTGATAAACAGTCGCTGCTCCTCGTTGATCGCGTCCGACACGCGGTTCCGCATCGGCGGAACCAGGAAATCTCCGACGTACGTGCAGTTGACCGTTCGGACTCTGATCCGAACCAACTTTCCCTGCTTTTCTTTTCCTTCAGACACGTGGACCTCCAGCCCTGAGCGGGGCGTCGCCTAGCCTTTCCGACGCAGGAACTTCAGCCGTCTTCGAAGCTTCTTGTACTTGTGCTTTCGCATCTTTTTGCGCCGTTTTTTGAGCACACTGGCCATCGACAATCTCCTAGCGGCAAAAGAGTATAGGGTTTCTCTCATAAAAGCAAGCGAAACGCAATTGTGAGCAGCGAATCGCGGCGAAATTACGTGATCGAAACAATCTGATCCCCCATGAGTTGAAAGTCTGGAACGTGTCGGGCATCGGTTTTCGATTTCTGACTGAATGGTGTGATAGGTCCAGCTTGACGCCTCCTCCAGCCTCTTCTTATACTGCAGTATGTCGTGTCGTGTTCAGCCTGCCTGGTTGGTGGTGCTCTTTCTTTGTCTCGCCTGGATGCCCGGCCAGATTCTGGGTTGTTCTTCCAACGAACCCCGATATCCCCATGATCACGCTCGCTATGAGCGGATCGACAGGGCCGTTGAATCCCTGCGGAAGGCCTACGTCCAGAAGGATCTGTCCACCATCCAGGCTTTGATGCTTCCGATGGACATCCTCGATCGCATGGAGCAGGAGGTGCAAAACGACTTTCAAACTTTCCAAGACATCGCGCTGGAATTCTCGATCGAGCGGATCCTGATCGAAGGCGAGACGATCGATGTCTACGTCCACTGGCAGGGCCAATGGACGCGGACGCCGGCGGAGGCCGGCGTCCGTGAGCGCGGACACGGCATGCTCCGGTGGGAGGGGGTTCAGTCCATTCTTTTGAAAGGCGTCGAAGGCGATCTCCCGTTCGGGATGGCGATGCGTCACACCGTACCATCGACGCCGCGGCCTGGAGTGGTCCGATGAACGGCGGTGGGGGAGCCTCGGGCAAGGTGCGCGGGTCTGAGGAGGATTTCTTGGTGATCGGGAGCGGCGTCGCGGGTCTTCGAGCCGCGATCGAGCTGAGCCGACATGGTCGGGTGCTGATTCTGACCAAGGGGCACCCGCTTGAAAGCAGTTCGAGCTATGCTCAAGGGGGAGTCGCGGTCGCGCTGAGCGAGGAGGACGATGTTGCCATCCATCTGACTGATACGCTGGATGCCGGGCGCGGCCTTTGTCGGCAGCAGGCGGTCCAAATTCTGGTCGAGGAGGGGCCGGACCGAATCCAGGAACTGATTACCTGGGGAGCCAAGTTTGACAAGGTCGGCGGGAAGTTCGCCTTCGCCAAGGAGGCGGCGCACAGCCGCAGTCGTATTCTGCGCGCCAGGGGCGATGCGACCGGCAATGAAATGGTCAAGGTCCTGATGGCCCAGGCAAGGCGACACAAGCGGATCAAGTGGCTCGGTCATCACTTTACCGTGGACCTTGTCGTGGTCGATGGCGTCTGCTGCGGAGCGCTCGTGCTCAACGAAGTGACCGGTGTTCGAAAGGTCTTCGCTGCCTCGGCCGTCATCCTGGCGACAGGTGGCGCGGGCCAGGTCTATGCCAGGACGACCAACCCTCCGAATGCGACTGGGGACGGGATGGCGATGGCGTTTCGGGCCGGGGCCGTCCTTGAAGACATGGAGTTTGTGCAGTTTCACCCGACCGCTCTGTACCTACCCTCCACTCCACCGTTTCTGCTGTCCGAAGCGATCCGGGGGGAAGGGGGAAGACTTCGCAACATCAAGGGCGAGCTGTTCATGCGCCGGTATCATCCGGCCGGCGAGCTGGCTCCGCGAGATATCGTGGCCCGGGCGATCTGGTCGGAGATGGCTGCGACCCGTGCACGGCATGTCTATCTGGACGTGACTCACCTGAGCGCGTCTTTTATCAAGCGGCGGTTTCCGACCATTTACTCCACCTGTCTTCGCTACGATATCGATATCACCGAGGAATGGACTCCGGTCTCTCCTAGCGCCCACTACATGATGGGAGGCGTGTGGACCGATACGACCGGTGCCACGAGCCTGCCGGGTCTGTTTGCAGCCGGTGAGGTCGCCTGCAGCGGGGTGCATGGAGCCAACCGGCTCGCGAGCAACTCCCTGCTTGAAGGACTCGTGTTCGGAGCTCGGGCGGCGTCGGTAGCCGCGACGTTCGCCGAACGGACCGGGACTCCTCCTGCTCTGCCATCTTCTCGAGAGCTTGACGTCGGGCCACTCTGCCGGTTGGATGATGCGGAGAAGCTTCGCAGCTCGCTGCGCCGGATCATGTGGGGGAAGGTAGGGCTGATGCGGAGCGGTGACTCACTGGCGAGTGCGACGGCGCAACTGTCACGGTGGAACCGAACGGTGGATCGGCCATTCGGGACGAGGCTCGATCTGGAAGTCAAGAATATGGTGCAGGTGGCGAAATGCGTCGCTGAGGCGGCACTGTGGAGGGAGAACAGCGTGGGCGCGCATTTCCGTGCTGATTATCCCGACACCAAGCGGCTCGGGTGGCGTCAGCACAGCAGATTGGAGCGGACCGACTTGATCAAGGGTGCCAGGCGGCAAGGGGCTGAGACCGGCTGACGCGGATGGAAGAGCTGACCCTGGCGGATGGGGTGCGAATTCCGTTGTATAAAAACGCACGATAGAAACGGAGGACCTTGGTCACGTAGTGGCGCGTCTCATCAATGGGGGGAAGTGTACGGTATTGATCCACGCGGTGCTCGCCGGCGTTGTATGCAGCCAAGGCCAGTGCCAGATCCCCGTGGAATCGGTCCAGTAGGTAACGCAGATGTCTGGCTCCCCCGCCGATATTTTCTTCAGGGTCGTAGGGGTTGCGAACGGCCAGCTTCACCGCCGTCTCCGGCATCAACTGCATCAGTCCAACCGCGCCAGCCTTTGAGATCGCCGTCGGGTCGAAATCAGATTCCGCTTTGATCACGGCGCGAAGCAGGGCGGGGTGCAACCGATGCTCCGTGGAGTAGCGGAGGATAGCCTGTTCAAACTGGTTCGCCGGTATCCGTGGACGCGGAGTGGTTGATTCCGACATGACTTTCTTGAATCGAGGATCGGATGGGACATTGGTCAGGTGGATAGTCCCTTCTCCATCAACGTATTGGTATATCTCCCCCAGCACGACCGGGGGGAATGCAGAGGTCCCGAACGTCAATAGCGTGGCCAAGGCGCCCAGCCTGGCGTTCTGTCCAAGGTGGTACCGCAGCTCATTCATAAGCATAGATCAAACCATAGCATCGCTTGACCGGACCTGTCAAAAACCTAATCGTAACACCTTGAATTGTTAAGTGGGCCAAAATCAGGCGACTCTGCAGCCTCCGAGAGCGAGCTGCCTGTTTACCCCAGGAAACGCGCGAGGTTGGAGCGGAAGAGTTCCTGGAGTCTGATGGTAAGAGGACCCGGCCGTCCAGAGCCAACCGGAAGGTGATCGACCTGACAGGCCGGCATGATTTCCATGCTGGTGTTGGTCAGAAAACATTCTTTCGCCTGCCTCAACGCCTCGACTGTATAGGCTCCCTCTTCGACCGGTATCCCCTGTTCCTGTGCCAGTAGGAGCACGACTTCCCGAGTGATGCCATCCAGGATGCCGCAGGCAATCGAGGGAGTACAGAGGCGTCCGGTTCGCACAAAGAATAGGTTGCTGGTGGTGCATTCGGTCACGTGTCCCTCGACGTTCAGCATGAGGGCGTCGAAGGCGCCGGATTGCAGGGCTTCCTGCTTGGCCAGGATATTGTTCAGGAAGTTCAGCGATTTGATCCGGGGGGGCAAGGCCGCCGCCAGATTACGGCTGACGCGGGAGATGATCAATTTCACCCCTACTCGGAACAGGTGAGGAGGGTAGGACTGGGGCGGAAGGGCCACAATGACCACCGTTGGATGCTTGCAGAGGCCCGGGTCTAGCCCGATCTCTCCCTCGCCGCGGGAAACCGTGATGCGTATATACGCGTCCATGAGGCCATTGCGACCTATCGCCTCGTTCAGGAGCGCTGGCCAATCCTTCTCCGGAATGGGGAGGTCAAGACCAATCAGGTGTCCCGAACGCTGCAGCCTCGAGAGGTGCTGCTGAAGCATGAAGATGCGGCCACCGTAGGCCCGGAGCGTCTCGTAGACCCCATCGCCGTAGAGAAAGCCGTGATCGAAGACGGAGACCACGGCTGCCTTCCGGTCTACGAACCTGTCATTGAGGTAGATCCACATAGCCCACCCGTGAACCGTCATTCGTTAACCGTTAATCGTGAAGAGAAATGCGAGTGCGGTGTCATCACGGTTAACGATTCACGTTTAACGATTAACGTTCTCTGAGCGCCTCCACCAGCGCCTCAGCCTTGAACAGGGTCTCTTCGTATTCCCTGCTGGGATCGGAGTCCGCGACGATCCCAGCTCCAACCTGGAGATGGCCGCGACCGCCGGTCAGGACGAGTGTGCGGATCACGATGTTCAGGTCCAGATCGCCGCTCCAACTCAGATAGCCCAGCGAGCCGGTGTAGGGTCCGCGTCGGACCGGCTCCAGGCTTTCGATGATCTCCATGCAACGGATCTTGGGCACCCCCGTGATGGTGCCGCCAGGAAAGACTGCTCGGATCAGGTCAAACCCATCCAGTGCATCGCGCATGGCCCCCGCGATATTGGAGACGATGTGGCTCACGTGGGAATACCGCTCGACGACCATGAATTCGTCCACGCGGACTGTGCCGAACCGACAGACACGACCGAGATCATTCCGCTCGAGATCCACGAGCATCAAGTGCTCGGCACGCTCCTTGGGGTTGGTCAGCAACTCTTCGGCGAGCTGTCGGTCCTCAGACGCGCTCCGGCCGCGTGGCCTGGTGCCGGCGATCGGGCGGGTATCCACCCGGCGATCTTGCAAACGCACCAGGCGTTCAGGGGACGAGCTGACCAAGCTCACGTTCTCGAATTCGAGCAGGGCTGAGAACGGCGAGGGGTTTACCTTTCGCAGCCGGGAATAGAGAGAAGGTCCAGGTCTCTCCTCGAAGAGGCCGGTGGAACCACCGAGGTCGATGGTGAAGCGGTGGGAGAGGTTGGCCTGATAAATGTCTCCGGCGCGGATATAGTCCTGACATTTCAGGACCCGTTCCATATAGGCGGCGCTTGGCTGGTCGGGGCTCAGCTCGAGCAGACCGGTTGGTAAGTCAGTCTCGCGGGTCCTGCTGGTAACCGACAGCCTCGCCTCCAGCTCAGCGAGCCGATCACATCCCTCGCGGTACAGTTTTTCCCGTGGCTCCCCGAGCATTCGATCCAGTGGAGGAGCAAAAATGAGGTGCAGGGTCTTGGTGTGGTGGTCGAGCGCAGCGAGCAAATCCACGAACGCGAACTGGAGATCCGGCAAGTGAAGGTCGTCTTGGGCCCGGCTCGGGATGGTCTCAAAGCGTCGGGCGACGTCGTAGCTCAAGAATCCGACCGCGCCGCCGAAAAACGGAGGTACACCGTCGGGTCGCTCAATCTGAGAAGCTCGCAGCAGCTCGGCGAGCGCGTCGAACGGATCTCCCTGTTTGACGGTTGAGACCCCGCCGGTGCGCAGTTCGTAGTGGTCGTCCTTTCCCGAGAGGACAAGATAAGGGTCGCTCCCCATGAACGAATAGTGTGCGACCACCTCGCTGCCTTTTCCGCTTTCCAGCAAGAACGAGGGGCGGTTCGGCCGGACAATCCGTCGATAGAGCTCATATGCGTCCCCCTCCGGTTGTGGAACGGACAACACCAGTGGTTGCGGACGCTTTTCAATCAGAAACCGGGCGCGTGACGGCCGGATCATGGTCCTGGTTGTATCACACTTCCAGAAGGAGAGACCAGCGTGGTACTCACCGTTCGTCGCCATGAATTCATCATTCATCCTTCTGCGCTCAGGCCTTCGTGACCTGCTCAGCTTGACAATTTACCTGAGAGTTTGATTGAATGGCGCGCCCTTACACAATGGTGAATTATGAATGCGGAATGCTGATTGAGTATGGATTCATCATTCAGCGCTCCGCATTCAACATTAACATCGATGCCGCCTTCAACCGATCCGTTCTATGCGGGCTTGGGGCAGGCGGTCCGAATCGGGACCGAATTGCTCGCAGCCTTGATTGTGGGGGGTGGGCTGGGTTGGCTGGCTGATACCTACCTGTTTGCATCCGCACCCTGGGGCCTGGTGACGGGATTGGCCCTGGGGGCCGTTTCTGGGGTGTTGAATGCCTACCGGGCAGCCCAGCGGTGGAAGTAAGTAGTGGAGTGAAGATGGACAACCCGCTCCACCCGTTTGAACTTCACCCGTTTGGGCAGCTCTCGCTGTTCGGCCTCGACATCTCTCTGAACCAAGCCGTGATCATGATGTGGGTGGTGGTGGCGGTTGTTGCGGGCCTGCTCATCGTGGCCGGAACGTCGAAGCGGCTGGTTCCCACGAAATTCCAGAGCCTGGCCGAGCTGCTCGTGGATTTTATCCGCGGGATGATCCTGGAAACAATGGGGAAAGACGGGATGCGGTTTTTCCCGTTTCTTGCAACCTTATTTCTCTTCATCCTGTTCTGCAACCTACTGGGACTGATCCCAGGCCTCTACACCGTGACCAGCCAGATTGTCGTCACGGCGGCGTTCGCGCTCTTTGTGTACGGTATGAGCGTCGTAGTCGGGCTCGCGCGCCACGGCGTAAAATTTTTGGGAATCCTGATTCCGCCTGGGACGCCTCTCTGGTTGCTGCCGCTGATGATGCCGATCGAACTCATCAGCCAATTGGCGCGACCCCTTTCACTGGCGGTTCGGTTGTTCGCGAACATGACGGCTGGCCATACCGTTCTCGCTGTTCTCTTCGGAATGGCCCTTTCGCTGCCGCTTCTGATCGCCTGGCTGCCGTTCGCTTTCACGATAGCGATCAATGGCTTGGAGGTCATTATTGCCTTCATTCAGGCCTACATTTTCACCATCTTGACCTGCGTCTATCTCGGAGATGCCATGCACCTGCACGGGCAAGACGAACACGCGCACTAAACAGTGGTGGGTTGTGAGTGCTGAGTCGGGAGTTGTCCCAAGATTGATGAGGGCACCTGGAAACTCAGAACTCAGAACTCAAAACTCAGAACTGGAGGATACGAGACGATGGATTCTGCAGCAGCAGCTTTGTTGGGGATGGGATTAGCGGCGGCCGGGTTCGCAGGCGCCGGCGTCGGGATCGGGTATATCTTCGGCAAGATGATCGAGGCAGTCGCGCGTCAGCCAGAAGCCGAGGGTCGGGTCGGCAAGTATATGTGGATCGGCTTCGCACTGGTCGAGGCGATTGCGCTTTACGGACTGGTCATCGCATTCATTATCATGGGGTTGCGCAAGGCGACTTAGGTACTCGTCACTCGTTAACCGTTATTCGTCAATCGCGTTCTTCCCGTTTAACGTTGCACGAATAACGTTAAACGCATTTCTGGGGAACGATGCCACAGTTTGAATCGCATTTCTTTTCCTCACTGATTTTCTGGGAGGTCCTGTCCTTCAGCATCCTGCTGTGGGTGCTCTATAAGTTCGCCTTTCCGCCGATCCTGAAGATCTTGGAGGAGCGGGAGCGCAAGATCCGGGAGAGTCTGGAGCAGGCCGAACGGCATCGGTCAGAGGCCGAACGCAAGCTGCAGGAGTATGAGGCCAAGTTGAACGCAGCTTCGCGAGAGGCCGAAGCGGTCATGGCCCAGGCGAAGGAACGGGCACAACGTCTGCTTGAGGAAAATGAACAACGACTCGAGGCGGACGCGGAGCGGATTAAAGCCGACACCGCGCGCGAGATCGAACATGAGCGTCGGAAGGCCGTCCAGGAGATTCGCGCGCAAGCCACCGATCTCGCTCTGTTGGTCGCCGAAAAGGTGGTGGGTCGGAGCCTCAACGACCAGGACCATCGCAGGCTGGCGGACGAAGCATTACAGGCAGTGGCTGAAACTTACCGTAAGGGATAAGGGGTGAGGCGTCAGGAGGAAACGGCTCACGCCTTATGGACTCCCCCGCCTCGACGATACCCTGCCAAGTCTAGCGTCACGAACTGGAACCCAAGGGTGTTCAGCTGAGCGCTGACGCGCGTCCTTCTCGCCGGATCGAGCCATCGGGCTAACTCGTCTTCCTCCACCTCGATCCTGGCAATCTCGCCATGGTCACGGACCCGAAATTGCCTGAATCCCTCCTGAAAGAGCA
>VBOJ01000040.1 GCA_005877775.1 Nitrospirota bacterium | reverse complement strand
TGGCATGTTCGTGAGCGCCACGCTCTATCTGCGGCAGCATACGAATGCGCTTGTCATACCTCCGGCCTCCATCGTCACCGGCGGCTCTGACAAAGGGAAGTCGGTCTTCGTAGTCGAGCAGGGCAAAGCTCGCTTGCTTCCGATCAAGACCGACCTCGACGATGGGCTCTGGGTGGAGGTCGTCGAAGGTCTCGCCGGCAATGAGGACATCGTCGTGGTGGGCAAAACCGGCCTGACCGACGGCCAGGCGGTCAAGGCCTCTGCCTACAACCTCCCAACAGGTAAGCCGTCCAGCCAAAAATACTAACAAAGGTTGAGGTCAAGGTTGAGATTGAGGCCATGCTGAACCTGGTTTTCTACAGAGGAGGACGCCAATGGGCCGACACAACGTCAGCACAGGGATAGCGGTCGCAACACTTATCGTCATGCTTTCCTGGCTTTTGCCACAGGCCGATGTGACAGCGGAAATGGCTAAGCCTCGAAATGGATCATTTAAACAGAACGGTCCGCAGGGGCGTTTTCTGGGGTTGCGTCAAGCCATCGAGATCGCGCTGGAGAAGCATCCGGTCATTCAGGCGGCTGACGCAAACCTCAAGGCCTCCGAAGCCCGGACCGAGCAGACGCGCTCCCTCTACTATCCCCAAGTCTATGCCAACTTCGACACGATCGGCGGGGTGGGAGGGATCAATCCTCGGTTCGTTGCGCCGGCCGGCGCCATGCTCCGACAGAACCTGAGTCAGTATGCGGGTGGCGTCATTGCCAATCAGAGGCTGTACGATTTTGGATTCACCCAGAACCTTGTGGATTCCTCGCAGCTTGCCGCTCGCGCCCAGGAGCAAGACGTCAACGCGCGGCGGGTACTCGTGATCTTGACCGTCCAACGAGCGTATCTCAACAGCCTGAAGCAGCACCGGCTGGTGCAGATTGCCGAAGACACAGTCCGGGAGCGCGGGATCATCCGATCGCAGGTGGACACGCTCTACCGCCAGCAGCTCAAGTCCAAGCTGGACTTGAACCTCGTACAGGTCGAGCTGACCAACGCCGAGTCCTTGCTCATCAAAGCCCGGAATGACCTGAAGGCCAGCTTCGCCGAACTTAACCGGGCCATGGGCATCACTGGACTGGAGGACTACGTGCTTGAGGAGGTGCCTATCGAGGTGCGGCCAAAGCGCCCGCTTGAAACGTTCATCACAGACAGCCTCTCGCACCCCGAGCTACAGCGGGCCAGAGAGCTGACGCGTTCAGCAGACTCGCGTCTGACCGCCACAAAAAGGCAGTATCTGCCCACCGTCTCAGCCATTGCCAGCGCCGGCGATTACGAGGTCTTCGATACCAGTCGGAACCAAAGAACGGGGGGCTGGTGGACAGCTGGCGCGATGGTATCTGTCCCTCTCTTCACCGGGTTTCTGATCGAGAACCAGGTTCGTGAGGCAAACGCCCAGAAAAACGTGGCGGACGCCAACAGCCTGAACATCGAACAGGCCTTGACGCAACAGGTCACGAATGCCTACCTCGATACGGTGACCTTTGCGCAGCAGATCAAGCTGGCGGAGGAGCAAGTCAAGACAGCCCAGGAAGCCTTACAGCTTGCCAGGCAGCGGTACAAGTTGGGGTTGGGATCGATAGTCGAGGTCACGCAGTCGGAGGTGGCCCTGACCGGTGCTCAGACCCGACTGGCTGATGCGCAATATGATTACAAAATCGCCGAGGTGACCCTGGCCTATGCGGCCGGCTCGATGGCAAGCTCAGGAGCCGAGTCTGTCTCTCCCTGAGCAGCACTCGCAGTCACCGGCGGACTGGGAGCCAGCTTTTGGAGATTGATCACCATCTCGTCTTTTTCCAATCCCAGCCACCGATCCCAGATACTACTTTCCTGCTTCACGACCGCAGAGGACGGGTCAAAGACCAGGTCGAACCCCTTGGCTGCCGTCGGCCTCGTTGGGTACCGACGGTCATAGACCATCCCGTAGGCGGGAATGCCGTAGATGATTCGCCGGTTGCCCAAGATAAAATGCAAGTCGTTCTGCTTGACATACAACCCGCCGGAGGTGATCTCCCGCTTGATCGAGGTCTGGGGCTGGCTCAGATAGTAAGTCACGATCTCGTTCGGCCTGGCCTGCGAGAGCGCGTCCGCCAGCCTGGGGGCTAGCAGCGCAACTTCCTCATCCCGAAAGGCCGGCTCCCATGGCGCTTCGCCCATAATCTTCACGAAAAGCCAGGGCCGATGCTCCCTGACCCTGAAGCCCTTGAGGATGTGCGCGATCAGATCTGGACCGATCGTCGCCGGATGGCTGTTGGCGCTCGGGGGCCATTCCGGAAGGAAGAACGGATCGGGCTCCAACCTGACGAAATTGACCGGGTCCTCATAGATCACCCGCGAGGGGACCTGCGGCACCGCGCAGCCGGCCAGCAACAGGAGGGGAACAAGAAGTAAGGAGTGAGGGGTAAGGCGTAAGGAGAGCCGTCTTACAGTGCCCATGCCCCACGATTGTTCCATCACCTCACCCCTTACGCCTCACGCCTCACGTCAATCAGAGACGGTGACGGTGATTTCGACCCGCTCCAGCGGGTTATCCCGACTGTCCCGCTTCACGTTCACGATCTTGTCGGCCACATCCATTCCGTTCACGACCTCGCCGAAGATGGTGTATTTCCAATCTAGAAAATGTGCGTCGGCCACACAGATGAAAAACTGCGACCCGGCGCTGTCGGGATCATTTGAACGGGCCATCGAGAGGATCCCCCGTTTGTGGGGCTTGCTGTTGAACTCGGCCTTCACCTGATAGCCTGGCCCCCCCATACCATGGGACGCCCGGTCCGGGCTCTTACTGTTCGGATCACCCCCCTGGATCATGAACCCCGGAATCACGCGGTGAAAGGTCGTCCCGTCGTAAAACTTCTCCTTGGCCAGCTTGATGAAATTTTTCACGTGAGTGGGAGCCACATCCGGAAAGAATCTGAGCGCGATCTCACCCAGTGGCTCCCCCTTGGTGGCGACCTTGATCGTCGCCCGAGTTTCGTGACTCTTATCGGCCATGCCCCCTCCTTCCGAGATGACAGTTACTTGAACGGGGACTCGCTGACTCCTTGCAAGCCCTCGCTGATCGTCACCCAGTTCATGCCGTCGTCATCACTCCTAAACACCCCTGAGCTGGTTCCCGCATAGAGAGCCCCCCCTCCGGTAGCGATCAAGACTTGGACCGAGAGTTCCGTCAACCCGTGATTCAACGCGGTCCATTGGCGTCCCTGGTTCTGACTCTTGAAGATGCCCCGGCCGGTCGCCACGAAGAGCCCTTTCTCGCTCGCGACAATTCCGCGGATCGAGTCGTTCGGTAAGGCTCGACTGATGGGCCGCCACGTCTGGCCGCCATCCCCGCTTCTGAACACTCCCCCATCGAAGGTTCCCGCATAGAGCCCCTGCTCCTTGTCCATCGCCAGCACACGGATGAAGTTCTCTCCCAGCCCCTCGTGGTCCACCAGTCCGTGGGACAGCCGTTTCCATTCGGAGCCGGTCGCTCTGTAGCGCATCACCCCTTTGCCGGATGTGCCCGCAAACAGTGTCCCATCAGCCCCCCTCGCCAGGGTATGCACGAGCGTCTCATCGAGTCCTTTGGTGACCACCGTCCACTGGCCGTCGGTTCCGGACAGGCGATAGACCCCATCGCCCGTCCCCGCGTAGATCACGCCGCCCACAATAAGCAATGTTTTGATTTCGAGGTGCTTCAGGCCTGCATTGAGCGCGTGCCAACTCTTCCCACCATCCTGGGAGCGAAACACGCCGGCTCTGAACGTTCCGGCGTAGACGGTGCCATCCTCCGCCGTCGCCAGGCACAGCACAAATGGATCGGTCAGGCCGGCATTGACGGGGCTCCACGTCCCCCCACGATCATCGCTCCGAAAAACCCCCAGACCAAAGGACCCAGCGAAGACCGTCCGCGTCCCCACCACCGTCAGCGCTTGAATACTAGGCACCGTGCGCGGCTGGCTCTCCGGGGGAGCCAGCCCATGTTGCTGTGGTGGACGTTCGGCAGCCAGCGGGAGGCCCGACACAGCGAGCACAGTCAAAGTAAAAAGGCAAAAGATAAAAGCAAGAATGCCCTGTTGTTTGCTAGGCTCCACTTTTTCCTCTTGCCTTGCCTCACCGCACCCGTTGGCCGGCCGGTCCGACCGGTAGGTCGTGATTGACCGTCATGTCCGGCTCGCCGGCCGGCGGCCGCCGCCCGAACCACCGGGCCCCCAGAACCCCCAGCTCGTACAACACCATCAGCGGCACCGCCATCAGCAGCATCGTAAACAAGGTCGCGTCCGGCGTGATGATCGCCGAGAGGATGAGCGCCGCCATCACGGCGTGCTTGCGATACTGTCCGAGGATCTCCGGGGACACGACCCCAATCCTGGACAAGAGCGTCAGCACCAACGGCAACTCGAAGGCAAATCCGAAGACCACCAGGAACTTCACGTTGAAGTCGATGTAGGTGCCCACCGAAAGTTGCGGCGTCAGGTCCCGGTCCATCCCGAAGCTCACGAAAAACTGAACGACCAGCGGCAGGATGACCAGATTGCAGAACACTATGCCCAGCGCAAACAGTCCGGCGGCGAGGCAAAAGAGCGGGACCGCCCATCGTCGCTCGCGGGAAAGGAGCGCCGGCTGAATGAATTTCCAAGACTGGTAGAAGATCACCGGCAGGCTCAACACGACTCCGGCCAGAAAGGAAACTTTGATCGAAGCGAACAGCGCCTCCGTCGGTCCGTAAAAGATCAAGTCGTCCACGAACGGACGCTTGAGCCACGCGATCAGGTCCGCCGCATAGGCAAAGGTCAGGGCGAAGGCAACCAGGACCGTGCCGGCGATGATCAGCAGCCGCCGTTTGATCAAGGCGATATGGACGGCAAGCGGAGCAAGGACCGCAGCCATGGAATTGATCCTTGGTGAGTGCGCCCTGACTTGTCCGGGCTTTCGCCCGGCAAGCGGAACCGGTGCGATCAAAGAGCGGCGGAGTGCGTCTGAGTGTCCTTATACAGACGAATCAGTTCGGCCATCTTGTCTTTCTTCGCCAGTTTCTCCTTCTGTATCTGTTTCTTCAGCAGTTCCTCTTGGGGCGTCAGGAAGTGCCGCTTCTGGAGTGCCCCCAATTCGGCATCGAGTTTATGGTGAGATTCCTCCAGCTCCCGGAATTCTGTGCTGGATGCACGCAAACGATCAACGATTCCACTGTCTGTCAGCATGCTCCACCTCCTGTAAGTAGCGAGCAGCGAGTCGCTGGTAGCTCATAGCTCTGGGCTATACGCTCCTCGCTGCTAGCTATTGGCTGTTAGCTTGATCTCTAACGGATTCATCTCCATGAGAATCGCGTCCTCGGTCGGATTGGCATAGTACTTGGTCCGTACGGCGGTCTGGCGAAACCCCATCTGCTCATACAGACCCCGCGCGGCGAGATTCGAGGCCCGAACCTCGAGGATCGCTCGAACAGCGCCCTGCGCTCGACCGAAGGTCAGCATAAACTGGACCAGTTCACTCGCGATGCCCTGACGGCGCACCGATGGCTCGACCGCCAGGGTCATCACACGCACCTCGTTGAAGACCACCCAGAAACACACATATCCGACAATGTCACCCGATGCCTCTCCATCATAGATCGAGCGGGCGGCGAACAGGTAGCTGAACGGATTGCCCTCTAACTCCACCTCGAACATCTTGCGGGTCCATGGACCTGAGAAGGACTCCTGTTCGATACGAAGGAGTCGCTCCAGGTCCTGCGCGGTCGCTCTCTCAATGAGAATGCGGTGAGTCCGTTGGGTATTCATGCCTATCGAATCACAGCCTCTCGCCTATTCCGTCGACGCGCGCCCTTCCCAACTTTCGGAGGGCCGGCAGCAGGTCGCTCCCAATTGAGTTCCGCTTCCGGCCGCTGGACATATCGAGGCGACAGCCCCTGACCGGCCACCTCCCCTCTCGCAAGACGTTCCAGGCCGGCCAGACCGACACTCACCGCCGAGGCAGCCATGGTGTCTTGCGGAGCTTCACAGGCATCACTGGCCCGGTCGCCCAGCAACCGGCGGATGTCATCCCGATAGGTCTGCCATCCTTCTCCGAAGACCAGCGTCGGACCGGTGATCGACCGCACCAACAACTGCAGGGGACCGACTTGCTCAGGCGTGATACACGTCAGCGCGCCGGCGCTGGTCCACTGGTACAAGGCCCAGTACACTTCTCCCCTCCGACTCTTCAGGATTGGGCACAACGGCCGGTCGGCAGAGCGCAGATTCCACGCCATGGCTTCTAACGTGGGCACCGCCGCCAGCGGCAGCCCGGTGACCAATCGCAGCCCCATCATCGTCGCGAGGCCGACGCGCAAACCGGTGAATGAACCGGGGCCGATGGACACGGCCAGCCCCTTCAGGTCAGCCAGTGTCAGCCCTCCTGAGGCCAGAACGCGATCGATCGTGGGAACGAGCCACTTGGCATGCGCACCTTCGGCATCCCGGTCTGCGCGCGCCACGACCCTCTGTCCGTCAAGGACCGCCACACTCTGCCAGTGAGTCGCAGTTTCAACGGCAAGGAGTTTCACGAGTGCTCACCACCACTTCCAGAGAACGATGAATGCTGAGTGCTGAATGATGAATGTTGAAAAGCCCCGCGTTCCGCATTCAGCATCCCGTGCATATCACGAGGTGCACGGGCGCTCCCCAGTTCTTCCGGTCGAAGCGTCGGATTGGGGACAAGCTCGTGAAACGTCAGTTGGAGCGTTCCCCGTCCCTGCCCGTCACGAGTCGTGATCTTAAAGGGCTTCAGCATCGGTCCGGCCAAACCGCTGGCGCCAGCCATCAGAGTGCCGCCTGGCTCAGAGGCACCGACCGGGCGAAAGTCCTCGAAAGAGATCGTCGCCTCCACGTCTCCCACTGCAGTCAGTCGGTCCTCCTGGACCACCTGAAGTGAGCGGCGATCGAACCAAATACGGCGGAGAGGCCGTCCGGCGTGAGATGCTCCCCCTTCCCGCTGCGCAATCACGTCCAGTCGGTACCGATCCCCGTCTTCCGAGAGCTTGACTCGCTCCCCATTCGAGACGGGAGCAGTCCCAACTGCCCCGCTCATCGCCCAAACACTGAGTTGGAACGGTCGGCCCACCTCCCCCATTTGTTCCAGCTCCGTCGGCCGTCCCGCATAGACCTTCCCCACTGAGGGCAGGCGGAGCCGGTAGAGATCCTCGCCCAAGACAAACTCGAACAGCTCGCTACCCAATCGGTCAAACCCCTGGAGCCGGAGGCTGTTCGGACGGCGGTAAAACATTGCGCCTTCGAGACGTTGCGCAATCGGAATGCCCGGCCCTTTGATCTGAGCCCTGAAGAGCCCTTTCATGGTCTGAATCGCAGCTTCCCGTTCCCGCAGCAAGTCGGTCAACTGCGTGGCGGTCGCCTCTCGGAGCGGGAGCTCTGCTCGCCAAGACCAGCCGGCGCAGCCGGCAAGGTCCACGTAACAAGTTAAAAGGCACAAGGCAAAAATAGGGATGCCTTCACTTTTTACTTTTACCTTTTTACTTTTTACTTCAGACCAAGACTGCATCCAGCGCCTCACCGACTTCACGCACCCCCACGAGTTCGATGCCCTCGATTGGATCAAGCTTGGCCAGGTTCCGTTCGGGCAGGAGACAGCGTTTGAACCCCATCTTGGCCGCTTCACGGATCCGGAGCTCTGCCTGGCTGACGGCCCGCACTTCCCCACCCAACCCCATCTCGCCCAACACCACCGTTGCGTGATCGATCGGAGTCTCCCGCAAGCTCGAGGTCACCGCCAAGACGATCCCGAGATCAATCGCCGGCTCATCAATCTTCATCCCCCCCACCACGTTGACATAGACATCCTGCCCGGCCAAGTGCAGGCCCAGACGTTTTTCCATGACGGCCAGCAGCAAGGAGACCCGATTGATTTCCACCCCGTTCGCCATCCGCTTCGGCATGGCATACCCCGTGGGGGACACCAGCGCTTGCAGCTCGACTAGAATCGGCCTCGATCCCTCCAGACTCGAGACCACCACCGAGCCGGTGCTCTGTTGAGGCCGCTCGGCCAGAAAGAGCTCGGAGGGATTCCCCACCTCGTCCAGCCCCGTGTCCTTCATCTCAAACACGCCGATCTCGTTCGTGGACCCGAACCGGTTCTTCACCGCACGCAGGATCCGGTAGGTGTGGCCCTTCTCCCCTTCGAAATACAGCACGGTGTCCACAATATGCTCCAGGAGGCGGGGGCCCGCAATGGCACCTTCCTTCGTGACATGGCCGATGAGAAAGACCGGGACCCCGCTGCCCTTGGCAAATCGCATCAGTTGGGCGGTCACCTCCTGCACCTGGCTGATGCTGCCGGGCGCCGAGGTGATCTGGTCCGTGTAGACCGTCTGGATCGAGTCCACGACGATCGCGGCCGGTTGCAGGTCCTGAACCGCCTTGAGGATTTCCTCGAGGGAGGTTTCAGCCAAGATATAGAGGGAGGAACTGTGGATGCCCAACCGTTCTCCCCGCAT
>VBOJ01000039.1 GCA_005877775.1 Nitrospirota bacterium | reverse complement strand
ACGGACGCAACGACGCAATAGACGCGTTCGCTGTTCCCTAACCTCAAGAAATGTCTTGACTATTTCTGGAAACTTCTATAGCCTCGGCGCCGTCTTCGGCCCTGTGTGTTGCCTTCCCCTGTCCAGAGGTAGGGCCGTTGAAATGAAGCACACAACGGGCAGCGAATAGCCAATAGCTCAGAGCTACGCGCTGTTCGCAATTAGCTGCTAGCCATGAGGGAACATGTTCGGGTCATTCGGCTGGATGGAGCTGTTGCTGATCCTGATCATCGTGCTGATCATTTTCGGCGCGGGTAAGATTCCCCAGCTTGGCGAAGGGTTGGGGAAGGCAATCAAGGGGTTCAAGAAGTCGGTCAATGAGCCGGACGCGATCGACGTGACCCCTCCATCGGCCCAGTCTGAGCAGGTCGCGCAGCAGGGACAGCAAGCGCAGCAATCTCAGATGGGACAGTCAGGGCAAGCGGGTCCGCAGAGTCAGGGCGGCGCGGCGCCGCAGCGACCGCCGGACCAGCCGAAGCAGGGGTGACAGGAAACCGTGACGGGTGATACGTGACTGGTGACGGGTCCATTCATTGGGAAGGCTCTTCACGCGTCACGCGTCACTCATCACGCGTCACGGGGTTTCAATATGTTCGGTCTCGGAGCAGGAGAGATTCTCATCATCTTGATCATTGCCTTCCTCTTGTTCGGTCCCAAGCAACTACCCGAAATCGGGCGCCAGGTTGGGAAAGCAGTCAAGGGGTTTAAGGAGACGGCGGATGATCTTCGGAAAACCGTGGAGCCGGAGATCAATATGATTCAACAGGAAGTCAAGATGGCCGAGCAGGATTTCGAGGCCTCCGTGAAGGAAGCGGAAGAAGAGATCAACGCGGCCACGAAACCGCCAGGCCAGGGGACTGAATCCACAAACAAACCAGGTCAGACGTGAGGTGGGTACACCAACTCGTCAGATGTTTTGCTTGACAGGGGCAATATATTGACTATACTGCGCCGCAAGAAGCAGATAAAAAGGGTGGGAGCATTCTTGAGTAGGTGAAAACTTCTGGCAAGTACCCAGCAGAAACGTGAATCGGATGGAAGGGGGTGACGCAACTAGCAATGAGCAAATAGCAAATGGCAATTAGCGAACAGCGGAAGCGTCTGTCGCGCCCGTCCGCCGGACCTGCCCGCCGCAGGGCTTCGGCAGGCGGGAGCCTCTGGAGGGCGGGATGACGCAAGAGACGCAAGACGCAATGGACGCGGAAAGCTATTTGCTGGAAGTCTGGGCACACAGGCTTCCTGGTTTGCCACAGAAGGAACACCACAGAGCCGCATCATAGTGGAGCGGTTGGATTCTCAGCAAATAGTGAACAGCGAATAGCTAATAGCTTGCAGCTGTTTGCTGCTAGCTACTCGCTGCTAGCTAGCGAATCTAACTAACAGGAGGAACGCTATGAGTAGCATCACAGGACGGAAAGGGTGGATCGGCCACTCGATCGCCGTGACGGTGGCCATGCTGGTCGCCGGCCTGCAGTTCCTAGTCTCTCCCGTCTGGGCGGCCTACGAGCTTCCCCCAGGCGAGCGCATTACCAACCTCCCCCATATCCCTCGGTCCATGCCGCAGAAAGAAGCCTATGAGAACTACGACCCGGTCATCGGTCGGAACTTCGACCTCAAGAACTTCTGGATGCGCGCCGACCTGCGCGTCCGACCAGAGTTCAGGAACAACGTTTGCTTCGGCGGCAGCGCGCCGGCGGCAGGGGCCTGTACCACAATCGCTGGAGCACGGGCCAATACCCCGGCGAATGCCACCGCCCCTGGCAAGGCAGCCAATGACTTTTACATTCAGCAGTGGGTGCGCCTCGGCCTTGGCTACGACCTCTCGCCGGACGTCAATTTCTACATGGAGATCATCGACTCGGCGGTGTGGGGCGGAAACGGCAACCCTCTCAACGCGGGGAACGGTGGCGATCCCCTGGTCCATAACTGCGCCCAGAGTTCAGTTTCGGCCGCTAATGCGAACCAGGGAGGCGGTTGCCGGCTGGGCGTCCGGGCAGCCTATATGCTGGTCCGGAACCTGGCAGGCATCCAGGGCCTCAGCATGAAGGCAGGCCGGCAGTATGTGATCTTCGGGAACCACTCCCTGTTCGGCCACTTCGATTGGGCCAACACCGGCTATTCCCATGACGGGATCATGTTCAACTACAGTGCCAACAAGAACTTTGAGTCCTGGCTGGGCTGGTTCCGGAATTCGGAAACGGATCTCCTGCAGGGATCGGCAGTGGGCAGCGGAGCCGGCAACATCGTCGCGACGGGCACAACGGTGGATGGGGGTGCCGACGTCGACATGTTCATCTTCTATAACCAGATCAAGAGCATCCCGGGGATCCTGTTTGAACCCTACTACGTGCTGTATATTAACCAACTCGGTGAAGGAGCCAATGCGGCTCAGGGCATGGGGACCGCCAAGAAATCCGAACAGGTCCGGCACATGATCGGGCAGAGGACCGAGTTGCGGAAGGGCAACTGGGACTCCATCCTGGAGACCGCCTATCAGTTCGGCGTGGAGGCGGATGGGATCGGTGCGGACAACCAGCGGAACGTGAAGATCAATGCGTATGCCTTGCGGTTCTGGCTAGGTTACACCGTGTATGAAAGCAAGATGAAGCCCCGGCTCGCGGTCAACCTCGACTGGGCCTCCGGGGACGGAGATGCCAACTGCGCCACGGCTGCGACCTGTAGCAGCGCCGGTGGCACCTTTGAGAACTTCTTCCCGACGAACCACATCCACATGGGCTATGCTGACGTGCAAGCCTGGAAGAACATGGTTGCGCCGCAGGCCAACTTCCAGTTCCGGCCGACCGAGCGCGATCACTTCGAGTTCTGGTACATGAACATGAACCTGGCCAACGCGCGGGACAACTGGTACAGGGCCGGGCAGGGAGCGTACATCTTTTCCCGGAACGATAACACCAAGAAGCATGTCGGCGATGAGGTTGACTTCACCTGGACCAGGATGTTCGCCGACGGCAAGGTGGCCTTCCAGGCGACCTATGGCCATATCTTCACCGGCGGGTATATGACGGCTAACATGCCGGGAACTCCGACTAATCAGGAATGGGGCTTCGTGCAACTCTGGATGAATTTCTGAGAAGACGTGACGGGTGACGCGTGATGCGTGACGAGTTATTAGTGGTTGATCTGAAGAAACCGATTACGCTTCACGCATAACGGATCACGAAAATGAAAGGAGACCAAGCATGAAAAAGTTCATGCTGTTAACGCTGAGCGTGGCTGCCCTGGTGCTTCTGAGCTGGCAGCCTGCAGCCGAGGCCCAAGTCAGCGAGACCAACCAGGCTATCCAAGCCTTGACCGATTTCCCAGGGGTAGGGGGTCGGACGATGGTGGAAGATTTCACCAAACGGGGCGGAGCTGACGTTGGCATGATCAAGAAGGCGGCAGCCTTGCTCCAGGATGCGCTAAGCAAAGCCGGCGGCAACGCCCAAGCCAGGGCGCAGTTGGAGATGGCGGTGGCCTATGCGAATGCTACCATGCATAAAGAAGCCCGGCTCTCGGCGCAAGGCGCGCTCTATTATCTGTGCCAGGGCGGCGGCGGAGAAGGCTGTGACAAGGCGCCGAAGTTCGGCAGCTACGTCGCGCCGTAAGTTTACCTGAAAGCTGTTAGCTGTCAGCTATCAGCTTTTTAAAAGAATCCCCGCTGGTGAGGTTTGAGCCTCGCTGGCGGGGATTTTTTATTCCAGGGATGCTATAGTGATGCTGTTGTGGTCGTCGCAATGGAGGTGGCGATGCGAACTAATTCCGGGACCAAGTTGAAGCGAAGTGAACCGGAGATTGTCGTGAAGGATGGAAAACCTGCTGCCGTGATACTCCCACTGAAGCAGTACCGCGAGATGTTGGAGCGCCTTGATGACGCCGACGACTTGAAGGCTCTCAATCTCCTCAGGCAGAAGTCACTCCGATTCCGCACGCTCGGCGAATTCCTGAAGGGGACTCGTCAGCGTGTTGTTCGACCCACCGAATTGTGATAGGCTGAGCCTTGATGGATCCCGGGCAGCGCAAGCGACTCGCCGACATTTGTGAAAAACTCGGCGTGGCTCTCTTTGCCGGCGCTGCTATTCAGGCTATCGTAGTCCAATCATTGACACTGCGATTAATTGTCTCAGCTTTTCTTGCCGGGGCGGTTGGACTTTCACTCCTGGCTTTTGCTGTGTTGCTCTCAAAGGGAACGTAAAAATGGAAGTTCTCGTTGGCCTTGCATTTATGGCTCTGTTCTTTGTCCTTGGTATGTGGTGGTACCTGAGCCATCAGCGTCGGTAAGTGTGACGGTGAAGACGCCTTCGAAGCGCTCCGTGAAGTGTTCAGCAGTCAGCTATCGGTATTGATCGTTGGATCAGTTACGTCCGTTGACTCCGGTGGTCCGTTGAGTCCGAAAACGGACCAAACCGACCAACGGACTAAACGGAACTAACGGATTATGGCCTCAGTCCTCCAGCCTTACGGAAAGCTTCTTTCAGTTCCACGTAGGTCTGCGTCACAGGAAACTGTGGAAACTCTTTGCTGATGGCGTCGGGAGGACGGAAGAAGATGCCGGAGTCCGCCTCGGCCAACATCGAGGTATCATTGTAGGAATCGCCGGCCGCCACGACCAGGAACTGCAGGCCTTTCAGCGCAATCACCGACTGCCGCTTCTGATCCGGCTGGCGCAAGTGGTAGTTCACGATCCGTCCCTTCTGGTCCACCTCCAGCCTATTACAGAAGATGCTCGGATAGGCCAGTCGCTGCATGAGCGGCTGCGCGAATTCATAGAAGGTGTCGGAGAGGATGATCACTTGGCACCGCTCTCGCAGCCAAGCCAGAAACTCAGAGGCTCCCTCCAGCGGCTCCATCGTGGCGATCACTGCCTGGATATCCGGCAGCGTGAGCCTGTGCTGGTCCAGGATCCCCAGCCGCCGCTTCATCAGCAGGTCATAGTCGGCGATATCTCTCGTGGTCAGGCGCAGCTCGCTGATGCCGGTCTTCTTCGCCACGTTGATCCAGATCTCCGGCACCAACACTCCTTCCAGGTCCAAGCATGCCAGAACGGGACGGGCCATAATCGACTCGCTCCTTTCTATTCTCCAGAGGACTTTGCAGGCATCGCGCTTCGCTGGTCATCCACGCGGCGGCGCGTTCGACGCCGGTCCAGCCACCAGGACAGGAACAGAAGCGCTAGAAACGAGCCCGGTATGACCAAGACCAACAGCAAGGGGCTCAGGGAAAAGATCCGCCGGAGGTGGGCGCGAAGCTGCGCTCTGTCTTCCTGAGTCCACCGCTGCCCGTTGCGGGGTTTCATCAGCAGCGGCATCAGCCCCTGGACTTTCAAGACCTCGGCCAGGATCTGCTTGCGCTGGGCCTCGAACAGCGATGTCAATTTCCTGACGATGTCCCCTCCGTGCCCCTCTGCATCCTGGATCCTGCCTCAGCTCGATGGGCGAGCTCCTGACTCAGATACCGCCAGACCTTGTCCAGCGCTTTGTCCAACAACTGGGTACCCTTCCAGACCAGGCTGCGCTCGGCACTGTGCCGCTCCGCCCAGTCCAGCGCAATCGGGAGCGGGATGAGCCGCGCCGGACCGCCGACAAGCTCTGACCAGAGCGCCCCCATCACCGTACTGATTCGCACGGGCACCGGCAGGGCCTGCACCTGGTTCTTGACCATGTCTTGACAGAGTTCCGCCGGAGTCGTCACGAGCAACTCCCGGCATGCAGCAGGCCGATCCTCATAAATTGAGCAGGTTTCGTTTTCTAGAAATGGGCAGGGCATTCTCAAGGCATAGTACTCGCGATTGAGCGGTTCCATCTCTTCATCTATGAGGGGCTGCGTGGTTTCAGCGACGTCAGTCAACCGCGCCAGCAGGCCGGCCTGCTCCACACGCGCCCGAGTCTCCGAAAGTTTGGTCATCATCCTTGCGCGGCGGGCGTCCGGCAGCGCCAGGATCATGTCCTTGAGAGCAAAGGCCTCGGGGGCCGACACCGGCACCAACATTCGGCAACAGGCGGCGCAGCCCATGCGGCAGGAGATGGGATGGCCAGCGGCGACTGACTTCCGTTCCTCTAAGGCCTGCGCCTGCTGGCTCAAACGTCGCATCAGCGGGACAATGGTGGTCACGGGAACGAAGCCGGTCGGCACCTCGACCGGCATCGTGAGCAGGCCGGCTGGAGTGTTCAGCGACACCTCGAACCGTTCCACGGGCATGTCAGTCATCGGAGAATCGTCTCTCGTGAAGCGTCTCTTGAGTCGTTGCGTCTGTTGCGTCTATAGCGTTTCTCGCGCCGGACGCAAAGGACGCGAAAGACGCGATCGACGCGGCACGCTACTGACGCTATAGACGCAACCCCCTTGACCGGCTCATCTTAGTGGAGTCCCGGCGCAGGGGTCAACTGAAGGCCGCTTGGGGCTTGCTCTCGGCAAGGCCATTGCCGATAATGCCCCAAAAAGCGAGCAGCGGACGCGTCTGTTGCGTGCAGCGTCTGTCGCGATGACGCAAGAGACGCAAGACGCGATGGACGCTATAGACGCGACAGACGCTTCCGCCGTTCGCCATTGGTAGAACATGAAATTGACCGGTCACCTGATTGGACTCCTCAAAGGGTACATGCGGGACCTTGTCGAGCAGGCTCGACAAGAGGCGGACACCCAGCAGTCCTTCGGGTTTACGCCGGCTCCGTACCGGCCGGATCAGGCGATTTCGGACCTGCTGGCGATCCTGGATGATCGGATCGAGTCGGAAGGAGTTCAGGTCGGGCTTCCCGAGAGATTTCTGCACGACATGTGGACGCTCTGCAATGAGGCGCAGGTCCACATCACGGACCACGTGTGGCTGGAATCCAGCGCGGGTGAGCCTGTCCATTCAAAAGCCAGAACGAGGGAACTGACGTACCGGGTTTTGATCGACTATATTGAGCACCAAGGTGACTGAGGGAGCGGGATGGATGTGGTGAGACGGTTTGCTCTCGTGATCATCGCGAGCCTGTGCCTTGGGTGGCTGGCTATCTGGTGGACCGGAGCTGTTGAATCTCCGAGCCCGAAGGAATCACCAGCGTCGGCTGTCCAGCAGGGGGAACTCTATGTCATCGGGCATGAAGGGACAGTGCACCGGATCATCAAGGCGGAAGGCTATAGGCAATAGGTGATGGGCTATGGGGAAAGCTAGGTTCTTGCTCGTTGAGGAGGCACCTTACTCTGGTGACAGACGCTCGCAACATTTTGTTGGGGTCTGTGAAGCTGTGTGCCGGAAAAGGAGCGGCGTTGCCGCACATTATCCCGGGCCGGGACGTCGGTGACCTGATCGATGGGTTAGCGAGCATGGGACACACGGGACGGTCGGCGCACCAGGGACGAACTAAGAGCGCCCGTAGCCTATAGCCTCTAGCCCATCGCCTTTCAGTTTTCACAGCTTGCCGGTCACCCAGTAGATGAGCATCCCCGCGAGCTCAACAGTGGCCTTCGTACTTTTCTCGAACGCTTCGACCTCCGGAAGAAGAGCGAAGAGGCGTCCACGCCAGCTTTCGCTAGGCCGATTCTTCACCGAGTAGCCGCAAGGGGATGGAGTGACGTCCAGTCCCTGTTTGCGAAACAAGCCGAGGGCCCTGGGAATATGGCGGGCGGAGGTGACCAGCAGGATCGATGCCTGACCCAACAGTCGTTTGGTCGCAAGCGCGTTCTCGTAAGTGGTGCGGGACTGGTCCTCCATCAGGATCGCCTCCTCGGGCACGCCGAGCCGCTGAGCCGTACGCTTCATCTCAAGCGCTTCTTTGGGTCCACTGCCAATGATGGTTGCATCTCCTCCGGAAAAGAGGATTCGAGGCGCGAACCTCCGCGCGAACAGGTCCACGCCACAGATTGTGCGTTGTATGCTGAGGTCCGTCAGTTCGTCTGAAGGTCGCAATGTGCCCTTACCTGCCGCGCCGCCACCGAGCACCACGATCGCGTCAAATCGCTTCGCTGTGGAGCTGTCGAAGGGGAGTGCCTGTCGCTCGAGCAGCCCCATCAAGGTATCCGCGACGACCGAGTTTCCAAACAAGAATGCGAGGAGGAACGCCGAAACTGCGAGGACGCGAATCCAGCGAAGCCGCCGTGGTGACACCGGAGAGACAACGAGAACGGTCAGACATCCCAGCAAAACGATTAGCCAGGTAAAGGGATAGACGGCGAACTTCACGAGTTTGTAAAGACCAAAGAAAAAGGGAGACATGTCCATGATGGCTCCTTTGCTCTGTTCTTGACCTGGAACTGAAAGGGACTTGCGTCGGCGAGAGTATCACCCAAGACCAGAGGAAACAAGGCATGAGGGGGCAGTTGCTGTCTGACGCGTCACACTATTGGCTGCTGAAGTCCGAGCCCAGCGCCTTTTCGATTGGGGATTTGGCACAGGCCTCGGGCCAAACCACCGGTTGGGACGGAGTCCGCAATTATCAGGCACGCAATTACATGCGGCAGATGAAGGTCGGGGACCAGATCCTGTTTTACCACAGCAACGCCGATCCGCCGGCTATAGCGGGAATTGCCGAGGTTGTGCGAGAGGCCTATCCGGACCACACCGCCTTTGACAAGAAGGACAAGCATTTTGACCCCAAAAGCAATCCGGCGAAACCCACCTGGGACATGGTGGACATCAAGCTGCTGCTCAAGTTTTCTCATGCTCTTTCCTTGGACAAATTGCGGAAGCAGCCTGGTCTGAAGAGGATGGAACTCTTGCGCCGGGGATCTCGCCTTTCCGTGCAGCCGGTGCGGCCTCAGGAGTGGAGGATCATCCTCGCGCTGGCTAGGAAATAGAGTAACCTACAAAACACGAACGCCCCTCCCTGAGGTTCCTGGAAGGGGCGGGAACTTTGGTGGGCCGGGTATGGATCGAAGCTGCGGTCCGCTGAGTCGGAGTGAACAAATCGGGGACGGCTCACGTCGTTGATGACCTGTCAAAGGTCTGGACAAAGAGCCGGAGTCGTAACTCCTCCTCCGCCTCGACGAAGGTAAATTCGAGGCCGAACTCCTGTCCGCGGACCCAGCGAACTGCCGCCCGTTTGATCTCGAGGGGCTGCTCCTCCTGCATCGTAATGCGCAGGCGCACACCGGCCCCGAGGGGGACTCGTGTGTCGCTCTTCACCTTACACCCGCCGAGCGACAGATTCAGAACCGTCCCTTCTCCTTCGAGGCGCTGACCGGACGAGAACGAACCTTGGAACTGCACCGTAAAACGGGTGTGCTTGCGGATATCCATGGGGCCTCTCCCCCGAACCGAATCCGAAGGCTAGGCCGTCTGAGGAAATGTGTCAAGGGCAGCATCACTCACTTGAAAACCGCGGCGTGCCGTGCCCAATTAAACCGGTCAGGCCCTACGCCGCTTTCTTTACCTCAAGAAGCTCAACGGGCTGATCGCCGACACGCGCCGTCGTGTCCGGTCCGCTTTCTTCAATCCGGACCGCAGCGATCCAGAGCCCTAACATTCCGACCAAGCTGAACGCTGCGAAGAAGATTCCAAACGCTTCCGTGGCTCCCTCCACGTTGTTGGTTCAATTGCGCGTACTCCATGCTCCCGCCACGCCTCTCTTCCTTGCTTGCTCTCCGTCCGTCGAGCCTCTGTCCCTCTCCCTCGATGCTAGCGGTGTCGCCGGAGGCTCTGGCGGGTCACTTCCAGATGCACCAGATCAAGAAAACCGTGGCCGAAAAGGTCAGCGTGGTGATCACGAATTCTTCGAGGAGCATCATGGTACCCTCCTGGGTAGGCGGTTCTTGTTCCTCTCGATCCCCCTCTCACGCAATCAGGATGCCACATGGGATCGGAAGACGCCGCCGACAGGCCAAGGATGTCGAAGGTAATGAATAGTCTGCTGAATTCTGTGGGCAAGGCGCGCGCCGTGGAGAGGAGAGTTGTCAGGCGGAAAGAATGAGACCGGAAACGACGTTGACAGCCTTGTCTACAGCGTGGACAGGAGGCCTGGAGCCGGCCACTCGCTATTCTGGCCGAGGAAAATGGATAGGTCGTGCAGGGATCGAACCTGCGGCCCGCTGGCCCTCATTCATGTCGATTCCAACAATGATGTATCTTAGAGGACCGGCGAGGCAGGAATGGTGGACAGGGGAGGACTCTAGCCGGAATGCGTCGTCACGACCCCGCGACTGGGACAGCCTGCCCGAGCAGCCGCTCGATCGCACGAAGCTGACTTCTCTCCTCGGGCATCACGAAGGTGGACGCGCGGCCTTTTGCCTGCACCCTAGCCGTCCGGCCGACCCGGTGAACATAGTCCTCGGGGCTGTTCGGCAAGTCATAGTTGATGACGTGCGCGATCCCGTTGACGTGAATCCCGCGTGCCATGATATCGGTCGCAACCAGGACACGGTATTTGCCACGCTTGAATCCCTCAAGCGCTTCCCGCCGCTGGCTCATCGTGCGGTTACTGTGGAGCACGGCCGTCGGCACCCCGTCATCCACCAGCATCCGGCCTACGCGGTCGGCCCGTGATTTCGTGCGGGTAAAGACGAGCGTCGTTCCCGGCTCTTGTTTCACCAGCCGGCGTAGCATGGGATTCTTCTGCTCCGGGCTTGCGTGAAAGACCTTCTGCTCGGCTGCCGAGGGGGTCGTACCGGTCGTCCCTACCTGCGCGCGCACCGGCTGCCGCAGGCGTGTCCTCGCCAGCGCCTTGACGTCCTCCGGCATGGTTGCCGAAAAGAGCATGGTCTGCCGCTCTTCGGAGAGCGCGTCCAGAATCTGGTTGATCTGCGGGGCAAAGCCCATGTCCAGCAGGCGGTCGGCCTCATCGAGGACGAGGATCTTGATCGCCAGCAGGTTGATCGTGCCCCGCCACATATGGTCGAGCAGGCGACCGGGGGTGCCGACGACAACGTCCGGGCCTTGTCGAAGCGCCCGCTCTTGCTGTTGCATGTTCTCCCCGCCCACGATCAGCGCTGCACCGACGCCCCGCCGCCGACCAAGCTGGTCAACGACCTTCTGAACCTGCATGGCCAACTCTCGCGTCGGTGCCAGGATCAACGCTCTCGTCCCGCGCCCATCGGCGAGGCGCTCGATGATCGGAATCACGAATGCGGCGGTCTTGCCTGTCCCGGTCTGTGCGCACCCGATTACATCCTGACCGGCAAGTGCGTGGGGGATCGCCATTCGTTGGATTGGTGTGGGAGATGAATAACCGGCCTGGCCGATCCGGGCGAGCATATCTGTGGACAGACCAAGACCTTCAAACGAAGAAACGGCTGCAGTCATTTTAACCTCTGATTTGCGGGAAACTGAGTAGTTACGTGAGAGTCAGGAAGGATCCTGCAAGGAGGGAAGGCTTCGTAGCGCTCCGGTCAGGTCTTATCTGTCTCGCCTCAGTCTTACCCTGGTAAAGGTCCAGTCAACTCATTCCTCGCCCTGGACCAGAATGACGAGGTAACATCAGTCTACGGGATAAACCGTTGGAAGTCAAGCGGGAAATCCTGAGCGGCACAGGACTCAGACGTTCTCCCGGTTA
>VBOJ01000038.1 GCA_005877775.1 Nitrospirota bacterium | reverse complement strand
CCAACTTAGCCTTTTCCTTTCGGAGATTGTAGAACAGCTTGCGCTGGTCCTGTGTCGTGCCCACTTTGACCAGGCGATAGTTGTTGAGGAGGTAGCGCAAAATGTAGGCGCGTGCCCACCAGGCGGCATAGGCGTAAAACCGAACGTTCTTGGTCGGGTCAAACTTCCTGATCGCCTGCATCAGCCCGACGTTGCCTTCCTGGATCAGATCCATCTGATCGGCGCCGGTGTGAAGATATTCAGAGGCCATCGCGACCGAGACCCGCAGATTGGCTAGGATGAGCTTCACCGCTGCCTCCCGGCTGCCGTGAACATGGTATTCGTCAAACAGCCGAAGTTCCTCTTCCTTCGAAAGAAACGGATAGCGTCGAACCTCGGCGAGATACTGTTGGAGGGTAGTGACCGGAACGACCGCCGTGGAGTCAATCTGACCGTCCGGCAGTTTGAGCTCCTGAGACCCCGGTTGTCCTCGCACCCTCGCCCCGACCGCTGGATCGCCTTTCAGGCTGTCGAGGGTGGTTGACTCCCAGAAGTCCTGCGCAGAGTTTTGCTGCGAGTCGCTCATGCGGGACCCTGGTTGCTCCGCCGAATAATCTGAAACAAATGCATCCGGTGATTATAAACGGAAGAGACAGCGAGCACAAAGCCTGCTTTGAGCCTCTCTTTTCCACCTTGTTTCGGGCGATTGCCGCAGCATATAGTGCGAAGATTAGGGGAGCGAGGATGCCTGTGTGGCGCGAGTCCTCGCTGAGCGAGTTCAGAGATGAGAGCTGTCATCAGCGCGTTGCGTAGCGGTCATTGGCCATCCTTGGCGGGGGCCTGGCTGCATTTTGAAGTCAGCTTCATGGCCTGGTTGCTGATCGGCGCGCTCAGTCTGTCCATCATGACGGAGTTCGGGCTGACGGCCACGCAGAAGGGATTGCTGGTTGCGGTGCCGCTGCTGGGGGGCGCGCTGCTGCGGGTTCTTGTTGGTGCGAGCAGCGACCGATTTGGCCCGAGGGCGATCGGCCTCGCGCTCCTGGGGTGTGAAGGCCTTGCCTTACTGTGGGGCTGGCTCGATGCAAGCAGTTATCTGCAAGTGCTGGGTGTCGGCCTCTTGCTGGGAGCGGCAGGGGCCAGCTTTGCCGTGGCCCTCCCTCTCGCCAGTCGGGCGTATCCGCCGGCTCACCAGGGGCTCGCAATGGGGATTGCCGCGTCCGGGAACAGTGGAAGCGTGCTGGCGATGTTTTTTGCGCCGAGACTTGAGCAGCTAGTCGGCTGGCACGCGGTCTTTGGACTGATGATCTTGCCGGTTGCCCTGACCACCCTCCTGTTCACCCTGTTGGTTCGTGACGACATGGATCTGTCCCGACATGAACGTTCGTCAGCTTGGTGGGCTATGACCGCTGAGGCGCTTCGACAGCCGTCCATGTACTGGCTCTGCTTCGTCTATGCAGTGACCTTCGGGGGTTTCGTGGGTTTGTCGAGTTTCCTCCCGATCTTCTTTCATGATCAGTACGGGGTGGGTATTGTGGCGGCTGGCTCGCTGACGGCGGCTTGTGGGCTGGCCGGTAGTCTGATCAGGCCGTTCGGCGGCTATGTGGCCGACCACCTGGGCGGCCTCAGGGTGCTGAGAGCCGTCTTCCTCGGCATGGCGGTAGTGACCATGGTGATCGGGCAACTGCCGGTCCTGCCCTGGGCGGCCACGCTCATGATCTTGGCGATGGCTGTGATGGGTTTCGGCAACGGGGTGGTGTTCCAGGTGGTGTCCGATCGGTTTCCCAAGCAAATCGGCATGGCGTCAGGGCTGATCGGGGCAGCCGGCGGCTTTGGAGGGTTTCTGCTTCCATCCTGGCTCGGCCTCCTCAAGGACGTGACAGGGACCTATCAGAGCGGGTTCCTCTTGTTTGCGATGTTAGCTCTGGGGGCCTGGCTGAGCGTGGTGCTGACCATCAGACGGAGCCGATGGGTGGACAAGCGTCACATAGGCACCGGTGGTTTTCCTCATTGACAGATGTCTAAAAACACTTTATGTTATAAGCACTTATCCTAGGCTGCAGCGGACCGTGGAGAGGAAACGACATGGCTTCTCCGTTCGACTCTATTGAAGAGGCCATCAAGGACATCAAACGAGGGAAGTTCGTCATTCTCGTGGATGACGAGGATCGCGAGAACGAAGGCGACCTCGTCATGGCGGCTGAGAAGGTGACGCCCCAGGCCATTAATTTTATGGCGAAGCACGCGCGCGGCCTCATCTGCCTAGCCTTGACGCCCGATCGCGTGGAAGAGCTGCAGTTGCCGCCGCAAGCGGCTGAGAATACCGCCACGTTTGGGACTGCCTTCACGGTGTCTATTGATGCCCGACGGGACATCACGACCGGCATCTCTGCAGCCGACCGGGCAACGACGATCCGGACTGCGATTGATCCCAAATGCAAACCGGCTGATTTGGCTCGGCCAGGTCATGTTTTTCCCCTCAAGGCGCAGAAGGGCGGGGTTCTCAAGCGCGCTGGCCAAACCGAGGGGTCGGTCGATCTGGCAAAGCTGGCCGGGCTCTATCCGGCCGGCGTCCTCTGCGAGATCATGAACGACGATGGGACGATGGCCCGGGTGCCTGAATTGAGCGAGTTTGCCAAGGAACACCGCCTGAAGATGGTGACGATCAAGGCCTTGATCGAGTACCGGATGCACCGGGAGACGTTCGTGAAGCGGGTCGCGAACGCGAAGCTCCCGACTGTCTTTGGAGAATTCGAGGCCGTGGTCTTCGAGAACGAAGTGGATAGCGGCACGCACGTCGCGTTGGTCAAGGGCCAGATTGACGATTCGCCGACCCTGGTCAGGGTCCACTCCGGCTGTTTGACAGCGGATGTGTTCGGCTCGCTGCGCTGCGACTGTCGCGATCAGCTTCATCGCGCAATGGAGATCATTCAGAAAGATGGCCGCGGCGTCCTCCTATACCTCAACCAGGAAGGGCGCGGCATCGGGCTGCTGAACAAAATCAGAGCCTATCGCCTGCAGGATGAGGGGCACGATACCGTGGAGGCTAACCTGCAACTGGGATTCAAGGCGGACCTTCGCGACTACGGGATCGGCGCGCAGATCCTGGTCAACCTGGGCCTTCGGAACATTCGCCTGATCACCAACAATCCCCGGAAGATCGTCGGCATCGAAGGCTACGGGCTCAAAGTCGTGGAACGGGTACCCATCGAGATTCCGCCGCGAGAGGCGAACGAGCGCTACCTCCGCACGAAGAAAACGAAGTTAGGACACCTCCTGAATAAGGTCTGACGGGCGGAGACAGGATCCCCCAATGTTGTTCTTGCCTCCCTCCAGGGGAACCTGTTAAGGTGCAGGCTCGTTAGCCTTCTTCCATTCTTTGTCTCCGAAACATACGTGCGTTTCGTGTAGCCTGAGTGCCTTCGGCATGAAAACCCGTGAAGGACAGTTGGAAGCCAGCGGCCTCCATTTCGCCATCGTCGTCAGCAAGTACAACGAGTTCGTGACCAGTCGGTTGTTGGCTGGGGCGCTGGACGTGTTGACCAAGGCCGGGGCAGACGAGAAGGCCGTTGAGATCGCGAGGGTCCCTGGCGCCTTCGAGATCCCGCTCGTGGCGCGTCGCCTGGCCGGGTCTGGCCGATTCGATGCGGTCATCTGTTTGGGCGCCGTGATTCGAGGCGAGACACCGCATTTTGAGTACATCAGCACTGAGGCCAGCCGAGGCATCGCGCAGGCGGCCTGGGAGGCGGACCTGCCGGTGGTCTTCGGGGTGCTGACCACAGAGAATGTGGAACAGGCCCTGGAGCGGGCCGGTGCGCCGGAACGCAATAAAGGGGCAGAGGCGGCCCGGACCGCGATTGAGATGGCGACGTTATTGAGGACACTCAAGGCGACCAAGAAGGGCGCGCAACGGTCACTCAAGCAAAGAAAAACCAGCAAGCGGAAGCGATAACGGCACCCATGGGCAGTCGGCGACAATCACGCGAGCGCGCGCTGCAGATTCTCTTTCAGTGGGACATTCACGGTAAGGCCGGGGAGTGGCTGGAGGACTTCTGGATCCAGCACCCGGTTTCAGCGGAGGTGCGGCTCTTCGTGGAGCGACTGGTAGACGGGGTGATTGCGCACCGTGCCGAGCTGGATGAGTTGATCGGCGCCCATGCCACGAACTGGAAGATCAGCCGGATGCCGATCGTGGACCGCAATATCCTCCGGGCCGCTCTGTATGAGCTGCTCTGGATGCCGGACGTGCCGGCGAAGGTCACGATGAACGAGGCCATCGAGTTGGCCAAGCGGTTTGCGGACGATGAGACCAAGAAGTTCGTAAACGGAATCCTCGACAAAATTCTGAAGGAGGATCAGCGGCTGCAGGAGAAGCGCAATGAGATAGCCGCCGAGACCGCAGGCACTGGGCGATAGGCTATGGGCAATGGGCCGGAGGCCTCTAGAACATGGATTCAGTCTTATTGCCCATCGCCGATAGCCAATAGCCCATCGCCACGATTCTGAGGAAGAGATGATTGATCGCTACACCTTGCCCAGAATGAAGCAAATCTGGGATCTTAAACATAAGTATGAGATCTGGTTGCAGGTCGAGCTGCAGGCCTGTGAGGCGCTGGAGCGGGCGGGCAAAGTCCCGCGCGGCGTCGCCGGCCGGATCCGGCGCAAAGCGCGGATTGATTCTGGTCGGATTGCGGCGATCGAGAAAGTCGTGAAGCATGATGTGATTGCGTTCCTCGAATCGCTGGCGGAACCGGTCGGCCAGGACGTGCGCTACCTGCATCTGGGGTTGACGTCGTCCGACATTGTGGACACGTCGCTGGCGGTTCAGATGACGGAAGCACTGGACATCATTCTCGAGGATCTGGAGGCGCTCCTCCGCGTGCTGAAGCAGCGGGCCTATGAGCACCGGGGGACGATCATGGTCGGCCGGTCGCACGGAATTCACGGCGAACCGGTCTCCTTCGGGTTCAAGCTCGCGATCTGGTATGAAGAGGCCCGCCGTCACCGTGACCGGCTCAAGGCCGTGCGGGAAGAAATTGCCGTTGGGAAACTCTCCGGCGCCATGGGCACCTTCGCGCACCTGGGGCCTGACGTGGAGGCTTCTGTCTGCAAGCGCCTCGGCCTCAAACCGGACCCAATCTCCAGCCAAATCGTCCAACGGGATCGGCACGCCGCCTACGTGTCCGCGCTGGCCCTGCTAGCGGCCAGCATCGAGAAGTTCGCGACGGAGATTCGCCACTTGCAGCGCACCGAAGTACTGGAGGCGGAGGAATATTTCTCGGCGGGGCAGAAGGGGTCCTCGGCGATGCCGCATAAGCGGAATCCGATTGCCGCGGAGAACCTCTGCGGACTCGCTCGAGTTGTCCGGGCCAACAGCCTGGCTGCTATGGAGAACGTCTCGCTCTGGCACGAGCGCGACATCAGCCACTCGTCCGTCGAGCGCGTGATCCTGCCGGACAGTACGATCCTGGTGGACTACATGCTCGTGCGGCTGACCGAGATCATCCGGACTCTGTTGGTGTACCCGGCCCGCATGAAGCAAAACCTCGAGCTCACCGGTGGGCTCATCTATTCCCAACGGCTGTTGCTGGCCCTGGTCGAGCGAGGGGCGCAACGTACGGAAGCCTATGAAGCGATCCAACGGAACGCGATGGAGGTCTGGGAAAGGGGCGCCTCGTTCCAGGATCTCGTCAGCAAAGATCCCTTTGTGACCAAGCACCTCAGTGCCGCCGAGATCGTGTCCTGCTTCGATCCAAAGTATTACCTTAGGCATATCGGCAACATCTATCAGCGGGTCTTTGGTTCATCGCATCAGAAACAGGCTAAGCGGAAACACCGGGCGTAGGCGACTGGGGCGATAAGCCTCCAAGAGAAAAGTTTAGCAGGATGCTCAAAAAGGTCAGCAGCGAGGCCGCAGGGAGCGAGGACCCTGAGGCGTACTGTTTCGGGTACGTTGAGGAGTTCGAGCGACTGAGAACGAAGTTGGTGGCCTTTTTCAGCATCCTGTAGAAAAGTGGCTAAGACGGTCGTGAAAGGCGCGATGATTTACGAGGGCAAGGCCAAGAAGTTGTTTGAAACGGACCAGCCTGACTGCGTCATTCAGTATTTCAAAGATGACGCCACGGCCTTCAACGCGCAGAAGCGAGGGACCATTGTCGACAAAGGCGTGGTGAACAACAAGGTGTCGGAGCGGCTTTTCCGCCTGCTGGAGGACGCCGGAATCCCGACGCATTTTCTGGAGCGGCTGAGCGACCGCGAGATGTTGACCAAGCGGGTGACGATCATCCCGATCGAGGTGGTGGTCCGTAATCGGGTCGCGGGAAGTCTCGCGAAGCGACTAGGCCTCAAGGAAGGGGGCGCGATCGAGCCCCCTATTGTTGAGTTCTACTATAAGAACGACGCGCTGGGCGACCCCTTGATCACCGAGGATCACGTCCTCCTCCTGAACCTCGCCGCGTCGCCTGTGGTGAACCAGATCAAGGCCTGGGCGAGCCGGATCAACCAGCTCCTTGTGCCGTTCTTTCAAGAGCGGAGCCTGGTGTTGGTGGATTTCAAGCTGGAATTCGGCCTCTACCACGGGAAGCTGATGCTGGCGGATGAGATTTCGCCGGATACGTGCCGGTTCTGGGACAAGCAGACCGGTGAATCGATGGATAAGGATCGGTTTAGAAAAGATTTGGGCAGGATTGAGGAGGCGTATCAGGAGGTATTAAGAAGAGTGTGTGGCTGACGGGGATGGCATGAATGCTCTCTGTGCTCGCAGAACGCGCACGATGAAGCTGTGCTCGTTCGATGCGCGCAGTTGAGAGCATCCACGCCATCCCCAAACGAGGCTGCCTCGATTCTTTGGGAGGGGAGGAGAGGGTGAAAGCGAAGATTCATGTGACATTAAAGCCGGGGATTCTCGATCCGCAGGGGAAGGCGATTGAGCAGGCGCTGGCGACGCTCGGCTATAAATCCGCAAGCAATGTGCGCATGGGGAAGTATCTGGAGTTAGATCTGAACGAAACGGCGAGAGAGAAGGCCGAGGCGCAGGTTAAGGCGATGTGCGAGAAGCTGCTTGCGAACACGATCATCGAAGAATACCGCTACGAGTTGAGCTAAGAGCTTATGGCCAATGGCTTATGGCTGATGGCAAGAGCATGAATTTCGGAGTAATCGTTTTTCCAGGAAGTAACTGTGATCATGACTGTGTGCACGTCCTCAGTGATGTGCTGGGTCAGAAGGCGATCGAGGTTTGGCACAAGGAAACCTCGTTGTCCGGGCTTGAGGCGGTGATCTTGCCTGGCGGCTTCTCGTATGGCGACTACCTACGGACCGGCGCCATCGCCCGCTTCTCGCCGGTGATGGCGGCAATCAAGCAGTTCGTGGCGGAAGGCGGGATGGTGTTAGGCATCTGCAACGGTTTTCAGATTTTGCTGGAGGCTGGGTTACTGCCTGGCGCGATGCTGCGGAATCGGTCACTCGCTTTTATCTGCAAAGATGTGCATGTGCGCGTGGAGAATGCCGCCACGCCCTTCACTGGTCGTTGTGAGCCCTGGCAGGTGCTGAAGCTTCCAATCGCCCATGCTGACGGCAACTATTATACCGACGACGTGACGCTTTCTCAGATGAAGGCGAACGCGCAGATCGTCTTCAGGTACTGCACGCCGGATGGCAGGGTGACGTCAGAGGCGAATCCCAACGGCTCGCTGGATAACATCGCAGGGATCAGGAACGCGGCTGGCAACGTGCTGGGCATGATGCCGCAT
>VBOJ01000027.1 GCA_005877775.1 Nitrospirota bacterium | reverse complement strand
CTTCGTAACGCTCAAAGTGGAGTCCGAGGTGAAGGTTCTCCCGCGAGCCGCTCATTTGCGGCCTTCAGCTGAGGGGAAAGACAGCAAGAAGGATCAGGTCACGCCCTTGTACAAGGATGTCGTCACTCATATCGCCCCTTTGGTAACGGGTGCATCCGACACGAAAGCTGCGGCGGCAGAGTGGTCGAAAGATGGTGGGGCTGTGATCAAGCAGGCGATGAAACAAAGCGTCGATAGCATCGCCGACAAAATCGTGGGGAGCTTAACGAATCCGGATTCACCTGCTGCAGGACAATGATCACGTCTCGAGCAGTCGCCCCCTCTAACCTTGGCATACCGGCCACGTGCCGGGTGCTTTCCGGTCTCGTTCTGCTTGCGTTCGGGCCGCTCGTTGGCTGCATGACGGCCGACACGCCACTCATAGTTGACCTTAAGCCTGATTCAAAGATAGAGCCCGAAGCTACCATCGAGGGCTGTCTAGTGCATGTTGGCAGCGTTGTCGACGAACGTTTGAGGAAGAATGATCTGGGGCTAGTCGGCTCTCGCGTTGTCTCAACCGGAGACCTCCTGCCATGGCTGCAGCAGGCCTTTGAGACTCTGAACAACGCCTCGACAAGAACATCCTCGTCAGGGGTGGAGGCCTCTTCGCGCCGTCTTGTGAGCCTCAACGCGAGCTTGAAGAAACTCTACGTGCATACGCTCCTAAGCTCGATCAGTGCTAACGTGCTCGTGGCCGTGAGTTACGCCGTCGACGCTGGTCCCCTTGATTCCCGATTGTATCGAGGAACAGAAACAGGCGTGAATTGGACTGGAAGCGCTGATTCTGTCTCCGAGCTGCTTGACGATGCACTCGCTGACATCATCAAGAACATTAGAACTGACCTCATGAGTCTGTGTCGGGCACAGAAGCCCGCCTAATCATCAATCACATTGTTCTTCCAAGCCGAGGTTCGGGTCTTGCAATCATACATTGCGCAGCGAGGCGGGTCAGGGCTTAGCCGAAATGCATGGATTACCATTCCGCCACTGATGACACGGGTCCCTTCGGGAAATAGCCTATCCTCTTCTCTTTTGCCTAAGGAAAGGCGAAGGATGATTGAGCAGAAATCAGGTCGTCGTCTTTCTTCGATCGTTGTCCTTGCCATCTTGGTGGGATACGTCTGGTTTGGCTGCGCAGAGAAGCGGCCAGTGGATGGGGCGTCAGACAAGACGGCGAGCAGCCTCGAGGACGTCGTACCATTGACCATCGCGAATATTCGTGGACACCAGATGCTGTACAACGAGGGCTGGTTCGTCATCACGTCTAGCAGAAAAGCGCTGCAATATGCCAAGGCAAAGTCCATCGTCTCCTCGGGGCAAGCGATCAGAGGGGCTCAGCAGCGAGTGGCGGCTCGGTCAGCGGAAACTAAGGAGAGCATCAGAGCGGATCTCCAGCATTCACTCGACACGGGAAAGGCTACGATGAAGGCGGGTACGGACCTAAGCGGACAGATTCTGAAGGGAACAGACGCTCTAGCCCGCTCTGAGCTCACTTTCGCGAGCACGACCTTCGCCAGCGCGTGGGAAGACTTCATCCAAGGGTATCTGACACTGGCCACGCGAACGGAAGAAGACCGAATGGAATTGATCGCACTGCCGGGCGACTGGTACGGCAGCTTACGGAGTGACTTCAGTAACATCTGGGGGATCACGAAGTCGCTGCGCGACCCGTTGGCGGGCAAAATCGAGGTGTCATGGGAAGCCGCATTCAAGCAGGCCAGCAACGACTTTCGCGCGGAATATGAACGATCCGGCCAACAAGGAAACACCTTGATGGCCCTCGGTCCGATTTTGCATGGATACTTGAAGGCCCTCTACCACGGCGCGGCGGCTCCCGCAGCAAAGACACTCGTCCATACGGGCGCTTCCGGAGCGGGGAATGCCGCAGCCGCCGTCTTTCTCCCGGTGGCCAGCACATCGGTGGTCGCTGGCCGGACCGTTGCGTCGGTTGGCCTGACTTTCTTTTACACGGGTAGGACTGGGGTAAAGCTCATTTCGCCGACGATCGAAAGCGGATTGCTGAGCGGATTAGCCCTGCTCTCGCTCGGTGCGGTCCCAATCACCTATGTGAGCGGAGGCACGTTTGGCGCGATGAATCAGGTCGCGTTTATGATGGGGACGCCCCTATATGCGACTGGCGAGGCGGCCACAATATCAGCTCTCCAAACTGGACGGTATGTCGGCTTTGTAGTGTATGACGCCGTCTCCGGTACGACCAAAGTGGTCATCAATCAGGCCTCATCGGGAGTGGTGCTTGGCTACAACGCCTTGTCGGCAATCCCGGCTCATCTATTCATGGGCGTGACTGACTCTGCCATCTTGCTCGCCTGGGAAGGGCCGAACCTCGTCATCGCCAAAGTCACGGGGCGGCTTAAGGCGCGTGAGGGATCTCGTGCTTCAATCGAAAGTGAGAGCGCGCCGGCGAGTGAACTTCCGGTCGGGGCGGTCGTCGATTTAAACAAGCTCAGAGAGAAAGAAGGAGTAAAGGTTGAGATAATCTCGCAGGATCCCGCCGTCATTCGAGGAGTCATTCCACAGATACCATGCGACATGAGGGAAGGCGATGGCACCTGCCAGAACGACTAAGAAGGCACGCCTCTGTTCCGCAGTCATAGCGATTGTCTCTGTCGCGGTCTTCGTCGGATGCGCAACGACGCAACCCGACGACCCCTTAAAGCAGACAAAGAAGTTGGTCAAAGAGGGCCACATCTCGTTGTACAACAATGGCGCCTTTCGTGTGCCTCACACTTCGATTCGGCTGATTCCTCCGGGACCAAGCACCATCGAATTGGCCATTGAGCTAATAGGGATTCGGGCAAGACACTCCTTCCTTCTTGCGCTGACGCGCGCTCGGGATTCCGTGTACATCGTCTCAGAAGGCACCACTCTCACGTTCCGCGTAGCGAAAGGGATGCATGAGGCAACGGGCCATGTGGCAGACGAGATCAAGCAGTTTGCGCGCGACAACAGCACTTTATTGATCTATCGAGGATCAATGCGGGGCAGGGAGATCATCGGTAAGTCCTGGGAGTTCTCCAAAGAGACCGCTGCCGATCTGCGTCGTTATAGCGTCGAGCTGGCGCAACGAGCTCAGGTGACTGGTGACAAGGTCGGTCAGGCGCTGAACGAGGAGGGGACGAAAATCGTCGATAATTCCCTAGAAATGGCGGCAGAGCTGACCCGTGGCGGACAAGCGCGATCCGCAGCCGCCATCTCCTCCGGCATCAAAGGATTCATTGAAGGGTATGCGACGATCCCTTCCAAAATGAAATCCAAAGGCGAGGCGGTCGGAGCGAAGCTCGACCAACTGAACCTTGCTGCCAGCGTGAGCGAGGACAACGAACAGCGAGGCCAATGGTCCAAGAAAATGATCGATCTAATTGGACAAACCTTAGCTGGGTATCCATCCGATGTCGCGAAGTCGTTTCGCCAGGGAGGAATGGAACTCGCGGACTACCACACCACAGGGATCAGCCTTGCAGCCCTACGATCGTTGCGATGGGTGTTGCAAGGACTCTTGTGGGATGCCATTGTCGAACCCGTCGGCAAGATTTCCACAGCGTCGATCGGCTATATCGGAGTGAACGCCGTGGCATTTCCGGTGATGGTTGTCGCGCGCGGAGGCACGGCGACCACGGAGTTGGCGGTGGAGGTGGGGTGGAACGCGTCAAAAGCCGGATACGAATTGGTCGCGCCAACCGGCATGGCAGCGGTGGCAGGGATATACAGCCTGCTGGATTTCACGGGATCAAACGTGGGCGCCGCAGCCCTCACCGGCACAGGGACCTTGGTCGGGTACAGCGAAAAAGGGCTCAGTCACGTGGCGAGCGTTGTCGTGAAAGGAAGTGGATACGCTGCGGGGAAAACCATCCAGTACTTTGGCGTTCCGCTTGCCGCCGCAAGCATTGCTGTGGGAGGCGGCACGGTCGGGGTAGCGGCGGGTACCGCTGTAACGGTTACAGGAGGCGGCTTGCGCGTTACCGGTGAAGTGGCTTCGGTGTCGACCCATGTGTTCGGCAATACGCTTGCCGGTACCACCATTGCGACGGGAGCCGCGGCATCGGTGGCCGCGGCGGCGGCCTATGGGTACTACGAGTTGAACAAGGCGGTAATCGTTCCCGCTGGATACGGACTTGGCGGCGGCTTAGTCCTCAACTATGGCACACTGTCGCATCTGGGGGCGCACACCATTCTGGCTGCATCCGATTTCGCCTATCTAGTCCTGTCTCTGGAGGGACCCCGATGGGTGATCTATGCGGTCAGAGGGAAGTTGGGCAAAGGTGAGGACCTTGCACCCGGAACCGTGTTGAATCTGGAGAAGATGCGGGAAGCCGGCGAAGAACTTTACTATCTTCCAGTCTCCGATGAGGAGATGAAGAACGTCGTGAACTCAATCGATGATGAGCTGCCGGAAGTGGAGTAGAGAAGAAAAAAAAGTGTGAGGGACCATTTCGCGGAGCGGGGCGGGGCGCGCGGCGGCGTGCGTTCCGTCCCGTTTCTGGTGCCGGACCAGTCTCGTTGACACGACCCACGTAAGTCAGTAATCTGTCCCCGTTTTCTCAGCCGATACCGATTTGTCCCACACCTGGTTTTGTCTTGACGCGATTCCAGCTATTCCATTCCGATCATGGCGCGTTTTTGAAAAGTAGACTAGCAGGGTTCGCGGCATTGAGTGCCGGGCCCTGGTGGACGAAATCAGAGGGACTCACAAATTCGTCCCGGTGCGAAAGGAGGGCAACATGAAACCTGCTCCGTGGTCATTATTGATGAGCGGCGTGGCGGTATTCGTCGCGCTCAGTCCGCTCAGTGCCGGCGTCTCAGCCGCGGTAAAAGTCGAAGAGCAAGTCGTCGGGCCGGTGGCGGAAGGATACAACAACCTCAGCCCGTACGTCGTCAGCTTGCGCGGTGTCCGTTTGGCCACGGTGGCTCCCAAGGGCAGCCGGGTGGCCGTCATCGTGGATGGCGTCGAGGGGCCAAAATTTGATGAGATCGTAGCTCCCACGGCCGCTTACGTGGATCCTCGCCCTTTCTTCGAGGCGCAGCAGGCTGCTTTGCGGGCGGGTCGCACGGCGCCTGATATGAGCGCGCGTCCTGTCATCTTCAGCAAAGACGGCAAGCGGTTCGCCTACATCGGGCGGCAAGGCAAGGAATGGGTTCTCATAGCGGACGGTAAAGAGGTCTTGCGTCTTCCCTCCGAGGGCATCGTAAGCGCCGCGACGATTGCCGGTCCCAGCGGCACCGTCAATTTGCTCCTCGAATTCACCGGTGACGACGGCAAGCACTTGATGTTTGCCCGTTCTGTTTTCGGCGGTTACGAGTTGTGGGTGGACGGTCAGAAGATGCCGGGCATTTACGGTTCGGGGGGTGGCGGCACGGAGGGCACAACCGATCCCATCATCACCCGCGACGGTGCACGGTTCGCGTATGTCGCCCAGATCGCCCGCGACAAGCGCACTGTGGTCGTCGATGGTAAGGACGCCGGCTACGTCGGCGACAATCTGGCGTTTACCGCCGACGGCCAACACCTGTTCTCCTTCGTCCGCCAAGGCGGGATCGTGGGCTTGGCGGTGGACGGCAAGTTGAAGATGAAAACCGACGGCATCAGCCAGCTCGTCATGACGCCGGTGGGCAACGGGTTTGCGGCCGTGGTACAGCGCCTTAACCCGCCCGGTCAATTCCTCGTCGTCAACGGCAAGAAAGTCGAAGGCAGCGATTGCGCCAGCATCCCGAGAGTCGTTTTCAGTCCCGACGGCAAACGCTTCGCCGCCGTGTGCAGCATGGCTTCCAACGTGAACTTCGTGATCGTCGATGGCAAGAAAGGCCAGCAGTACGACGGCATCTGGCAGCCCGACTCAATGCTGGCGTTCTCGCCCGACTCGTCGAAAGTGGCATATGTGGCACAGAGCCGCGGCAAGTTCTTCGTCGTGATCAACGAGGAGGAGTCGGAGGCGTTTGACAGTAACGCCAAGTTCGTGTTCAGCCCCGACGGCAAACGCGTGGCCTATTGTGGCCTTCGGCAGTCACCACCGCCCGGCGGCTTCAGGCTGTACGTTGACGGCAAGCTGGAGCGGATTGACGAGCAAGCGAATTGCGATTCGGTTAAGTTCAGCCCAGATGGATCGCGCTACGCCTATGCCTCGTCACCAAGTGGCACCATGTATCTAGACGGGAAGCCGACCGGTTTACGGGGAGACAAGTTCGCGTTTACCCCCGATAACAAACGCGTTGCCGTGTGGGGCAACAAACCGTCTGTGGATCCCAAACAGGGAGTATTAGCGCAGTTCGCTCGCCCGGCCGCGCAAGGTATGTTCGTGGATGGGCAACACGTGTTCGGGAGCGACAACAACATGAACCTCCGCTACCGCGCATTCACGCCCGACAGCCAGCATGTCTACTGGATGACCCTGGAGCGGGCGACCGGAGCCAATGCCAAGCCTGGGCTCATCGAAGCGGTCACCTACCTCGACGGCAAGCCCGTCGTTCGCTGCGATCGAATTGACGGCGGGCAAGCCGCATGGATTTACCCCGGGGGGCAATTTAATTTCGGTGAGCCACCGCCAGCGTGGGATGTCGGGCCTGACGGCGTGCTGACATTCGTCGGACCGGTGGGCGATGTGATGAAGCGGTTCCGTATAGCGCCGGGGGCCGACATGAGCGTCGCGACCATGCTCGCCGGTGCCGAAGCCGAAGCTGCCAAAGCGAAGGCCGACGTCGAGGCAGCCATCGCCGACAAGGAAAAGGCCAGACAAGATACCTTGGAGGCCAAAAACAAGGCTCGTCAAGAAGCCCTGGAAGCCAGAAGAAAAGCCCTGGAGGAAGCGGCAGCCGCCAAAGCGAAAGCCCGAGCCGATGCTGCAGCAGAACGAGCCGCCAAGAAGAAGTCGCCGCAGTAGCCCAGGCCAGTCGCTTGGAATGTGCGGTGGTGGAGGGTAGCCGAGGGACTGTCCGTCGCGAGGAACGATATCACACGCTGATCTTCTGCTGAGCCAGTCTGGCACCCGCGGGCACTGATGTTGCCGTCGACGTGTGCGGAATCGTGAAACAAGATTCAGGGTCAGGTCTCGCGATTCCACATGGCGAGGCGGGGCGCGCGACGTTTCTTGCGTGTGGCTTCAGGGCGGTAGGAGCCGTTTCTGGTACGCTCATTCCCCGTTGCGAGGGAGGGGCTTTCCATCACGGATGACTACATCCTTGCGTTGGTAGACAGCCTTGCCGCTTAGTTTCTCTGCTGGGTTCTTCACTCCGAAAGTGTGAGTTCTCCCACCACCTGCTTCGCCGGCGCCGCTTTTCTCGTACTTCCAATTTGACTTTTTGAGAAAGACCACGTCCACACGCCAGATGATAAGTGGTATGCCGCGTTCGAGGGATTCCGTTGGATCGATGAGATATCGCCAGATGATGTACCATCCGGGATGGTCGTAGTGGGATTAGATGGCCCAAGGCCGCTTGCTGCCCTTGCTTTTGAGGGATTCGTTCGGTGAGGGTTTCTGGCCGGAGCCTCGCCTACGCAGATCTGGGAAACGTTGTTGCGCCGTGTCAATATGACGGTGTTTTTCATAGTTGCTGACTGAATCGAGAGCTTTTGTGCCGTAGATGCCGACCAGAGCACTGAAGACGTTCGCCTGCTCGTAATAGAGATCTACAAGATCTGCAAGCTCCCGCTCTATGTAATCAATCGCCCGACGAATAGCGGCAATGTCAAGGCCAGGTGGTAGGGGTACGGAAGGATCGAAGTCACCTTTTCGTGCCATTCACCCCGTTCTCCGATGGCACGTACTCTGCCAGGGCTGGGATT
>VBOJ01000026.1 GCA_005877775.1 Nitrospirota bacterium | reverse complement strand
GTCTCGACATCCGAATCATGTCTCCGGCTGAGGCGACGCGGTTCTCGCTGGAACGGATCAAAGAGGGGAAAGATACCATTTCCGTCACGGGGAATGTGTTGCGAGACTACCTCACCGACCTCTTCCCGATTCTCGAAATTGGGACCAGCGCAAAAATGCTTTCGATCGTCCCGCTGATGAACGGCGGCGGCCTGTTCGAGACCGGGGCCGGCGGCTCGGCCCCCAAACACGTGCAGCAGTTTCAGGAAGAAGGGTATTTACGCTGGGATTCGCTGGGCGAATTCCTGGCGCTGGCGCCATCCTTGGAACATCTGAGCAAGGCATCCAACAATCCCTCTGCAAAGATTCTGGCGGATACGCTCGATCGGGCCACCGCCAAGCTGCTGGAAAACAACAGGTCACCGGCCCGCAAGGTGGGTGAGATTGATAATCGCGGGAGCCATTTCTATCTGGCGTTGTACTGGGCGCAAGCCCTGGCTGAGCAGACCGACGATACGAACCTTCAAGCGCGTTTTGCGAAAGTCGCCAAACAGCTGGCAGAGAATGAGGCCAAGATTACGGCCGAGCTGCTCGGCGCCCAAGGAAAACCGGTCGATATGGGCGGGTATTATCATCCCGATCAGGAGAAGACGACAAAAGCGATGCGTCCAAGTCCAACCCTAAATGCGATCGTGGACGCGATTGCCTAAGGAACGGCTCTTCTCCTTGGTGATTGGAAAGCGTCCGTTCGCGTGTTCGACGCCGCGGTGGAAAAGGCCTGCGGCAGGAGTCGGACAATCGGATGGTTTGAAGTGCTCGCCGGTGAGAAGTGTAACGATGTCTATGGTGCCAACATCAACTACCTGAGCGGCCATGCCTGCTTCGAGGCCACGCACGGGACGGCGCCGAAGTATGCGGGGCAGGACAAGGTCAACCCCGGCTCGGTCATCCTGTCGGGTGTGATGATGCTCGAACACATGGGCTGGGCCGAAGCGGCCCGGATGATCGAGAAGGGGATGGCCAAGGCCATCAACGCCGGGACCGTCACCTACGACTTCGCCCGGCTGATGAGAGAAGAGAGCCGGACGGACGTCAAGGAAATCAAGTGCTCCGAGTACGGGACGGAGATCCTTAAGAACATGGCCTGAGTGTTGACGGCCCGAGCGTCCACAAGTCATACGAGCTTGAAAGGCTGCTATAAGCGAAGTGGAGGCAACTTCCCTCTTGGCTTATAAAAGCCCCGTCTGGCCGGACGGGGCTTTACTCCTTCGACCCACCGCCCATTGGACCCTATTCCTGTGCGCTAAATTGTGATAAAAATCCTCACGCGCAAGGGCCCTGGCTGGAAGCGAAAATCCTGGTAGCCCCGCTCCTTTACCGAGTTGAGGACAACCAGCTCTACCAACTCAAAGAAGGCACACTTTAGACCGTTTCCTCTGCAACATATTCCACACTATCACCGGTCTGAGCGGCGTTATGCAATCCTTCCTCCGGCATTGTAGGTGAACTTTCTAGGCCAGGTCGCGTGGGACCTTGCGAGTCCACTTTTTGGAGAGCAGGAGCGTATCGCCTTCGTAGGCATGCAGGTGGGCCTGGAACTGGAAGGCCTCTGCCGACGCTGAGAGGCAGGTGTCAATTTCAATCCGGACCGACCAGGCGCCGCGCTTGAACACCGTTGCCTGGATGACTTCGGCGCAGGCGGACAACGGATCCGTCTCGCCGATCCGAAAGCGTTTGACCATCCTATGCCCCACCTCCAGATTGATCGCGTCCACCCGGACAAGGGCGGCCCCGTCAGACTCGATTCCCTCACTGCCGACAGAATAAACGGTCTCGTTGGTCGCTGGATTACGCGTGATGGTCCGTTGGGTTGGCATCGGGCGTAATTCACTGGGCTGCGGCGACGGCGCGCGCTCAGGTTCCCCCAATGGAGGCAGAAGCTGGTCCTGGGGATCTGGTGGCCGGATTGGGAATTCCAGGAAACTGACGCCGGTGTACACCGTCAAGGTCACGGGCTCCGGCGACGGCCAGGCCACAGGCCAGAAGCTGGTCGAAATCGCGACGCGAATCCTCTGCCCGGCAGAAAAGGCATGGGCAATGTCATTCAACTGCATGCGCACGTGATACCGCCTTCCTGGTTCCAGGCGCTCGGGGTGCTCATGGCTGACCCGGTGAGTGAGATTCAACAGGCCGTAGGTGACTCTGGTCGAAGAGCCGTCCGGGGACACGTCATTGAGCCGGACCGCGACAAAAGCGAGGGGACGATCAACCGTAAGCTCCAGCATGACAACGGGCGCGCCGAGAATCTCAAGCCGATCTCCTAGAGGGAGGGAGTCAAACACGAGCGACGTACGGTCATCCTCCTGCTGATCCACCGGCAGGTCTCCCGCCACGCCAAAGCTGCACCAGTCGCCAGCGGAAAGGCCAACGGTTTGCAGCGAGCGAATGGTGAGCTGCGTTTCGGGTTCCGGTTCCGCGCCCAGCCGCCCAGGATTGAGGACAAGGCGCATCGCCGTGATTCGTGGCGAGGGCCAGGAGGTCTCCGCCACCCAGCGCCCAGGACGCTCGTCATAAAATGATTGTGGCGGAACACTCTTCTGCATCCACACTCGGTACATCGGCTCGTCCAGGATTCCCGTGTGAATTCCTTTGAGCCACTGGTCCCACCAGCGGACGGCTTCCTGCAGGAAACCGATTGCCGGACCCGGCAGACCGTCGTGCGGATAGACATGCGCCCAGGGTCCAACCAAACCTTTACGCGGAGAGGAGAGGCCCGCCAGCAGTCGAGGAATCGCGTTTGAATAGGCGTCCGCCCAGCCTCCGATGGCGTAGACCGGGCACTGGATCTGGCTGAAATCCTCACAGACCGAACCATGCTTCCAATAGGCGTCACGCCGTTGATGCCAAAGCCAGCATTCAGGGAACAGGGCCGCCTGTTCAAGGCGGCTCTGCCACATCTCGCGCCAGCGCTCGCCGACCAGTACCGGATCCGGTGGATAGGCCGCGAACGCCATCAACACCGAACCCCACACCAGGTTCTCGTTCAGGAGGCAGCCACCCATGTAATGGGCGTCATCCGCGTAACGGTCGTCCGTCGAACAGACGGTGATGATCGCCTTCAGAGCCGGAGGCTGGCGTGCGGCAACCTGGAGAGCATTTAACCCGCCCCAGGACTTACCCATCATGCCGACCGCGCTGGTGCACCAGGGTTGGGAGGCGATCCAGCTGATGACCTCGACGGCATCGTCCTGTTCCTGTCTCACATATTCGTCCCGAAGCAGGCCGTCCGAGTCGCCTGACCCACGAATGTCCACGCGAATCGCCGCATAGCCCTGTCCGGCGAAATAGTGATGGATCGGCTCATCTCGCCCCCGCGTGCAGTCGCGCTTACGATAGGGAAGGTATTCGAGGATCGCCGGCACCGGGGATTCCATTGCGTCCTCAGGCAACCAGATCCTAGCAGCCAAGCGGCAGCCGTCGGACAGAGGGATCCAACAGTTCTCGATCTCGCGCACCTTACGCGGAAACGACTCGACGATCTTCACCGCCATGCTCCTGGCAAGGAAGAGAGGAATGTACGCAGAAATATGAGAGGGAGAGGGGTCGGCTGACTTTTCACGCGATTGAGGCGTTTGCCAAAGGGGCGGTCACTTGGGCGTCGCCCAGAACATGAGCGACAGCCACTCGCGGATTGCCATTCCAGCGTCAAGATCCCAGCAGTTCACGATCGCGAGCCTGAACCCTCCGGGCGGCATGGAATGGGCGTCCGGCAGTTTGTCCTCATGAAACGTCATCTGGATGCTGGAGATCTCCGGTCGGCTCAGGCCTTCTGCAACCATGCTGCGGTCCACCTGACCGTAACGGACACCGTGTTTTCCGAAGAGGACCACGCTGTACCCGATCCGACGAACATTATCCGCATAGTCCCAAGATCTCTTGGCATACAGGTTGACGACGCTTTCGACCCACCCTGGCCCATAGAGATCAACCCACTGGTCGCTCATGCGCAAGTGGCATTCAATGATGGTCCCCCCGATCGTCTCGAAATTGACAATCCCGGAGTAGCCTTTCAGTTTGCGGCGCATCCACTCTCCGCAGTAGGCCTCTATCTGAGGTCGAGGCTCCGCCAGCACGGTCCAGTAATCGAACATGCCGTCGTCCAATGCCTTGCCGATGGTATGTCGCCACCACTTCGGCTCCCCGTCCACCACCACCGCATCGGTGCTGACATGCTCACCGACGATCAGCGGCATCCACATATGCCCCGGCGTCTGTTCGTGCTCGTAGGCCCCCGGGCTCTCGATCACCTTGCTCCCGGCTCCCATTCCCTTCAGGTTGAAAATGGGTTTGCTGAACACAGGAAACCGAGACGGCATGAGCCCATGCGGGCCATGCTCCAGCCCCTGAGTTTCGCAGATCAGGAGTTTGTTATAGATCCAGCGATGGGTCGGATAGAGCAGATAGGCTTCGGCGTCATCTGTGGGGATCGTCACGCCATCCGGGCAGGCCACGCCCTCGAAGTACTGTGTACGCCATGGGTCTCGTTCCACGATCGGCATGGTGAAAAGTGGCCGAAGCGGTTCCTACCTGCCTGAGGCGGTCTTCCCTGTCTTCTTGCATTGGCCTTCAGTTTCGCTACCCTTGCGCTCGATTACTTTGCCATGCACCTTCGTCAATCGTTTCAAATCTGTCTCCTGCATCAAGGCCTTGTAGGTGAATGAGATCGGCTTCTTCCGAGTCGCGATGAATCCGTAGTCCTTCATGCCAAACTCAGGAGAGATGCCAAGACCCTGAATGGTCGGCCTCCCACCATATGCAAACAATTGGCTGACCGGGGTGATCGGAAACCGCCAAATATCGGCGGATGAACACTCATAGACTTCCCCATCGTCCAACACGAGTTCCAGCACGAACACGAGGGAGCCGACCCGACGCTGAAGATATTCAAGGGTCTGGGGATCGCTGCTGACCCTGACCGCACGCGCCTGCAATCTCACCATTCCAATGTCGAGCTCAAGAACAGCGTCCAGGCTCAGTCCCCCGAGATCTTGCGCCGTCTTATCTATGGCTGCCTGGACTCCTTCTGACGCCTTGATTGTGACTGGGACGTCGAGCACGACTTGCTCAGGCTCTTGCCGCTCCGCCCGCGCCTTCAGTTCATCGGCAGTGGCGAGGGTAATGAGGAACCCCTGACCGAGAATCTTCTTGAACAATTCGTCAACGACAGCCTTTTCTCCGCTCTTTTGAGCGAGCTGGATCAAGGGAGGCCGGTCCTCCCCATCGGGCGGCTCATAGGCAGCCTTCCCAGTCAGGCCTTTGGTTTCACCAGACTCCGGCGGAAGAGACCCAAGTAGGCTAAGGAACAGGATGAACGGCCCGATGACGCGCAGGCATCGCATAGGGTACCCCGAACATGGTCTTCTGTCTCAGGAACCGCGCTCTGAGTCTAACGCGTGAGGGAAAAGAAAGCTAGTTGTCTTCTGGATCTCGATTGTCTAGAATGAGGCCCTCTTCAACGGGAGGCAGACGTGAAAGGGTTGCGGTTCGAACGGATCGGGAACGGGCGTCATTATAACGTCGTCTGCCACATCAGCAGCACCTACGTGCCCGTCAGCGATGAGACCCTGGCTGAACTGAAGGCCCACAGCCTCCTGCCGCCTGAGCGCTTCCTGGAACTCCTCGTCGAGAAAATCGGCTATTCTTCCTACCTCAAAGAGCAGATCCGAGCCGAGCTGAAAAACGCCGGCGACCCCATCACCCAGGTAACCGTCCTGCAAGGCCTCATCCGCGATCTCTAGGCCGACGATCCGCGGTCGCTCCAGACCGTGGTCAGGAAGCCAGGGTGTTGCCTTCCTTGTAGAGGTGGGTGAGCATCGCGTTCTTTCGATCCGGATCCTTTTCCAGCTCGAGAGCCTTCGTATAGTTTTCCATCGCCAGGTCCGCCTTGCCCCGCTCTGCATAGATCCTGGCTACTCCAAAGTAGGCTCTGGCATCTTCCGGGTTCCCCTTGAGCGCCCGGTTGAAGTACTCCATGGCTTCATGTTTCCGATCCTTGTCGAAATGCATCCAACCGATCGCGGTGAGCGCCGGCGCGAAGTCCGGGTCCACCAGTAACGCCGCCTCGTACTCCTTCAACGCCAGGTCCAATCGACTTTTCGTTTCATACAGGCCGCCGAGGGCAAAGTGGACCTCCGCGTCGCGGGGGTTGAGCCGAAGTGCTTCCTTATATTCGAAGAGCGCTGGTTCAAGCTTTCCCTGTTCCGCCAGAGCGCAGGCGAGATTGGCGTGCGCCACCGCATCGTTCGGGTTGAGCTTGATCACCTCCCGATACTGAGGAATCGCCATCTCGAGCCGGCCCTGTTCCTGATAGGCCACGCCCAGGTTCATCCTGGCAGGGGCATAGGAAGGATTCAGCTTGACCGCCTCTCGGTACTCCTTAATCGCCATCTCCATCCTGTTCGCACGCTCGTGGATTTGCGCCAGAAAATAGTGAGGATAGGGCGAGTGGGGATCCAGCCTAATCGCGTCCTTGTACCGATCCACCGACCGCTCAGACTGCCCGGACTGTGCAAGGAACAGCCCCATCACGAGCTGGACGTTCGCATTCTCCAAATGTTGTGCGAGTATCGCCTCTGTCCAATCCCGGACCTGTTCGATGTCGCTCGCTTCCTGCAGTGACGTGGCAGACAGCTTCCAGGCCTTGCCGAACTCGCCTTTGATGAGGTGCACGACATTCAACGCAAAGTGGGCGCGCGGGTCCCTTAACGATCCACCTTCTGGGCCACGTGAGATGTCCTCAACCCAGGCGGTGGCTTCCCGGAACACCGAGGGCCAATCGCCTGCAAGGACTGCATCCCGGACCCGGTCTGCGTAAATAGCCATCAATGATGTTTCTTGTCTTTGTGCTTTCCGGCCGACGTTTGCCCGACTGGTTCCGGCAGCTCGATACCGACCAGGTGCCGATACACCAGTTCGCCTCCGTACCATCCCTGCAGACCGACGAGCGCGGCCGCGATCACGTTCGCGATCACGGGCATGGCGACGGACCCGCCGGCTGGAACATCTCCGCCGTTTCGCAACGCCAGGTTCAATCCCTGAACGACGAGCAGACCGATGCCGAAGACAAGGTGAGAGGTAGCAGGGCGCCGCGCATCCTTCTGTTCAGGGTCCCGCATGACCGCCAGGAAATCCGGCAGCCCGGTCGCAATCGCGCTCAGGTGTGTGATCAATCCGAACACGATCGCCCAGAAAGCCATCCGGAACCAAAAGGCTTCATGGAGGAGGAGGTATAGGCCATCGCAGACCAGCGACGTGGTGTAGAGCCCGATGGGAAAGCCCACTACCATCACGTGGAGCGGATGGCCGGCGAACTGAAGGCGACTTTTCATGGAGGCAGTATATCAGCGCGTCAGGCTGTCTTCCACATCCGGCGGAGTGGCCCAAATCTGGTCGCCGAGGAAGGGGTAGCGTGCCGCGATCTTCTGCTTCATCTGCCAAGCCACGGTGCGGTAGGACCAGTGGCCTTTCACCCCGGATCGCAACCGGGAGATATACTCCGCCTCGGCGTAATCCATCTTGAACAGGCAACGAACCTTGAAGCCGAAGGGGACCGCGTAGAGGGCCGCTTCTTGATGGGACTTGCGCAACTGCTCGATGTCCATCTTCACTGCGTCCATCGCGGCCCTATAGTCTTTGGCCAGACCAGCCTCGGTTAGGGCTGGCGGCACCTCATAGCCATGCTGAGTCGAGAAGTTCTGCTGGACCTGCTGGCAACGGCGGTGCCGGTGCAGGTCTCGCCAGCCTCCGATGTCCATGAGGATGTCGAACACGAAGGCATAGCCGCATCGGAACTCTTTGATCAGTTCGTCATAAGGGCCCCTCTTCCTGAGCGCGACTTCGACCGTCT
>VBOJ01000041.1 GCA_005877775.1 Nitrospirota bacterium | reverse complement strand
GTAGCGGACCTGATCACCCAGCAGACACCGGCTGATCCCGATGCGGAGCGGCCTTGCCTTGGTCATAGTCGGCAGACTGCCGAAGCAGGAGACCCGTGTCAAGCAATGATCCGCCATCGGTTCTGCGACTCCCAACCCGTCGTTAATTGGAGAAGAATGGACACCGGCGCAGTGCGCGACGTCATTTGACACCCCTCTCACACAGCCACTAGAATGCCCGAACTGTCGGGAAGCGGCGGGCACCCATTGCTCCGGGAATGCAATGGGTTCCGGGCGCGCCTGGGGCGGGTGAGTGGAATGAACGATCGTTTCCTGAAAGCCTGTCGCCGCGAGACGGTGGATTGCACGCCTGTGTGGTTCATGCGGCAAGCCGGCCGCTACATGCCTCAATACCAGGCCATTCGGGCCAAACACTCAATCCTCGAGGTGTGCAAGACCCCCGAGCTGGCCGCGCAGGTGACCCTTCAACCCATCGAACGCTTTTCGCTCGACGCGGCCATCATTTTTGCCGATCTTCTCCTGCCGCTGGAACCGATGGGACTCCGCTTCGATTTCGAGGAAGGCGAAGGGCCAGTGATCCATCACCCAGTCCGGGACCGTGCTGCGGTCGAGCGGTTGCGGGTCGTGGATGGAAGTGAACTGGACTACGTAGCGGACGCAATCAGACAGGCCCGTCAAGCCCTGGCTGGCCGGGTCCCGCTGATCGGGTTTGCGGGGGCGCCGTTCACGCTGGCCAGCTATGCCATCGAGGGCGGTGGCTCTCGGCATTACATCGAGACCAAGCAGTTCATGTACCGGGAGCCGGAGGCCTGGCATCGCTTGCTGGACAAACTGGCGCGCGTGGTCACCGGATACCTGCGCCGCCAGATCCGGGCCGGGGCCCAGGCTGTCCAGGTGTTCGATAGTTGGGTTGGCTGCCTTTCGCCAGACGATTATGCCGAGTATGTGCTGCCGCATGTCCAGCTCATCTTCGACGGATTGAAGCATGAGGGCATTCCCCTCATCCACTTCGGCACAGGCACGACGGCCTTGCTTCAGCTCATGCGGGAGGCGGGGGGCGACGTGATCGGTGTGGACTGGCGGGTGCATCTGGACGAGGCCTGGGCGATGATTGGACACGATGTGGCGATCCAGGGCAATCTGGACCCGGTCGTCTTGTTTGCCCCGCTCCATGAGATCGAACGACGGGTGGAGGATATTCTCAAGCGGGCTGCAGGTCGTGCCGGGCACATCTTTAACCTTGGTCATGGGATCCTCCCTAACACTCCGGTGGAATCCGTCGCCGCGACGGTGGAGATGGTCCATAAATTAAGCCAGAGGTGAGAGCCGATGGCTGATGGCGAATGGCTGATGGTCAATGAAGAGATCGATAGAGCCTCCTTCTTCAGGTTTCTTCATCGACCATTAGCCATTAACCATTTGCCATTCTGCACGACGCTGTAAGACAGTGCGGTTTCGAGTGGATAGCTGGTTTGGAGGAGGAGAGGAAGGCTGAAAATGTCAGGAGCGCAGAGGCCGATCGCGGTGTTGCTGATGGCGATGGGGGGGCCAGACCGCCTTGAGAACGTCGAGCCTTACCTGCTCGACGTGCGGGGCGGACGGCCGACCCCGCCCGAACTCGTGGAGGAGATTCGCGAGCGCTATCGGGTGACGGGAGGCAAGTCGCCCGTGCTCGGGATTACCCGCGAAGTCGCGCGAGGGCTAGAACAGAAGCTGAACGGCCCCGGTGGGGAGCGGTATCGCGTCTATGTCGGGCTACGGCACTGGCATCCCTATATTAAGGAGGCGTACGCCGAGCTCTTGGATGACCAACCGGAGCGGCTGATTGGTCTCTGCATGGCCCCACAGTACTCCTCTATGAGTATCGGGGCCTATATCAGCAAGGTCGAGGAGGCGAGGATGGCACTGGGGGGCGACTTCCCGGTCAGCTACGTGCAAAGCTGGCATCGGCATCCGGGGCTGGTGAAGGCGATCGCCGAAAACATCGCGGCCGCGTTGCAGAAATTTCCGGCAGCGGTACGAGCGCTCGTCCCCATCATCTTTACCGCGCACAGCCTCCCCGAGCGGATCCTCCAGACGAATGATCCCTATCCGGAAGAGGTCCGCGGCACGATGGAGGCGGTGTGCGAACTGCTCAAGCCGGTGACGGCTCGTTTCGCATTCCAGAGTCAAGGACGGTCCGGTGAGAAATGGCTCGGCCCCGATGTGGAGTCGATACTCGAGGAACTGCACCGCGACGGCCACCGCCAGGTGCTGATCGCTCCGATCGGCTTCATCTCGGATCATGTCGAGATCCTGTACGACGTTGATATTGAGTTCAAGCGGTTGGCTAGATCCAAGGGCATGCAACTGGAGCGGATCCCCATGCTGAACGCAAGCATGACGCTGATCGAGACCCTCGCATCCGTCCTTGAAGAGCACGAGTCATCACTGGTACGGTAATTTCCCTTCCCGTGACAGGTTCTCCCAAACAGGTGGTTATTGTTGGTGGTGGGATCGCCGGGTTGGCGACAACCTTTGCGCTCCAGGAGCGGGCAGCGGAGGCAGGCATTCCCCTGGCCTGCACGTTGATCGAGGCGGAATCTGGATGGGGAGGCAAGATCGTCACGCACAAGGTCGGTGACTTGATCATCGAGGCCGGTCCTGATTCGTTCCTCTCACAGAAGCCCTGGGCGCTTGAGCTCTGTGGAAAACTGGGGTTGTCCGGCCGGCTGATCAACACGAACGAGTTGCACAAAAAGACCTTCGTCTTTTCACGCGGGCGTCTGCGCGAATTGCCCGAAGGCCTGGTGGTCATTGTGCCGACCAAACTCGGGCCGTTGTTTCGGAGCGGGCTGCTCTCCTGGTCCGGGATTGCGCGGATGGCCCTGGACCTCGTTCTTCCGGCGAGGCGTGGGGCCGGTGATGAGTCGCTGGCTTCATTCTTCCGGCGACGGCTTGGTCATGAGGCATTCGAACGACTCATCGAACCCCTGATGGCCGGCATCTACGCGGGCGATGCAGAGCAGATGAGTCTCAAGGCGACGTTTCCCCGGTTCCTGGAAATGGAACAGCAGTATGGCAGCCTGATTCGCGGGATGCTGGCCGGTCGCAGCACGGCTGGGCCAGGGCCGCGCCACGGCTCGCCAAGCCGGACGATGTTCGTGACGGTCCAGAATGGCCTGGGGGAGATGGTCACAGCCTTGGTTGGACGGATTGCAGGGGCCGGCGCGACATTGATGCCGGCGCGGCAGGTCGTGGCGATCAGGGTACGTGCTGGCCGACCGGGTGTCCGGACCTATGATGTCGTACTGGAGAACGGTTCGGCCATGTCTGCGGAGGCGGTCGTGCTGGCGACTCCCGCCTTCGTGTCGGCCGAGTTGGTCCGGCCCCTCAGTCCGGTTTCGGCCCGGATGCTGGAAACGATTCCATATGCGTCTACTGCGACGGTGTCACTGGCCTACGCCGCCGATGCGCTTGGATCTTCGGTCGGCGGGTTTGGGTTCGTCGTTCCGCGAATGGAAGGACGTGAACTGATTGCGGCCACGTGGACCTCCTTGAAGTGGGCTCATCGGGCGCCTCCCGCGCAGGCGCTGATCCGCTGCTACGTCGGCGGGGTCGGCCGAGAGGCCATCCTCAAGGCTGACGACGAGAGGCTGGTGCAACAGGTGCGAGCGGAGCTACGGAGCATGGCCGGCATCGCCGCCGAGCCGATCTACGTTGAGGTCAACCGCTGGGAACGAGGGATGCCGCAATATACCTTGGGCCATCTGGATCGACTTGCACAGATCAAGTCGTCACTGGGTAACTACCAGGGGCTTTATCTGACTGGTTCGGCCTACCGAGGCGTCGGCATCCCTGACTGCATCCGTGACGGCAGTGAAACGGCGGCGGAAGTGATTCGGTATGTGGCAGCGCGTCAGTGAGATGGCTCAGGCTTCAGTCGAACTTGCCAAAGGCCGAGGTCGAATTTATAGTAGACCGCGTGGTGCCCCCGATCATCATGAATACTGAACGTTGCAGCATTCATCATTCCGCAGTCTGACTGTCTGAACGGTGACACGGAGGTTGCCATGGCAGGAGCACTTTGGGCAGTCGCGGGTTTCAGTTTGGTCGTCGCTCTGCTTGCGCTGCGATGGGCATGGAAGCTCGCGAAAGACACGGCTCACTTGAAGCGTGAACAGTACTATACCAGCAGCCGGCTCAAGCGAATCCCGGATGAGATTCGAGAGGCGGTGGAGCCCGTTCGGGTGCATCTTGCCAAGTTGGCTGCTGGAGGACGTGTCCCACCCGACATGATCCTTGAGGGTCGCTTGTATCAGGATGTGACGACCGATGAGGCGCAGCAGGTTCTTGAACAGGAGGCGAGGCAGTCAACTGGGAAGGTCCTGTTTGTGGACGTCAGGACCCCGCAAGAATATGCGGCCAAACACGTGGTGGGAGCGAAGCTGGTGCCATTTGAAGAGCTGGAGACACGTTATAAGACTGACATCCCTGAGACGGCGGAGAAGGTGTTCCTGTATTGTATGGGCGGCGAACGAAGTCGCTCCGCTTGTGGGTTTCTGAGCCGGCGGGGGTACACGAATCTCTATAACATCCAGGAGGGCCTGCAAGGCTGGCGTGGTCCGACCGAAGGCGCTGGCACGCTCAACCTGGTTCAGATTCAGCCGTCACGAAACGCGCAGCGCGAGGTCTGAGGATTGACCCGCCGCCGAGAAGCGTGACGTCAGGGGGATCAACAGAGCACTCCTATGGAAACCCTAGTGACGATTTTGAACGTCAGTGGACCGTACCGTGAGCCCCGTGAGCCTGCATTCTCGTACGATTATTCCATCCAACGCCCCAACTGGCCTACGCCACAAGGGGTGCGGGTCAAGATTTCGATCGCCGACGAACTAGAGTACCTCAAGGGTAAGGTGTTGGGCGTGAGCGGGGGAAGTCCTGGGCAGCAACTGCTGGTCACTCGAATGCTGTCTCGTCGGATTGCAGACCGCAAATTTCAGATCGCCAGTGAGGAGGGTATGTTCTCGGAACGACGCGATGTCATGATCGGTCCATTCACGGGCGATCTGGGTCATCTCTTTGCGCGGTTAGAGATCTGGATGAATGAGACTCGATCCGTTATGCGGGAAGAGATCCGTGAGAAAGTGGGACTCTAAACAACTCACAGAATCTGTGGACAAGCATGTGGACAACTGCTTTCGATAGTGAGAATTCCCTCACCTGGCGGCCAACCCTGCAACCTGCCTAAGATTTAGTCATTGGGGTACCCGTTTTTTCCACCACAATATGTAGGATAATAGGTTTTTCCCCTAGGAAATTCACCAGGAAATTTCGAATGCCTGCGCACAAGCTGTTTACAAGCTCCACGCTTCGATGAGCCCGGAGACTGGCTGCTGACCCTTGGCAGCTCTTGCTCGATGGGCCTGTGCGTCGAGGTGCAGGTTGGGTTCGCCAGAAGCTCTGTCAGAAGACGCGCTGGTAGTGTTTGGAATGCACTCCGGACTCGTCTGCGAAGCCGAGTGAGCCTTGGTCGGGCTTGCCTGTATCATTCAGGTCAATCCGATAGTGTCCTCGAACCTGTTCCATGGCGGTCTCGAATGGGATCGCTTGAGGGTACAAGTCGCCCGGTGCGTGCGCTCCTCGCGCGAGGACACTGACCGCCGCCTGGGTGCCATACCGCGCGTCCGAGAACACATAAATTTCCGCCACAGCGTGATCGCCGAGTTTGTGCCCAGGCGTGGTGGCCGGCACCAGTGTGGACAGCGTATTGTTCAGACGGGCTTGCCGGAGCCGATTTAACAGTCCAACCACCTGGCTGTCGGTTGCCTGAGGGGGAACCATCACAATGATCACATTCAATTCAGGAATCGTGGTCTTGACGTGAAACATCACGGGAGCCGTGTCCTGGTCCGGGGCCGCCGCGGTGGGAAGGCGATCAGGCATCGTGCCTGGCTTCTGCTTTGAACTGGGCACATACAGCCACATCAAGAGCCAGAGGCCGACGATGACGCCAACAATCACGACAAGTGGATGGGCGCCGGCGCGCTTGCCTTCCTCGTAAGGGCCTGAGCCTGCTGCCGACGGGGGTTGGTCAGTCTCGTGTTCCATATCCATGAGAAGGCCTGAGGGCTGAGTTAAGAGGACTGAGTCTCGGTCCTCATGCCTCGCAGCTCAGTCCGGTGCCCCTTTTTTGTTTGGCGTTTTCCCATAGGGCGTCCAGCTCGGCAAGAGACATCGAGTCGAGTGTCCTGCCGGAGCGACTGGCTTCCGCCTCCATCTGTTGAAACCGCTCGGTAAATCGGTTGGTGGCCCCGCGCAGCGCGTCCTCCGGGTTGACCTTCAGAAACCTGGCGAGATTCACGAGCGCAAACAGGAGATCTCCGAATTCGGCCTCGACGCGTCGCTGAGTTTCACCGGTCGACGAGGTCAGAGCCAGGCGCACTTCTCGCACTTCCTCCTCGATTTTGTCCATGACTTGGTTCGTGCCTTCTCGGGTGTGCGGCCAATCGAACCCGACGCGGGAGGCGCGGGCCTGAACCTGAAATGCGCGGAGCAGCGCTGGCAGGGTTTGGGGCACTCCGTCCAGGGCGGACTCGGCTCCGCCGGTGCGTTTTCGTTCGTCATGCTTGATCTGTTCCCATCGGAGGTAGACTTGATCGGGGTTCAGGGGGTCTCCCTCTGTCTTGCCAAAAACGTGTGGATGACGACGCACCAATTTCTCCGCAAGCTGGCGCATCACTTCCTCGATCGTGAAGGTGCCCGCTTCGGTCCCGATCTGGGCATGGAACAGGATCTGCAGCAAGAGGTCGCCCAGTTCCTCCCTCAGTTTGCCCGTATCCTTCCGGTCAATCGTGTCGAGAACCTCGTAGGTCTCCTCGAGCAAGTAGGGCTTCAAAGAGTCATGGGTCTGCTTCCGGTCCCATGGACACCCGTCCGACGCCCGGAGCTTGGCCATCAATTGTACGAGTTCATCAAACCGTTCGGACATGTTTTCAAAATGGCTAGTGGCTATGGGCGAGAGGAATTTCCCATTGCCTCGCGCCCCTTGCCTGATGCGGACATACGCGCGGCTATTATACCCGTTTCGCCGCTTGTATCAATCTGCCTTCTGCTTGCGCCAAGGATCGGACGTATGATACTTTACGCCACGACTGTCGTGAGCATGAGGGATTCAGTCTATGGGTGAGGAGGAACCAAGAGGATTCGTGATCCGGGATCGTCGCTCAGGGGCCGAGGGGGCGGGAGCTGCCCCAGACAGATCCACAGCCTCCGCGTCCCAGCCGAAGCCGAGTCCGGCGGAGAGGTCACAAGAATCGGCTCATCCCCATGAACCAGCGCCTCCGCTCACCTTCGCCTCGTTTGTGTTCTCGCTCGGCACCTCGGCCCTGATGCTCATGGGTGAGCAACTGGATCCGCAGCAGGAAAGACCGCAAGTCAACCTGTCACAGGCCAAAGAAATCATCGACATTCTTTCCCTTCTAGATAGCAAGACTCGGGGCAATCTGACCTCCGATGAGCAGGCGGTACTGGGGGACATGCTGTATGCCCTGCGGATCAAATATGTGGATTTGGCGTCGGGCAAGCAGGCGACGAAATCGCCATAGGCTCGAGTCCGCTTCGGCCGCCGCCACCCTTCCTGTGTTCCAACCCAGCGCGCCTATCGTTTCTGTCGGTCTTCTCCCGTCAGACCGGCGGTGCAAGCCAAGACCATCTGTCTCTTGCTAACATGATACCGATGAAGACCCGGTCGTTGTTGCGGTCCAAGGGCGTTGCCGGACTTCTCGTCTTGGCCGGAGGGCTCGGTGTTGCCTGGGTCGTCGGGGAGAGTGGCCGGATCGTACTAGCTCAGCCTGGTCAAGCCAGCCTGGCTGCTGGGCCGGCAGTGACGCAGGGACCGCAGTCTGCGACAGGCCGGAATGTGGCCAGGGTCGTCGCGGAACAAATTTCTGCACGGGCTGTTTCCGAGCTCAAGGCGAGAAGCCCGGTGATAACAGACCGTCGCACGGTAGCCTTGTCTCGAGCAGAAACCGGCTGGCGTCTGGTCAAAGAGAGTCAATATCAGCGCGCGATGCTGGCGTTCGCCGAGGCTACCGAACTGTTTCCGGATGACGCGGCCTTTCTGGTCGGGCTCGGGCTGTGCCAACACCGGTTATTCAGGGATGATCTGGCAGTGACCACATTGGAGCGAGCGATCCGACTTGATTCATCCGTCGGCCAGGCCCACAAACTGTTAGGCGACGTGGATTATCGCCGTGGCGAGGTCCAGACGGCCATTCGCCATTATGAAACAGCCCGACGGCAAGACCCCAACGACGTGACGCTCCAGGCCCGTCTTGTAACAGCCCAGCGCGAACTCCAGGCGGATGCGGGGTTTGATCGTCTGTACAGTTCGCATTTTGCGGTGAGGTTTGAAAGCTCCATGGATCGTCGCAGGGTGCATGAAGTCGCGAGTCGTCTGGAAATCGTGTACAACAAGGTCGGACGAACCTTCTCGTATTTCCCGGTCGAGCCCTTTCTAGTGATATTGCATCCTGACCGGAAGTTTCAGGACGCCACTCTGAGCCCAGGGTGGGCGGGCGGCCTGTTCGACGGGAAGATCCACTTGCCGATGCGAGGGATCACGAGAGACCGGCAGGCGGCAGAGAAAATTCTGAGCCACGAATATACCCATGCGCTTGTTGATCGGCTCAGCGGCGGGCATGCCCCTGCCTGGTTGAGTGAAGGGTTGGCGCTGCGCCTGGAAGGCAGGGCCGACGCCTGGGGCCGCGAGGTGCTGGCGCGTCATGCGGCGGAGGTGGGGCCGCTGAACTCCCTCCATGGCGATTTTCTGGAACTGCCTCCGCGCAGAGCGACCGTCGCCTATGCCCAGAGCTATCAAGCCACCAAGGCCCTGATTCGCCGATACGGCATGGACCGTGTGCGGAAACTCTTACAAGCGCTTTCCATTACGCCTGATTTCTCGAGTGCCTTTGAGGCGGTGTGTCATGATCGGTACCGCGATTTTGATGCGGCCTGGTTCGCCAGCCAAGCTCAAGAGAGGTTCTGATGCCTGATCCGTTTGAGCCAGCCCAACCAGGCAAAAGGCTGTCAGGGCCCGCCAAAGGGTCGGCTGAGGAACATCCTGTGGTAAGTGCTCAGCCGGAAGGGACGAAGCTCCCAGAACGGGCGCGCTACCGAACCAGTGAAGCGAGCGGGGAGGTGGATCGCCGGAGGCTGCACTTGCGTCCCGTGTGGATCGTTCTCCTGCTCCTCGTTCCCTGTTTAGTCCTCACGGTCTATTACTCACAGTACACGATGCCGGGCAGTGGCGATTCCGATTCGCTGGTGCCGGGCACAGGCTATGCCTTCGTGCTGCTGCTGGTGAACCTGGACCTGATCGGCTTGGTGGTCTTGACGCTGCTCCTGTCCCGAAGCTTGATCAAGGCCTACTTCGAACGACGGCACCACCTGATTGGATCGGGGTTCAGGGCTAAGCTGGTCGCGGCGTTCATTGGATTTTCCTTGATCCCTACGGTGCTGCTGGCGTTCGTGGCGAGCGGGCTGGTGAACAAGGCGGTGGATGTCTGGTTCAGCGAGCAGATCGAACACGTCCTCAACGATTCCTACGAGGTTGCTCGGATGCACCACGCGGGACATATTGCGTTGGCGATCAACGCCGCTCGGGCGATCAGTCATGAGATCTTCCGTGAAGACCTGATGACATCAGAGCAGCGCGATTTGCTTCTGGCAGCGATGGCCAGGAAACGCGCGGAACACCATGTCGCCGGCGTGGAAGTCTTTTCGTCCAAGATGGAAACCCTCACCAAGGCTCTGGACCCCGAGGTCCCGGCGATGGTGCTGGATCTCCCGATCGGGCAACTGGTCCTGCAGGTCCTGAGCGGTAAACAGGAGCTGACTTCCGTGCAGGAGGCTCAGAACGGGCGCCTGGTGCGGGCAGGAGTCCCGATTGCCTCGAATGTCCGGCGCGGTGAAGTGGACGGCGTCGTCGTGGTGGATGCCTATGTACCAGAGTCCCTGTTAGCCAAGATGGAGGGGATCGGCCGACAGTACGAGGCCTACAAGCAGATTAAAGCGATGAAGAATCCCATCAAGGCTGGGGCCTATCTCTTCGTCGCGGTGGTCACGGTGCTGATTCTCTTCGGCGCCACGTGGTTCGGGTTCTATGTCGCGCGTGGTATCACGGTGCCGATTCAGCGGTTGGCGGAGGCGACCGAGGCCATCGCGCAGGGCGATCTGAACGTCAGGATTGCGGTCAAGGCCACGGACGAGATCGGCACGCTCGTGGACTCGTTCAACAGGATGACCGAGGACCTGAAGGGCAGCAAGTCGAAACTGGAGCATGCCAACGTCTCGCTCCGGCGTTCGAACCTGGAACTGGATCGACGTCGGGCTTACACCGAGGCCGTCGTGGACACGATCGCTGCCGGCGTCCTCTCGATTGATCGGACCGGCCTCATCACCACCTTCAACCCTTCAGCCGAGCGCATCCTCGGCGTGTGGGGGGATCAACTGCGGGGTCGCCCGGTCAGCGAAGCCTTCAAGGAATTCGGGCTGGATCTGTTCCAAAGCGCCTTTGACCGCATGTTGGCCGATGCGCGAGACAGCCTGTCGCTCGAAGGGCCGATGGAGGCGCAGGGAAAATTCCTGACGATTGGGTTGAACTGCTCCCGCATGCGAGACGAGGCCGGCAAGGACCTGGGTTTCGTGCTGGTCTTTGAGGACCTGACCGAGCTCATTAAGGCGCAAAAAGCGGCGGCCTGGCAGGAAGTGGCGCAGCGCATCGCTCATGAGATCAAGAATCCCTTGACGCCCATCCAACTCTCTGCGCAACGGCTGCGCAAGAAATTCTTCGAGAAGGCGGCCGATTTCGAAAGCATCTTCGATGAGTCCACGGAAGTCATCGTGAACGAGGTGAACGGCCTCAAGCGAATGGTCGACGAGTTCTCGAAGTTTGCGCGGATGCCCGCGCCCCAGATGGCGCGGGAGTCGTTACACGAGGTGATCCGGGAAGTGGTGGCGCTCTACCGTGGTGCCCACCGGGATCTGGAATGGATGCTGGACCTGGATGAGACCTTGCCGGAGCTGAACCTTGATCGTGAACAGATCAACCGGGTGTTCGTGAATCTCTTCGACAATGCGATTCAGGCGATGAACCAGAAAGGCCGACTTTGGGTCACCACCCGATATGATACCAAGCGACACAAAGCCGTCGTCAGCGTAGCCGACGAGGGGACGGGTATCAATCCTGAAGACCAGGAGAAGCTGTTCGTGCCGTATTTTTCTCGCAAGCGGACCGGCACCGGTCTGGGCTTGGCCATCGTGCGCCGGATCATTACGGACCACGAGGGGCAGATCCAGGCCGGTAACAATCAGCCGAAAGGCGCTGTGTTTACGTTCGAGCTGCCAGTTTAGAAGACGTGAGGGGTGAGGCGTAAGGGGTGAGGCGATGGGATGCGTCTTTCGCGTCGTTGCGTCTTTCGCGACAGACGCGATGACGCGGGACCAGGTGGATGCTCCTGTACGCCTAACGCCTCACGCCTAACAGGGAACTCATGGCCGAGTCAATTCTCATTGTTGATGACGAAGTCCCGATCCTGAATTCGCTCAGTAAGATCCTTGAGGATGAAGGGTACGACGTCACAGTCGCGAAAAGTGGCACTGAGGCACTGAAGCTCATGACGACCGAGCCGCCCGATTTGTTGTTGTTGGATATCTGGATGCCGGAGATGGACGGTCTGGAAACCTTGCGGCGCGCGCGGGAGCAGGCGCCGAGGGTGCCCGTAATGATGATGTCGGGTCACGGTTCCATTGAGACGGCCGTCAAAGCCATCAAACTGGGCGCCTACGACTATATTGAGAAGCCGCTCTCTCTTGAGAACGTCACCCTCCGAGTCCGGCACGCGCTGGATCAGCACCGATTGCAGGAAGAGAACCTCAGCCTGCGGACCAAGGTCGAACGCCGTTTCGAATTGGTCGGGGACTCACCAGCCATGCAGCGGCTTCGCCAACTGATCCTCACGGCCGGGCCCACGAGCGGCCGTGTGTTGATCTCCGGAGAGAACGGGACCGGCAAAGAATTAGTCGCCCGCGCCATTCATCAGCAGAGTCCGAGGAGGGAGCATGCGTTCGTCGCCGTGAACTGTGCGGCGATTCCGGAGAACCTGATCGAGAGTGAACTCTTTGGACATGAGCGTGGGGCCTTCACGGGGGCCACCGCGCAGAAACGAGGACAGTTTGAACAGGCGGACGGTGGGACGCTGTTCCTGGATGAGATCGGCGATATGAGCCTCAGTACGCAAGCGAAGGTTCTGCGGGCGCTGGAGGAACAGCAATTCACCAGGGTGGGCGGGACCAAGCTCATCAAAGTGGATGTCCGTGTGATCGCCGCGTCCAACAAGGATCTGGCGAAGGAAATCGAGAAGGGGAGTTTCCGGGAGGATCTGTTCTATCGGTTAAACGTGCTCCCCATCGACGTGCCGCCGCTCCGCGAGCGAACGGAGGACATCCCGTTGCTGGTCCGGCATTTTCTGCACACCCATGCCGAGGACCAGGGGTTGAAGGTGAAGGAGGTCGCACCGGACGCGTTGGAGGCCTTGCAGCTCTATGACTGGCCGGGCAACATTCGTGAGCTGCGGAACCTGATCGAGCGGCTGATGATTATGGTGCCCGGTCGCGTGATTGAAGCCGCCCATGCGGCACTGTCCCTGCAATCGCGTCCCGCGACGCAATCGGCCCCCCAGTCCGGGTCCGCAGTGGCCGCCAAATCCTACGACTCCCTGCGCGACGCCCGTAATGCGTTCGAACGTGAGTACATCTCCAGGAAGCTGCGAGAGAACGCGTGGAACATCTCCCGGACCGCTGATGACCTCAAGATCGAGCGCAGCCACCTGCATCGGAAGATTAAGATGCTGAACGTGGAATTGCGCCCGGAAAACTAGCAGGCTACTGAAAAGAGGCCCCAGGTGCGTTCTCGGTCGCACGTCTCCCTGCGACGTACCGAAAACCGTACGCCTCATGCGCCGTGCTCCCTGCGGCCTTGTTGGATGGACGATTTGAGCAGCCTGGAGCGGTAAGCTGTCCCCATTTCCTCCACCAGGAGTGATGAAGTGATGACTAACTACACGCTAACGGTCACGATTGAGAAGCCGGTTCGTATCCAGCCATTTGACATGCTTCCACAAACCGCCGATTGGAAACGTTAGTGGAGCTGGTTCGTTGACCATCCCCTCAGCCTCCGGTATGATCCCATCATCGGATTCAGTTATGAGGTGTGAGTGCTTAGTGTTGAGTTGGCCAAGTCAACCCAGCACTCATAACTCATCACTCAGCACTCTCTGGATATGACTACCTATCGTCAAGCCGGCGTTGATATTGAAGCCGGAAACGAATTCGTAAGACGGATTACCCCGCTGGTACGTTCGACCTTCCGGCCCGAAGTGCTCACCGATCTGGGCGGGTTCGGCGGGCTGTTCCGGTTCCAGGCTGACCGCTACGCGGAGCCGGTGCTGGTGTCCGGTACTGACGGGGTCGGCACGAAGCTCAAGATCGCCTTTCTGATGGACCGGCATGACACAATCGGGATCGACCTGGTTGCGATGTGCGTCAACGATGTGGCGGTTAGCGGGGCCGAGCCGCTGTTCTTCTTGGACTATCTGGCTACGAGCAAGCTGGCTGTGCCGAAGGCCGAGGCAATCGTCAAGGGTATCGCTGAAGGATGCAAACAGACTGGCTGCGCCTTGATTGGCGGCGAGACTGCTGAGATGCCATCCATGTATGCGGATGGTGAGTACGACCTGGCGGGCTTTGCGGTCGGCGTCGTGGATCGATCCAAAATCATCGACGGGAAGCACATCGTTCCGGGCGATGTGTTGGTCGGCTTGGCCTCAACGGGTCTGCACAGCAACGGCTATTCGCTCGCAAGGCGAGTACTTTTGGAGGATGGAGGCTTGACCGTCGAGAGCCGGCTCTCTGAACTCGATCAGCCGCTTGGCGAGGTGTTGCTGACCCCAACGCGCATTTATGTGAAACAGATTCTCGCATTAGCTACGGACTATCCCATCAAGGGGATCGCGCACATCACCGGTGGAGGCATCACGGAGAACCTCCCCCGCATTCTGCCGCAAGGCTGCCGGGCGAGGGTGCATCGCGGTGCCTGGCCAGTCCCGCAGATTTTTCACGTGCTTAGGAAGATGGGGAACGTGGACGAGGAAGAGCTATACCGGGTCTTCAACATGGGCATCGGCCTCACGCTGGTCGTGCCGGAGGATCGCGTCGAGAAATTGATCGCCCGGGCTGCCGAACTCGGAGATCGCGGATACAGGATCGGCGAGATTGTCGCCGGCGCGCCGGGCAAGAGGCGGGTCGAGTATGTCGCGTGAACGGCCGACAGGCAAGGTGCGCCAAGAAAAGCTGCGTGTAGGCGTGCTGGCATCGGGGCGCGGGTCGAACCTCCAGGCGATCATCGACGCCATTGAGGCTGGAAGGCTCGATGCTCGGATCACCGTAGTGCTCAGCAACAAGAAGGACGCGCAGGCTCTCGACCGCGCCCGCCGGCATGGCCTGACTGATGTGTTCTTCGACCCGAAACCCTATGCCGGTCAGGTTGACGGTCGCGACGCCTATGACCGGGCAGTCCTGGACGTCTTGAGAAAATATGACGTTGAGCTGGTGCTGCTGGCGGGGTACATGCGAATCGTCACCCCGGTCCTGATTCGTGCGTACAAAGATCGGATCATGAATATCCATCCTTCATTGTTGCCGGCGTTCCCAGGCCTCGAGGTGCAGAAGAAAGCGGTGGATTGGGGTGCGAAGATCGCTGGCTGCACGGTCCATTTTGTAACCGAGGGGGTGGACGAGGGGCCCATCATCATCCAGGCGGCTGTGCCGATTCTGGAAGGGGATTCCGCACAGACGTTGTCGGCGCGGATTCTTCAGCAGGAGCACAGGATTTATCCCCGCGCGGTCCAGCTCTACGCCGAAGGTCGCTTGCGGGTTGAGGGACGGCGAGTCTGCGTTGCCGGTGCCTCCGATACCGAGATGGGCGCGCTCGTCAGTCCGTCTAGCTAAGAGCCGATGGCTTATGGCTGATGGCCACGCCCGACGAGATCGCTGCAAACGAGAAGTCATCATTGGGAGAGCCGCTTGCTGGCGGCCTCCGGCCATGAACTCTTGCAGTGACCGACAGCCCCCTCTTCTTAGCTCATAGGCCATAAGCTATACGCCATAAGCTCTTTCTTCAAACGATGGCCACTCGTCAGGAGATCATCGAAGAGCAGATCCGCATGATTCGGCTCCGCCTGCTGGTGGACTTAACGACCTACCGGCTTCGCTATGCCTCCCTCAGCCGTCAGGAGGCCCTCGCGTTGATCGAGCGCACCCGCGAGCAGATCCTGTCGCTCTTTCCGGATAAAGACGGGGTCTTTGAATTGGTACTACGCCCGCGGTTTCTGCGAATCCTGAACGAGCAGGCGTTGGCAGAGTGGGGCATGGCAGACGCGATAAACTGAGAGTAGCCTCTCGTCAAGAGGTCGTGTATAATCCGCTCGGTCGTTGATCAGACGAGCGCCAAACTTCCTCCCCGTCTCCTCCGCGGTACTCGCGCCTGGCAATTCCGCCCGGCATTTCCCGCGGTCAAGAAGCTCCGGCGCTCGTCTCCTGCTATCAAGCAGCTATCAATAAGTGGGCCGCAACCATATTCTGCGCACAGTGTCGTTGCCTGTGAACAGGGTTAGCGAATATGGGTCGCGGGAATGCCGGCCCGTTGTCATGAGCTAAGGGATCAGGTGGGCCGCAACCATATTCTGCGCACAGTGTCGTTGCCTGGAGACCATGGGATGAAAGTCTCGCGCAGCGACACCGCTTCCGGCGATTGATCACCACGACCTGTTGGTGCTCTGGCGCGCCACCTGCCTGGTGGTGCAAAGCCGGACGTTTTTCGCGCGAAAGGAAAAAGTGGGCGGCACCCTTGTTTCGGCATGCAGCTTCGTCGGCATGTTCGCAGGGTTAGCGAGCGCCAGTGGGGAGATCGCCGGTTGCCTCAATGACGAGCTAAGGAAAAGGTGGGGGGCTAGCTCAGTTGGGAGAGCACGACGTTCGCAACGTCGGGGTCGGGGGTTCAAATCCCCTGCCCTCCACCATTCGGCTCGCGGGGAACCATTCTTGGGAATGGTTCCCCCTCTCGCTCATGGCAGGCCACCTTCCTTCTAGCCGCGAGGCGAATGGTGCCCCGAGCAAGGTCGAGGGGCTCATGGCAGGCCAGCCACCGTTCTCCAGGTTTCCGGCGCGTCGAATGGTGTCCCGAGCGTAGCCGAGCCTTCGACCCCCCCGCTCAGGCTCGACCCCGAGGGGGGTCGAGGGGCTCCCTTCGGGTCTGAGCCTGAGACTCAGCCGTTCGGCTGAGCTCAAGTCCGCAGCCTCAGGGTCGAAGACATGGCAGGCCAGCCACCATTCTGGAGATTTCCGACGCGTCGAATGGTGTCCCGAGCCGCGTCGAGCCTTCGACCCCGCTCAGGCTCGACCCCGAGGGAGGTCGAGGGACTGTCACCTGTTGTGTGCTACGTTTATCTCCTCCGCTGTTCCGACAATAGCTTCTACGTTGGGTCAACTCTCGATCTCAAGGGCCGGGTGAAAGCTCACAACCAAGGCCGGGGCGCGGCGTACACGTTCAGGCGCCGACCGGTCCGATTGGTCTACTCGGAGGCGTTCCAATCGGAAGCAGAACCCGTAGCACGCGAGCGCCAGGTCAAGGGCTGGAGTCGAGGGAAAAAGGAAGCCCTGGTTGCTGGCGATCTCCAGAGGCTGAAACGCCTCAGTGCTTCGATTCGAAAATAGGGTGACGTATCACGAATTTGCTCACTCAGGCCATCTCTGGCCAAGTTTCGCTAAAACCTGAAACTCTGGCTGGAGAGCTGTGGAGTAGTGTGCGATGTGTTGGCGTTGAGCATAAAATGAGCACAATGGGCTCCCCGAACCGTATACTTTATGAACCCTTCGGTTTGAACTACCGAGAACCACAGTCTAGGGCCTGGACTGGTTTCAAGGACAAGGTCAGTTAAGTGTAATCGTGATAATGTTTGTCCAAGCACTCCTGGCAAAGACCGTGGCTAAAATCGGCGTTGGACCGTTCGCTGATATAGATCTCAAGCGGCTGCCATTGATCGTGTTCATCGCGGATTTTCTTGCAATGTGCGCAGATGGGTAAGATTCCTTGGAGGACTTTGATCTGTCCCAGGGCGTCTTGAAGCTGGAGAATAAGCTTCTCGCGCTCCTCCTCCACCCTGTGGCGCTCCGTGATGTCCCGCATGACAAGAAGCCGGCCAACCACACCCCCATGTTCCTGCACGCTGGTAATGTTTGCCTCCAGCCAGACCTTTTCGCCGTCAGGACGAAGATACGCTAACTTTACCAGAGGCGGCACTGGTTCCCCCCGACGGACGGCTGCAAGCTGCGCCTCGACCTGAGCCGAGGCTTCTGGGGTGAGAATCGACTGGATGGAACTACCGACCAACTCGGCCATTGACCGACTGGACAGGGCTGCGGCTTGGCGACTGGCCCAAACGACCACGCCGTTCAGGTCAAGATAGACGATCGCATCGTTGGCATGATCAATGGTCAGCCGGAACCGCTCTTTGCTCTCGCGCTCCGACGCCTCGGCTATAGTTGCGCGTGCGCTCTCTTCCTGCGCCTGCGCCCGCTCCGACATGAGTCGTCTGGTGGTCCAGAGCAGCAGTCCGACCACCGGCACGAACAACGCGGTGCCTCCTAACCCCAGTCTCCACAAAACCTTGTGGATGGGGGCCAGGATGTCGCTCTGGTCCATGCGAATGAGGACCGCCCAGTGTAACCCCGTAAACTGCTCGTAGCCGTGAGTCTGAGCATAGCCCGTGACAACCGGCACGTGTCGACGCAGATGCTGCTCCGCGACATATCCAGGTTGGCCCGATCCGCTCAACAGCGCAGATGGCAGCGCGAGCTGTTTGAGGTTCACGCCCTCTTCCTGTCGCAGAACCGAATCGACAAGCACATCGCCATCGTGGTTCAGGAACTGGTATTCGATATTCGAAGCCGCTCCCCGCTGCGCTTGTAGAGTGTGGGCGACCTCCTTGAAGACGTCTTCCATGATAGGAAGCGACGCACGGGACGTCACAGCACCCAGAAACTCACCGCGAGGGCCGAGGATAGGGGCGGTGAAAGAGACAGCCTTGATTCCACCGGATTCTTCAGAAGGCTGCGCGTCACGCATCATGACACCGCCGCTGCCGCGGACCGCCTTGAACCAGTCGCGCTCGCTGCGGCCCAAGCCCACGCTGGACTGGTCCGTTGCGGCCACGATCCGGCCATGCGCATCCGCTACGCCAAGCCAAATGTAGATGGGGTATTGTGCCCGCACCCATTTCAGGTACTCGGTGAGCCAGACATGGTCATGCACTCTAGAGCCGAACGCCCGAGCCAACATCTGGATGTCGCCGAAACGCTCGTAGAGAATCCGGTCGAGCTTATCAGCAATGTCGGCGGCCGCCAGAGCGAGGCCTTCTCCTGCGGAGGCGACAAGGCGGCCCTCGACGTAACGAAGCGCAGCGGCCCCAACCGCCAGCACGATCACAACTATCATGACGATGAGCAGCGGAACTCGTTGGTATGACTGGGGCTGCTTTCTGTTGTTCACGAGGTAACCTGTTGTAACCCCCAGATGTGTCCCCGGCCAGGACTCGAACCTGCGAACTCTAGCTTTTCTATACCGGTATCCTAAAAATCAAAGAATGGCAAAACATTTGGTTGATAAGGCTGGCTGTCTGGAGGCGTGTTAAAAAGGTCGTGAAGAACTAGCCGCTATCTCTTGGATTTAGTTGAGGATCAATGGTGGCTGGAGAAGGGGTCAAAAAGAACTATTTATTTTCCAGCCGCCGCATCCTTGTACTAATCGCCAGGATGGGTGGAGGGTCCTTCCCACTGCCGCTCAGGACATGCAAAATTGCTTGGACCTCTACCCTTTCTCCGTTGGAGGCCGCAATATTGAGTTCAGGCCACACACATCCCCGAGAAACATGAACCTCTACGGAACCTGTTCCGTCATCAAGATGGAAAGTGCAAGCAGTGAAGACAGGAGGACCTATTCTTGCGGTATAGGGGGGAAAGATTTTAACTGGCTAATTGTACCCTGCAGTGTGACCTCGTGTAATTGATAAGACTCTAAATTGGACAGAATTTGTCTAATCGAGATCGGTTCGCCTGCGATAGAGTCCGACGCAGCCAAACAGAGACTAAGACTGACACTCCAGGCAAGCCCAACAATGGTTAAGCGAAGGTGTGGCAAAGTGTAATACTCTGGACTTCCCCCAGTTTAGTGGACACCTTCCTCGACTCACGATGCCCGCCGTTCGAATTCCGCTGGACTGAGATAGCCCAAGGTGGAGTGGCGGCGGCGCCGGTTATAGAACCCTTCCACATAGGTGAAGATGGCACTCTGGGCCTCCTGCCGTGTCTGAAACCGCTGCCGATGAATCAGCTCGGTTTTCAAGGTGGCAAAGAAGCTCTCGACCACGGCATTGTCCCAACAGTTGCCCGGCCGACTCATGGAACACTGGATACCACGCACGGTGAGTTGGTGCCGGTAGCCCACGGCTGCGTATTGGCTGCCCCGATCCGAATGATGGAGCAAGCCGCCCTCGACTGACCGCTGCTGCAGCGCCATGGTCAGCGCGGTCGTCGTCAGGTCCGTCGTGAGTCGTTCCGCCATCGCCCAGCCCACGATGCGGCGTGAGTAGAGATCGACCAACACCGCCAGGTAGAGCCACCCTTCCCGGGTCGCCACATACGTGATGTCCCCCGCCCATTTCTGATTCGGCTGGGCGGCCAGGAAGTCCCGCTGCAACACATTCGCAGCCACGACGGCTGGGGGCGTCGTACGCACCCGCCAGGCGGTGCGTCGGCGACAGACGCCGCGAATCCCGTGACAGCGCATCAGCCTCGCGACCCGATGTCGACTGATCCGCAGCCCGTGCGCCTGCAGGTCCCGGTGGATCCGGGGGCTCCCATAACTCCCGTCCGAGTCGCGGTGAGCCTCTCGAATCTGGGCCAGCAGGGCCTGATTCTGCTGCGTCCGGCGACTCAGCGGCCGGTGACACCACGCATAGAAGCCACTGCGGGCCACGGCCATCACACGGCACAACACCTCGACCGGGTACTGGGCCTTCTCCGCCTGAATAAAACGATATCTCACGCGGGCTCGTTGGCGAAGAAGGCTGCCGCCTTTTTTAGGATATCCCGCTCCATCCGGAGCCGCGTCACTTCTCGACGGAGAGCCCGCAGCTCTTCGGTGGCCAGCATCCCCTTGGGACCCCCCGGCGCGGTGGTGGCCTCGCGCAGCCAGCGGCTCAGCGCGGTCTGGCTGACTCCCAACTCCTTGGCGACCTGATTGGCGCTCTGTCCACTCCGCCGGACCAGTGTCACCGCTTCCTGCTTAAATTCGGATGTGAACTTCCGTCGCTGCGTACCCATCGGACACCTCCTTCGGCTGATTATGCCTAATCGGTGTCCACAAAATCAGGGGAACTTCATGTGGGTCGATTTCCCGGATGATTTGACTTATCCTAGGGCCGGTCCAAAAACAAATGTATTTGGAACCAGGTGAAGGTCGCCGATGAGTGGGCTTATTCGACTAGTCCTTATGAAAGACCTTCGGTGGCCAGCCTTCGTTTCAGAGATCCTCGTGGCTCTGATGGTTGTCGCTGGTTGTAACAAAGCAACTGGACCTATCTTTCAGCCAATAGATCCTAAGCCACAAGATCGAGCGATCATTTATATTTATCGTTTTTTGGAGCGTGGTGGCGACCGGACTTCTCCTGCTTACGATGTCCATGTCGATGGAAGGAAAATCGGAAAATTAGATGATGGGGGATATTTTGTGTATCTCGCAGAACCTGGTCACCTAACACTTTCGCTTGACGATAAGTATCAGGATGAGCCAGTTAAGCTTGATCTCCAAGGAGGAGAAACATACTACATCGCCCTATACTTTGAAATACATAGCAACGAGGGTAAGTGGGTTCCTCCTCCGTATGGTCCCTTTGGTTTTCTGTTCGCTCCTTTTTTTAGTCCAGTAACCATCTATCACCACAGCTATTTACCACACCTGAGACTTATCAGAAATACCGACGAAGCTCTAAGAAAATTGGAACATTGCCGACGCATGCAACCGTGAGATTCCTCTCCATTCTATACGCGGGTTGAGGTGTCACAAGTAGTTCTTTCTGAACATTCTTGGTGTTGGACTGCAAATCGTTGTGGCTTTAGTGGTCCTCTCGTGCAAAACGCTCAGGGTTTTTGAACCTCATCGATTTCGATGATGATTGGGTATCAACGAACTCCGACGCCGATGAATAGGGTCTTTTTCTGTCACATAGTCTCCCTCGTGACTATAGTGAGTTGTGCTAGTCACGCTCCGCTTTCGCCCGAAGCACAATCTATCGTAGGATCTTCGGTTGGAATAGGCGTAAGGCCTGGCGTGGTGCAGCCTCAGGTGGATACGCCCTTTATGCACTATCGGTCCGGCCCGGGAGTTACAGATCGCCTCGCAGGGGCTGGGAATCAGGCCTTCCAAGGAATGAGGAGTGGGGCCTCACTGGGAGCGATCTGGCTTTCTGGCGGGTGCTACGCTAGTGGCTGCCTGGGAGGACTTGTCTTGGCACTCGCCACTGCAGCAACAGGTGCAACTGTGGGCTCAGTCACGGGCGCCGTTTCGGGAGCATTAAGCGGTGCGCCACAACTTACCCCCGAGGTGGGAGCCGCTGTGCAGGAACTCGGCATCCCTCAGGCTCTCAGAGACCAGATACATCACGCCCTTAAAGACTTGCCCACTCCTCATTTCTCGAAAATCTCCTACCCTGCCGATTACACGCCATCGCACCCTGCCCCTCTTTATGAATTCCTCCTGACGTCAGGGACTGAGACCTTCCTCGAACTCACACTTTCAAGCATGCGGTTTATTGGTACAGCGAATGATGGTCCACATGAAGTTTCAATTACGGTAAATAGCAGATTGTTTCGGGTCAAAGATTTTGCTGTAATTGATGCGCGTTCCTGGGAATATCGAAGCGACGGTCACACCTTCGTTGAATGGGAAGCCGACAACGGACATCTTTTGGGAGAGAAACTTGAGACCTTCTACGTCGATATTGCTGAGAAAGTGAAAAAGGAACTGTTCTCTACCTTCGTAGACCGTGTCTCTTCACCCTAGCTCCAAAACTTCCACTGCAAATTTGAGAATACAAGTAGGGAAGCCTATTGTGCTCATTTTGTGCTCAACTCCACCTCATTCCAGCTCACTCAGGCCTACTCCAGCCAAACATGGAGATTCGAGTAAACCTTGGCAGGAGTGGGGTGGAGTGAGTCTGAGTAGGCCTGAGTTGGGTGGCGGAAGCGGTTTTCTAATCCGCTCGTCGCTGTCCATAGAAAAGCGCCGCATCCCACCACTTGGCAATCCTGCCCCCTGCCAAATACGTGTAATTTCCTCCTCCCTGTTGCGAATCCGACGCCATGCAGCCTAAAATTGGCCTCCCTGCGAAGCGTTCATGCCCTGGTGTGGAACCGACGCGTAAATCGGCGACGAGACGCAGGAGCAAAGATGACAAAAAAAGAGGGTGGTCCTTCTGCCCGTTCTACGTTTTATCTGCTCATCCTGGTTCTCTTTCTGCTCGGTTCGTTCGTGCTCCCCTCATTCAATCTGAGTCGAAGCCAAGCCCACGCCGCAGGCGGAGGTCAGACGAAGTTCCAGCGCATATCGACACAGTTCATCGCGGCGTTGGGCGATCCCGGTGCGACCTCCGGGAGCGGCGCGCAATCGTGGGGGCTGTGGCCTCTGGACCCGGGTCCTCGGGGCGTCGAGCTGAACAGCTATAAACGGTTGAAGGATGCAGGTGGCGTCGCCCCGGCGCGCTGGAAATTCGACGGCACGGACTGGTGGCTGGAGGAACACGGCTTGATCATGGAGCAGCCGACCTTTCCGCTCCCTCCCGGCAAATACGTGGTCACGGGCGCCCGCGACGTGACGGCTGTGCTGACCATTCATCCCGCCGACAGGAAAGGCGACAGGCGCTGGGAGCTCGATAAAGGCGCGACGCTCTACGACGTGACGCACCTGGCCTGCCGCTCCGCGCGCTATACACCGGCAGCGGTTGGTGGTTTGTGCTCGCCGGCAAACGCGCAGAAGACTGCGTTTCCAGTTGCGCCAGGGGGAGCGATGCCTCCGGTCGAGGGCTGCACGAAGCAGGACTATGCGGTTCTAATCGTGATTGGCGTGGGCGTGGAAGACTGAACGCCGGTGACGACGGACTACAAGGAACGCGACAACACACTGTGTGACCACTTTTGTGACCAGACTAGGCGGGAAGGGAAAGGAAACGACGGGAAAGGATAGAACTAATGGAACGCTTCAAGCTAATGAGATTGCAATCAATTTGGGGAAACCGTTGCAATAGCGAGCCTTATCAAAAAATGGCTCTTTCTCCCTTTTAATCAGCGGGCCGTAGGTCCATCATCCTCATCTGCTACCACGCTGCTACCAGGACAGGACAACCCAGCCCCATCAGGCCCCATGTCGAGAGCGTCCTGTGTCATGGTTTCTTATGGGGTTAGGTTGTCTGTGGAATGGTTATCGGAAATTCGTAAACCGCAGGTCGAGCGTCTAGGCCGCCAGCGCAACCCCTTGGATTTCAAAGCGGAGCAGGGGAGCCAACGATAGGTGTAATACCTGCCCTCCACCATCCCTCGAACTCGGGACACGGGGTCCGGAAGGGGGTAGGCTCGCTTCGTGGGGAGACGCGGAGGGCAGGGGGAGTCGGCCAGACAGGCTTCAGAGTCGAGCCGGCAACGAAGAGTGGTTCGACTCCCGTGCCGTTGTCGCCGCCTTCATGCTGGTAGCACCGTGGTAGCAAGGCTCCTAACTTGATGAATTAACACGCCGCTTCCCTCGCATCCGGTTATCTAAACCGCTGGTAGGAGTCCCGGAATTGCCTAGGTCTAACGTTCGCCCGCGATCAATCAAACCGCAGGTCATCTAGTTAAGGGGAAGCGACCCCTTCACATGCCGTATTGAGGTGCAGCCGCGCCAGGGGCTAGAGGGAGATGATCTGTCCTGCCTGATGGCCGCTTAGTGGAAACACTCCGGCTCGCAGGAGCGCCGATCTATCGGCAGCGTGCCGTTAATTCGGCAATTCTTGCTCGTCACTTTCCTTTCACTCTGAGTCACTCCACAATCGAGACCGCTGAATATCTTCGATTTTCAGAGAATTGAGAAGCTAATCCTGCCCAGTACTCCCGGGAACGCGACTTGCCTATGCAGGTTGCCATATCTTATTGGTTGCATATACAATCATTCCATG